>NZ_JBEXSJ010000053.1:0-51256 GCF_040613535.1 Kribbella sp. NPDC006257
TCTCCTCTTCGTCGTGGGTGTGGGTGGTGGTGTGCCCGTTTCTGTGGGTGGGTGGGGGGGCGTGGGGGGGGTGGGCCGGGTGGGGTCGGGTCGCCCGGGCCGGTCGATTCGGGGCCGACCTACCCCGATTCTTCTGCGAAGAGGTGCCTCGCTCTCGGTGTTGGGGTTCGCACCCTGCTATGGGAGGGGGTTGAGCATCACAAGAGGAGCTGAGCCGCTCGGATAGCCGGAGGCGCATCTACGCGGGCGGGGGGGCGGGGGTGTGCCGACGGACATGAGGTGTCTGGTTGAGGGGCGGGGGTTGCGCTTGGGGTGGGTGGGGTGACGGTGGTTTTTGGGGGATACCTCATGTCCGTTCGTACGGCGGCGGCTGTGACGGTGGTTATTGGGCGGGTGGGCGGCGGGTTGTGAGGAGGTAGCTGGCGGCTACTGCTGTTGGGATGAGCAGTAGCAGGCTCAGGCCGATTCGGCGTTGGCGGTGGCGATCGCAACTCGCGGTGAGTTCGGCGTGGGCGTCGCGAAGGCGGAGGTCGTCCTCGAAGTCGAGCTTGTCCGTGCGCCCGTCGATGCTCTTGTAGTACGCGGGGTAGTCCGAACCGTTCCGCACCGGGCCGAGGACGGCGTTGCACGCGTAGCGGTCGGTGTCGTCGTCGCGATAGTGATGCGTCGAGCCGACGGCGAGTAGCCAGGTCATGAGGCCTAGACCCACGACCAGTACGCCGGCCGCCCACCAACGGGTTCGTCTCGTCATGGCGGGATCTTTCCACGGTCACCCTTCGGACAATTTTCGGTAATGGCTAGCGGTAACCGTGCGAGCGACCTAGGGTCAGTGCAATGTCACACGGTACTGAAGGTCCGATGAGTCCCAGCCGCCCGGCCGAGCGCGCAGGTGCGGTGCGTACTGGCGCGGGTGCGCTGAGGCCGCTGCGCACGGATGAGGTCGAGCTCACGGGTGGGGTGTTGCGGGACTGGCAGCGGCGTAATCGGGAGGCGACTGTGCCGCATGCGTTGGGCGAGTTGCGGGCAGCGGGCAACGTCGACAATTTGCGTCGGCTGATCGATCCCACCCGGGGCGCCTACCGCGGGCGCTACCCGTTTCTCGATACCGATCTCTACAAGACGCTCGAAGGGCTGGCCTATGAACTCGGGAACGACGAAACGCCGCCCGCCGCACAGGACTTCTTCGACGAAGTGGTCGGACTTCTGGAGCAAGTCCAAGCGCCGGACGGCTACCTGAACTCGTTCTTCCAGGACCCGGGATCGACGAAGAAGCCCTGGGAAGACCTTGCCTGGGGACATGAGCTCTACAACCTCGGCCATCTGATCCAGGCTGCGGTCGCCGCGAATCGTCAGCTCGGCGACGCGCGACTACTCGGGGTGGCGCGCCGGTTCGCGGACCTCGTCGTCCGGAAGTTCGGCGCAACGGGGGAGCCGGTGGTCTGCGGTCACCCGGAGGTCGAGATGGCCCTGGTCGAGCTCTACCGCGAGACCGGTGTCGAGGACTACCTCGTCCAGGCACAGTTGTTCGTCGAGCGGCGCGGCCGGGGCAACCTGGAACGCAGTACGTTCCCGGCCGAGTACTTCCAGGACTACGCGCCGTTCCGGGAGCTGCCGGCCGTTACCGGTCACGCCGTACGGATGGCCTATCTCGCCGCCGGCGCTGCTGACGTGCACCTCGAGACCGGCGACGCGTCGCTGTTCACCGCGCTGGAACGGCTCTGGGACGACATGGTGGCGACGAAGCTCTACCTCACCGGCGGTCTCGGCAGCCGTCACTCCGACGAGGCGATCGGCGATCGGTACGAGCTGCCCTCCGAGCGCGCCTACAGCGAGACCTGCGCGGCGATCGCGACCATGCAGTGGGCCTGGCGGATGTTCCTGGCCAGCGGCGGTTCGAAGTACATGGACGTGTTCGAAACCGTGCTTTACAACGCTTATGCAGTAGGGCTTTCCGCGACCGGGACCAGCTTCTTCTACGACAATCCGTTGCAGCGCCGTCCCGATCACGAGCAGCGCAGCGGAGCCGAGAGCGGCGGCGAACCGTTGCGCCGGTCATGGTTCGGTTGCCCGTGCTGTCCGCCCAACATCATCCGCTGGATGGCGCAATTGCAGGACTACCTGGCCGCCGAGCAGAAGGGCACGCTCTTCCTCTGCCAGTACGCCGACGCGCGGATCGCGACCGACGACCTCGCCGTCACCGTCCGTACGGCGTACCCGTGGAACGGCGACGTCACGATCACCGTCGACCGCGCGACCGACGACGAGTCAGCCCTCGCTCTGCGGATCCCCGGCTGGGCGACGGAGGCAGAGGTGAGCGTGAACGGCGTTGCCATCAGCAACCGATCTGACCAGGGCTGGCTGACCATCAGCCGCCGGTTCGCCGCGGGGGACCAGGTGCGCTTGGTGTTGCCGATGACACCGCGCGCGCACGGTTCGCATCCGTACCTCGACGCGACCCGCGGCGCTCTGGCGGTGGCGCGCGGTCCACTCATCTATTGCCTCGAGCAACAAGACGTCGCGGTCGCCGTCGATGACCTCGTGGTCGGGCCGGCCGAGGTGGCGCAGGCGCACGCAGTACAGGCCGAAGTCGTCGACGGTACGCCGGGTCAGGTCGTTCTCGACGTGACGGCCGGTCGCGCGCAGCCGCCGGCGCCAGAGCTCTATCCGGTGCTGACCGGCCAACCGGCCGACGTCAGCCCGGCCGAATCGGTGCAGGCAAGGCTCGTTCCCTACTTCCTCTGGGGCAACCGCGAGGCGGCGGCGATGCGGGTCTGGTTGCGGCAGTCGTGACATCACCATCTGGGGCTCGTCGAAGCCCACGAACGGAGAGAAGGCAGATGAAGAGATCGACCATGCTGGTGGGGCTCGCGCTGTCCGGCACGCTGGTGCTCAGTGCCTGTTCGGGTGCTGCGAGCGGCTCAGGGCAGACCACTGCCGGCCCGGGCGGCAAGCCCGCTCAGGGCGGCGTCGTCCAGGTGCTCGCGAACGCGGGCTTCTCGCACCTCGACCCCGCCCGCGGATTCGACGGCGGTGTGAACAACTTCTACCGGTTGATCTACCGGACCCTGACGACGCAAGGTGCGGCACCAGGCGCCGAGGGCACCAAGATCGTCCCCGACCTGGCGACCGACACCGGCAAGCCGACAGACGGCGGCAAGACCTGGACCTTCACGCTGAAGAGCGGGTTGTTCTTCGAGACCGGCGCACCGATCACCAGCGCCGACGTGAAGTTCGGCGTCTCCCGGGCCTGGGATCCCGAGCTGGGGATCGGCTCGCCGTACGCGAAGCAGATCATCGACGCTCCGGCGAGCTATCAGGGTCCCTACAAGTCAGGCGCCCTCGCGACGATCGCGACGCCCGATGCCAAGACCGTCGTCTTCCACCTCAAGAAGCCGTACGCCGACTTCGGCAGCGTGGTCGCGCAGAACACGTTTGTCCCGGTGCCGGCCGGCAAGGGGGCGGGGAACGAGCTGGACTCCAAGCCGATCGCGTCCGGGCCGTACAAGGTCGCGCAGTACAAGCCGGGTGCGTCGCTGAAGCTGGTCCGCAACGACAAGTGGGACGCGAAGACCGACAGCGTCCGGGCCGCGAAGCCGGACGGGTTCCAGTGGACGTTCGGACTCGACGGCGCCACCATCGACGAGCGGATGATCGCCGGTCAGGGCACCGACGCGGACGCGATCGCCGGCACCATCCAGGCCGCCACGGTCGCCCGTGTCCAGACGCCGCAGCTCAAGCAGCGCACACTGTCCGGCCTCGGCGGCTGCACGACGTACATGGGCCTGAACACCACCAAGAAGCCACTGGGTGACGTCCGGGTGCGGCAGGCGATCAACTTCGCCGTGAACAAGCAGACCGTCCGCGATGCCGTCGGTGGTTCGACGCTCGCCGAACTGGCGACGAGCATCCAGCCGCCGACGGTGGTCGGCCGGGTGGACTACGACCCGTACCCGAGCCAGGACGGGAAGGGCGACCTGGAGGCAGCGCGCAAGCTACTGGCCGGGGCAGGTCTGGAGGGCGGATTCAGGATGATGCTCGACACCAGAGCCCAGCCGAAGATGGTGGCGATGGCAGTCGCGATTCAGCAGGCCCTGAAACCGTTGAACATCACCGTCAAGGTCAACCCGATCGACAGCTCGACCTACTACGAGGTGATCGGTACGCCGTCGCAGCAGCACGAGGCCGCGATCACCGGCTGGTGCCCGGACTGGCCGTCCGGGGCGACCTTCCTGCCGCCGTTGTTCGACGGTCGCCACATCGTTGCCAAGGGCAACTCCAACCTGGCCCAGCTGCAGGACAAGGGCGTCGACAGCCGGATCGACGAGATCGCGGCGATGACGGATCTCCAGCAGGCCAACGCTGCCTACGGCGAGCTGGACAAGCAGATCATGAAGCTGGCCCCGGTCGTTCCGCTGCTCTACGAGAAGGTCGTCACCGTCGTCGGCAGCAACATCGCCGGCGCCTACCTGCACGACGGCTTCTCCGGCGGTATCGACCTGGTTTCGGTGGGCCTGACGGACGCCGGGAAGTAGCCGATGACAACGACCCCGACGCTACTCGAGGTCGAGGAGGCGGGGCAGCCGGTAGGCCCGCCGACCTCGACCCGGCGGATCCTCACCAGGCTCGGCAGGGACAAGGCCGCGCTGTGCTGCGTCGCGTTCCTGCTGCTGGTGGTTGCGATGGCCGTGTTCGCGCCGCTGATCACGAAGATCAGCGGCTGGGGACCGTACGAGTTCGACTCGGCCGCGATCAACTCCGATCTGGGCGGGGTGCCGCACGGTGCGCTCGGCGGGATCAGTGGCCGGCACTGGTTCGGCGTCGAGCCGCAGAACGGCCGGGACCTGTTCGCCCGGGTCGTCTACGGCGCGCGGGTGTCGATCACGATCGCGTTGTCCGCCACCGTGCTGACCGGTGTTCTGGGCGTGGTCTTCGGGATGCTGGCGGGGTTCTACCGCGGCTGGGTGGACCAGGTGATCTCCCGGCTGATGGACTTCCTGATGGCGTTCCCGGCGCTGATCTTCATGATCGCGATCCTGTCGTCGCTGCCGGCCGGGAACCGCCCGGTGCTGCTGGTCGCGGTGATCAGCGCGTTCGGCTGGCCGTATCTGGCCCGGGTGATCCGCGGCCAGACGATGACACTGGCGAACCGGGAGTTCGTCGAGGCCGCGCGGGCGTCGGGGGCGAAGAACACCGCGGTGGTGTTCCGCGAGATCCTGCCCAACCTGCGCGGCTCGATCATCGTGATGACGACGCTGGCCATTCCCGGCTACATCGGCACCGAGGCAGGACTGTCGTTCCTCGGCGTCGGCGTCTCACCGCCGACCGCGTCCTGGGGGCAGATGATCTCCGGCTCGGTGAGCTGGTACTCCGTCGACCCGATGTTCTTCGCCATCCCCGGTGCGTCCCTGTTCCTCACCGTGCTGTCGCTGACGGTGCTCGGGGACAAGATCCGCACCGTGATCGATGCGGGGGAGGCGTCCTGATGGTCCGCTACGTTCTCGGCCGGCTCGCCGGCGTACTGGTCATCCTGCTGGCGGTCTGCCTGTTCACCTACGTGATCTTCTTCAAGCTGTCGCCCGATCCCGCGGTGATGATCTGTGGCAAGACCTGTACGCCGGACCGGATCGACTCGATCCGCACGATGCTCGGGTTGAACCAGCCGTTGCTCACCCAGTTCTGGGACTTCCTGCAGGGCATCCTCGCCGGCCGGGACTACGGCACGGTGCACTGTCCGGCGCCCTGTCTCGGGTACAGCTTCCAGACCAACGAGTCGGTCTGGTCGATGATCACCACCCGGTTGCCGGTCAGCATCACCGTCGCTGTCGGAGCTGCCGTGCTGTGGCTCCTCGCTGGAGTGATCGGTGGCCTGATCAGCGCGCTCAAGCAGGGGAGTTGGTGGGACCGGAGCGCGATGGCGCTCGCGCTCACCGGCGTGAGCGTGCCGAACTACGTCCTCGCGCTCGTGCTGCAGTACGTCCTGGTGGTCAAGCTGCAGGTGCTGCCATTCCCGTCGGCGCCGCCGCTGAGCGAGAACCCGATGCTGTGGTTCGAGTCGTACCTGATGCCTTGGACCGTCCTGGCGGTCGGTTATGCCTGCCTGTACGCACGGTTGACCCGGGCGAACGTGATCGACACGTTGGCGGAGAACTTCCTCCGGACGGCCCGGGCCAAGGGGCTCAGCCGATCACTCATCCTGCGCCGGCACGCGCTGCGACCGGCCCTGACCCCGATCACGACGATCTTCGGGATGGACTTCGCCGGCTTGCTCGGTGGCGCCCTGATCACCGAGACCGTCTTCGGGCTGAACGGGATCGGGAAGATGGCCGCCGACTCGATCGCGAAGAACGACCAGCCGGTGATCATGGCCGTCACCCTGCTGGCCGCCTTCTTCGTTGTCGTCGGCAACGTTGTGGTCGATCTCGTCTACACCGCACTGGATCCGAGAGTGAGGGTCACGTCGACATGACGCAAGCACTGTTCGTGGTCGAGGACCTCACGGTCACCCTGCCCACCAGCCGCGGGCCGGTCGACGTCGTCCGCGACGTGTCCTTCACGGTCGGCCGGGACGACACCCTCGGCATCGTCGGCGAGTCCGGTTCGGGCAAGTCGATGACGGCGCTGGCCGTGCTCGGCCTGTTGCCACCCGGCGCCCGGACCAGCGGCAGCATCCGCCTCGACGGCCAGGAGCTGCTCGGCCGGTCGGAGGCGGAGCTGCGGCAGGTGCGGGGCAACGCGATCTCGATGGTGTTCCAGGACCCGCTGTCGTCGCTCAATCCGTACTACACCGTCGGTCTGCAGATCGAGGAGGGTTATCGCGCGCATCGGGGCGGCTCGCGGCGCAACGCCCGCCGGGTGGCGATCGAGGCGCTCGAGCAGGTGCGGATCCCGGACGCCGCTCGCCGGGTCGACCACTACCCGCACCAGTTCTCCGGTGGTCAGCGGCAGCGCATCATGATCGCGATGGCGCTGTGCTGCTCGCCGGCGCTGCTGATCGCGGACGAACCGACCACCGCGCTCGACGTGACGGTCCAGGCGCAGATCCTCGAGCTCCTGGCCGAACTGCAGGCGGAGACCGGGACCGGCCTGATCTTCATCACGCACGACCTGGCGGTGATCAGCTCGATCGCCAAGCGCGTGCTGGTGATGTGTGCCGGCGATCCGGTGGAGTACGGCACGGCCGAACAGATCTTCTCCGACCCGCGCGACGACTACACCCGCGCGTTGCTGGACTCCGTACCGAGGATCGATGACGAGGTGCTCTCGTGACTCTACTGAAGCTGCGTGAGGTGACGAAGGAGTTCGTCACCAGGGGACAGGGCGGACTGCTGGCGCCGAAGGCTGCCTTCACGGCGGTGGACCAGGTGAGCTTCGACGTCTCGCTCGGCGAGACCCTGGCCATCGTGGGCGAGTCGGGCAGCGGTAAGTCCACCACCGCGCGGATCGCCGCGCGGCTGCTGGATCCGACGCAGGGCACCGTGGAGTTCGAGGGGCAGGACATCACCCGGGCCGCCGGGAAGGATCTGGCCCGCTTTCGGAGCGACGTACAGGTGGTCTTCCAAGATCCCTTCTCGTCGCTGAACCCGCGGTACACGGTCGAACGGATCGTCACTGCGCCGTTGCGTTATCAGGGCATCGCCGTGCCCGGCGGCCGACGTGCCTTCGCCCGCGAACTGATGGAGCGGGTCGGTCTGAACCCGGACCACTCGCAGCGGTACCCAGCGCAGTTCTCCGGCGGCCAGGCGCAGCGGATCGGCATCGCCCGGGCGCTCGCGGTGAACCCGAAGCTGGTGATCTGCGACGAGGCGGTGTCCGCCCTCGACGTGTCGATCCAGGCTCAGGTGATCAAGCTGCTGCTGCGGTTGCAGCGCGAAAGCGGCTTCAGCTACATCTTCATCGCGCACGACCTGGCCGTCGTACGGCAGATCGCTCAGCGTGTGGCGGTGATGAACAAGGGCAGAATCGTGGAGCTGGGCACCCGCGACGAGATCTTCGACCATCCGCGGGACGACTACACCAAGACGTTGCTGGCGGCGGTCCCGCAGATCAACCCGGAGTGGGACCGGCGCCGCCGGCAGCACGAGCAGGAGCGGAAGGCGAGCGTATGACGACGTACACGATCCCCGGCATGCACGTCCGCGAGCACGAGATCTCGGTGCCGCTGGACTGGTCGGATCCGGGGAGCGCCGAGCGGATCACCGTGTTCGCGCGGGAGCTGGTCGATCCGGTACGCCGGGACGAGGACCTGCCGTGTCTGGTGTTCCTGCAAGGCGGACCGGGTGGCAAGTCGCCCCGGCCGATCGACGCCAACGGCTGGATCGGGCAGGCGTTGAAGACCTATCGGGTGATCCTGCTCGACCAGCGCGGCACGGGTCGCAGTACGCCGGTCAACGGGCGCCGGATGCAGTCCTTCGACAAGCCCGCGCTGGCGGCGGAGTACCTCACGCATTTCCGGGCCGACTCGATCGTCGCCGACGCCGAGCATCTCAGGAAGACGGTTTTCGGCGGCGTGAAGTGGTCGACGCTCGGGCAGAGCTTCGGTGGGTTCATCACGCTGACCTACTTGTCGCAGGCTCCGGAAGGCTTGACGGCCTGCTATGTCACGGGCGGCCTGCCTTCGGTGGAGCCGGACGCGGCCGAGGTCTATCGGCGGACCTATCCCCGGGTCGAGGCGAAGAACCGCGAGTACTACCGGCGGTATCCGCACGACGAGCAGCGCGTAGCGGCGATCGCGGACCGCCTGGCGGCGGGCGACGTACGGTTGCCGGACGGCGACCAGCTCACCGTACGGCGGTTGCAGTCGCTCGGGATCGACTTCGGGATGAAGCCGGGCTACGAGCGGATGCACTGGCTGGTCGACGAGGCGTTCGCCGGTGACGAGTTGTCGGAGACGTTCCTCAGCCAGGTGATGGTGCGTTCGTCGTACAGTGACGGGCCGTTGTTCGCCGCTCTGCAGGAGGCCTGCTACGGGTGGGGCGACGGCGCAACTGATTGGGCAGCTGAGCGGGAACGGTCGGCGCGGCCGCAGTTCGCGGAGTCGGCCCGGCCGCTGCTGTTCACCGGCGAAATGATGTACCCGTGGATGTTCGAGGAGATCCGCGTACTGCGACCGTTCCGGGCTGCCGTCGAGTTGCTCGCTGCTCGCCCGCAGTGGAGCCGCTTGTATGACCTGGACCGGCTCGCGGCGAACGAGGTCCCGGTGGCAGCGGCGGTGTACTACGACGACATGTACGTCGACTCGGGTCTGCAGTTGGAGACGGCCGCCCGGGTCGGCAACCTGCAGGCCTGGGTGACCAACGAATACGAGCATGACGGGATCGGCTCGGACCGCGTCTTCACCCACCTGACCGACCTCGTCCGCTCGATCGGCGGCGGAGTGCGCCCGGGCTGACCGGCAGGGCGTTGACGGGTTCGCCGGCAGGGTGGACCACAATGTGGTCGGGCGGACGACTTTGCAGCGAGGGAGATGACCGGATGGGGGCGCAGCCGAGCGTGCGGCCGTTGGAGCAGCGCGAAAGCCTCCGCGACAGTGTGGCGAACGCACTGCGGGCAGCGGTGATCTCCGGCGAGCTGGAACCGGGACAGGTGTACTCCGCGCCGACCCTCGGTGCCCGGTTCGGGGTCTCCGCGACCCCGGTCCGCGAGGCGATGCTCGATCTGGTCCGCGAAGGCCTGGTCATCTCGCTGCGGAACAAGGGGTTCCGGGTCACCGAGATGTCCGACGAGGACCTGGACGACCTGGCTGCCCTCCGGCAACTGATCGAACCACCGACGATTCGCGACGTCGTACCGGTCATTCCGGCCGACGACTTCGCGCACCTGCGCACCCTGGCCCAGGACATCGTCGTCGCTGCGGAAGCGGGCAACCTGATCGACTACATCGAAGCCGACCGGGTCTTTCACGTCACCCTGCTCGCCTACAGCGGCAACCGCCGCCTGGTTGACGTCGTGTCGGACCTCCGCTCGCAAACCCGCCTGCTGGGCCTTACCCCGCTGGTGGAGAGTGGTCGCCTGGGCCAGTCAGCCGCCGAGCACCATGAGCTGATGGACCTGGTCGAGGCGCGCGACGCCGAAGGGGCCGAGCGGTTGATGCGCCGCCACATCGGCCACGTCCGCGGCCTCTGGGCACGCCCTCAGGATCAGTAGTCCTCTGCAGAGTTGGCTTTGAGCAGGCCGTGCAGGGCGGCGGTGGCGATGGCCTCCGCCTCCTGCTCGGCCAGCGGGGCGTGCCCGGTCATCAGCCGGAAGATGAGCGGGCCGAAGAGGAGGTCGGTGGCTGTGCCGGCGGATACAGCGCTGTTGACTTCGCCGCGGGCGAGCGCGCGGTTCCAGAGTTCGGCGACGTTCGCGCGGCGGGTGTCGAGGAAGAACTCCCGGAAATAAGGGGCTGCGGCCTCATCGGTAACGCTGGCTGCGAGGAGCTGAGCGAAAATCTTGCCGTTCGGGCCGGCGTAGAACTTGCTGACCCGGCGGACCTGTTCGGTGAGGTCGGCGATCGCGGTGCCCTCATCCGGCAACGGGATCGCGTCGGCCATCCGGCGGCCGAAGGCTTCGGCGGCGATCGCCGTACGGCAGGGCCAGTGTTTGTAGATCGTGGCCTTGCTGACCCCGGAGCGGGCGCTGATCGCGTCGACCGTCGCCGCTCCGAGGCCGCCTTCGTCGAGCAGCTCTTTTGTTGCGCACAGCACCGACTCCTTCGCCCGGACGCTGCGTGGGTGCGAGGACTGCTCAAGCATCGTCGTGATCCGTCGACGGCGAGACCTTCCGCCACCGCTCGAGCTCGGTCCGGACGAAGTCGAGTTTCGCCTCGACCCGGGTGACCGCGTCGGCGCCCAGCTGGATCCGGAGAGGTGGATCCGGCAGCTCCGCCAGGTCGGCGATCGCTCGCGCGGCCTTGACCGGATCGCCCGGCTGGGCGTGATTGAAGTCGGCCAACGACTGCCGCATCGCACCAACCGTGTCGGAGTAGTCAGCGATCTCGCCTGCCCGGTGAAGGCTCGACTCGTCCAGGAAGTCGGTCCGGAACAGCCCCGGTTCGACGATGGTCACGTGGATGCCGAGCGGTGCCAGTTCGCCGTGCAGTGCCTCGGAGAACCCTTCGACGGCGAATTTCGTTGCCGAGTAGAGGCCCCATCCCGGCGTACCGGTGAAACCGCCGACCGAGCTGAGCTGGATCAACCGGCCGCTGCGCTGCGCACGTAGTACGGGAAGAACCGCCCGCTGGACGTTCAGTACGCCGAAGACGTTGGTGTCGAAGATCGCTCGCGCGGCCTGGTCGGAAGCCTCCTCGACCGCGCCGAGCAATCCACGACCCGCGTTGTTCACGACCACGTCGATCCGGCCGAATTCCTTGACGGCGGCGGCTACCGCGGCCTGTGCCTGGTCCTCATCGGTCACGTCCAGGGCCACCGGCAACAGGTTCTCGCTCCGCTGCAACTCGTCAGGCCGCCGCGCCGCGGCGACCACTTGGTTGCCTCGGGCAAGCGCCTCCGCCACGATCCCGGCGCCGAAACCGCGGGACGCGCCGGTGACGAACCAGATGCTCATCAGCCGACCGCCGCCGTGAGCTGGGCGAACTCGTCGTCGGTCAGCTCGACCTTCGCCGCGTTGACGTTGTCCTCGACATGCGCGACCGAAGACGTGCCCGGGATCGGCAGCATGACCGGCGACCGCCTGAGCAGCCAGGCGAGGGCGAGCTGCGACGGCGTGGCGTCGTGGTTCTGCGCGATCTTGGCCAGTGGTCCACCGGCCTTGGCGAGCTCACCGGTGGCCAGCGGGAACCAGGGGATGAAGCCGAGGTTGTTCTTCTCGGCGTACCCGAGTAGATCCTCGTCGTCGCGCTGGCTGAGGTTGTAGAGGTTCTGCACCGAGACGATGGTCGCGGTCTTGGACGCCTCCTCGACCTGGTCGATGCTGACCTGGGACAGGCCGATGTGCCGGATCTTGCCTTCCTGCTGGAGCTGCGCGAGCTCACCGATCTGGTCGGCGACCGGCACGTTCGAGTCGATCCGGTGCAGCTGCAGCAGGTCGATCCGCTCCAGGCCGAGGTGCCGGAGGCTGAGTTCGACCTGCTGGCGGAGGTACGCCGGGAGGCCGATCGGCGTCCACCCGTTCGGCCCGGTCCGGGCGAACCCGGCCTTGGTGGCGATCACCAGATCATCGGCGTACGGGTGCAACGCCTTCTTCAGCAACAGATCCGCCGTGAACGGTCCGTAGGCGTCGGCGGTGTCGATGAAGTTCACCCCGAGCTCGACCGCGCGGCGCAGCACCCGGACCGCCTCGTCGGGGTCGCGCGGGTCGCCCCAGACGCCGTCGCCGGTGAGCTGCATGGTGCCGTATCCGAGCCGCCGGACGGTGAGGTCACCGCCGATGGTGAACTCACCGGACGCCGCTGCGACTGCTTCAGTCATGAATCTCTCCTAAGTGAACTGAACGTACAGTTCACTTTAGCCCTCGTGCGCGGTTACGCAAGCAGTTGACGCTGGAGAGACTCGGCGACCCAGTCCTCGAACTCGGCCGGCGTCCACCCGGACTCGTCGACGAGTTCCTGGTAAACGCCCGGAGCCGCCAGCGCTCGATAGACCGCCTGCGCCTGCTTCACCGGGATCCGCAGATCCTCGTCGAGCGAAGCGATGATCGCGTCCATCACCTGATTGCGGCCGGCCAGCTTCGACCGCAGGAGAGCGCGCGTCTCCGCGCTCTCATCGGTCGCGGCTTCGAAGATCAGCACCACGTCGAAGCCGGCCGAGTACAGATTGGTCAGCCAGTTCGCAGCTCCCCGAATCCGGGCAGCAGGTTCAGTCATGGCGAACACCTCGCCCGCACGCTCGATCGCTTGGGCGTCCTTGAGCCAGAGATCGCAGATCAGCGAGAGGATCTCGCGCTTGGTTCCGAAGGCCGAGTAGACGGTCCGGGTCGCCACGCCGGCCTCCTTGGCGATCGCGTCGATGCTCGTCGCGCCGTACCCGTTCGCGGCGAACAGCTGCCGGGCGGCCTGGGCGATGCGGATCCGGGTCGCCTCGGCCTGCTCCTGGCGATACGTCTTGACAGCTTCGGCCATGTGGGCACACTATCAATGTGTTCACTGCAGTACTACTGCAACGAATGCACAGATAGTGCATCGAGACATTCAGGGGGAAGCTGTGGCTGCTTTCAAGGTTTTGTCGGACCGTCGCTCGGAGCCGTTCCTGGTCCTCGAACGGATCCTGCAGGAGGGCTTCGCGACCGGGAACGACGCGATCGTCGACGAGGTGTGCGCGCCGGACCTCGTCGAGCACCAGTTCGGCCTCGCGGGCAGCGGTCCGGCGGCGATCGCGCACGTGAAACAGGCGATCCGCGATGTGTACGCGATGATGCCGGACATCGTCTACACGGTCGAGGACTCCGTCACCGTGGGCGACACCGTCTGGGCGCGCGGCCGGGCGAGGGGGACCGCGACAGGCGCCTTCTTCGGACCGCCGAGCGGGGCCCCGATCGACATCCCGCTGTTCGAGCAGGCCCGAGTCGTCGACGGCAAAATCGTCGAGCACTGGGGCTGCCCGGACCGCTTCGCACTACTGGCCCAGACGGGCGTACTGGCCCGCCTGGGCAACTGACTACTAGCCGAGCTTGAGGGTGGTGGCCGCGGTGGCGGCCGCCTCCTCGCCGTACGCCGAGGCGAGGCGGGCCAGGAAGGTCGGGCGGTCCAGGGTGTACTCCTGGGTGCCGACGGTTTCGAGCACGGTCGTCGCCAGCGTGCAGCCCACCTGGGCCGCCGCCTCGTGGTCGAGGCCGGCCGCGCGACCGGTCAGGTAGCCGGCCCGGAAGGCGTCGCCACCACCGGTCGGGTCGACCAGGCCGGGGGTCGGCACGGCCGGGATCTTCGCGATGATGCCGTCCGCGTTCTCGATCACCACGCCGTCGCCGCCGTGCGTGGTGACCCGGACGCCGACCTTGCTGAGAATCTCGTCGTGGCTCCAGCCGGTCTTCTGCACCATCAGGCCGGACTCGTACTCGTTGCTGAACAGGTACGCCGCGCCGTCGATCAGCTCGCGGATCTGCTCGCCCTCCATCCGGGCCAGCTGCTGCGACGGGTCCGCCGCGACGTCGATGCCGTTCGCCTTCGCCAGCGCGGTGTGCTTGAGCATGCCGTCCGGGTCATCGGCGCCGATCAGCACCAGGTCGATGCCACCGGTCGCGGCGTGGATCGCGCCGAGGTCGATCTCGCGCGACTCGGCCATCGCGCCGGTGTAGAACGAGGCGATCTGGTTCGCGTCGAGGTCCGTCGTACAGGTGAACCGGGCGGTGTGCACGTTGTCGCAGATGCGCACGTGCGAGACGTCCACGCCGGCCTCGGTGAGCGCCGCGCCGTAGTCGGTGAAGTCCGCGCCGACCGAACCGATCAGCAGCGAGCGCTGGCCGAGCTGGGCCATCCCGTAGCAGATGTTCGCGCCGACCCCGCCGCGGTGCACGACCAGTTCGTCGACCAGGAAGGACAGCGACACCTTGTGCATCTGCTCTTCGAGGAACTGATCCTTGAAGCGTCCGGGGAACGTCATCAGGATGTCGGTCGCGATCGATCCGGCGACGGCGATCTGCATGCGGGTGTCTCCTACGAAGGGGTCGGTGTCGAGCGCTCGGGCAACCCGTAGAGACTACAGGCGAACGAACCACGACGAAGAGGACGGCGGGATTCGATGGGCAGTCAGGTACAGGTGACCGATGAACTGCATGACTACATGGTCGCGCACGGGATGCCGCTGGACGAGATCGCGACCGAACTGGTGACCGAGACGCAGGCTCTGGGTGGGGTCTCGGAGATGCTGACGACGGCCGACCAGGCCGCCCTGCTGACCACCCTGACCCGGCTGATCTCGGCCCGGCGTGCGGTGGAGATCGGCACCTTCACCGGCTTCTCGGCGCTCGCGATCGCCCGCGGTCTGCCGGCCGACGGCGAGCTGATCTGCCTGGACGTGAGCGACGAGTGGACCTCGATCGGCCGGCGTTACTGGGAGCGGGCCGGCGTGGCGGACAAGATCGAGCTGCGGATCGGCGACGCGCACAAGTCGGCCGGTGAGCTCGACGGCGAGTTCGACCTGGCCTTCGTGGATGCCGACAAGCCCGGGTACATCGAGTACTTCGAGCACCTGGTGCCGCGGATCCGGCCGAACGGGCTGCTGCTGTTCGACAACACGCTGGCCGGCGGCCGCGTCGTCGGGCAGCACGCCGACGACCCGGTCGACCGCAAGGAGTTCAACGCGCACATCGCCAACGACGACCGCGTCGACGTGGTCATGCTCGGCATCGGCGACGGACTGACCCTGGTCCGCAAGCGATGAGCAAAGCCGCGCCCCGGCTCGCCGTCCAGGGCCTCCAGCACCTGTACGGCGAACGCCAGGTGATCGAGGACCTCACGTTCACCCTCGCGGCCGGCCGGGCGATCGCTCTGGTCGGCCCGAACGGGGCGGGCAAGACCACGGTGCTCAAGTGCATCGTCGGTTCGGCCGAGCCGAAGGCCGGCAAGATCCTGCTGGACGGGCGGCCGATCGACGAACGGGCCGAGGTGGTCCGCCGCGACGTCGCGTCGCTGCTCGACGACCTCGACTTCTTCCCGGACCTGAGCGCCGCCGAGCACCTGGACCTGCTGGCCCGGGCGCACGGCAACCCCGAGCCGGAGGATCTCGTCGACACGTTGCTCGACGACGTCGGCCTGCTCGCGGCGGCCGACCAGCTGCCGGGCTCGCTGTCGTCGGGTCAGCGCCGGCGCCTCGCCTTGGCGACGGCGCTCGTCCGGCCGCGCAAGCTGCTGGTGCTGGACGAACCGGAGCAACGGCTGGACACCGCCGGGGTCGCGTGGCTGGCGGAGCGGTTGAAGGAAGAGAAGAAGGCCGGTACGTCGATCCTCTTCGCGAGCCACGACACGACGCTGGTGGACGCCGTCGCCGACGAGACCGTCGCGCTCACCCCGCTGCCATGAGCGCTGCGGTTCCGGACGGGCCGGTCGTCTTCGACCCGGCGGACTTCGGTCCGATCCCGCGCTCCAAGGAGCTCCGGAAGTGGATGCGCAAGGTCCGCCGGGGCAAGGCGGATCGCACGATCTGGCAGCAGCTCGAGGACATCTACGTCGTCGCCTTCGCGCTCGCCATGCTCGGCGCCACCGGCGGCAACGTCCTGTTGAAGCTCAACGACCGTTCAGCAGCCTGTACTACGGGCTCATGCTCGTGGTTGCTCGACACAGTGCCGTGGATCCTGGTGCCGTTGCTCGTGTCGACCCTGTTGCGCGTTCTGCTCAGCGTGGGTCCGGTATCCGCTTCGCGTGCGACCGGCTTCTGGTTGCTGGCAACACCTGTCGACCGGGCTTCGCTACTGCGCCCGTCGTACCGGCTGGTGATGCTGGTGTCCGCAGTAGCGGGTGCGGTGGCGGCACTGGTCGGCTTCGCGCTGTTCGGTGCCGGCTGGTCCGCAGTAGGCGAGGCCGCCGTGCTGACGACACTGCTACTGGTCTGCACAGCTTGCGTGACGGTGTGGGCGCAGCAAACAGCTGGACGCTCCCGCTGGACGCTACGAGTAGCCGACGGCTTCCTGGTACTCGCAGCAATCCCCGCCGTCATCCTGGCGCTCAGGCCGCAACAAGAGTGGGTGGCCTACGGCCAGATCGGGAATCAGTCATCCTTTACAGGCAATCAAGCCAGGCTGCTGGCACTCGGCGCAGTTGCCTTGGTTGTTGCGGTGGCGCTGGTCGTAGTCACTGCTCGCTCCCTCAACCGGCTGAGTCGGACGAGTGTCATTGCTGGTGGTGAGTTGCTGGCTGGGATGGCTGGTGCCGCTATCACCATGGACGTCAGTCTGCTGGCGGATGTTGTTGCCGGGCGGCACTGGCGGCTTGTCGGGCGGGTGCACTCACGGCGCGGGCGAGGCTCGCACGTGCAGGCGATCGTCCATCGCGAGTTCCTCCGCATTCTCCGGTGGCCGCGGCGCCTGATCGTCGGATTCGGGCTCCTGGTGGTTCCGTACGCCGTTGCCGGGACCGGGTACGACGTACTGGTGCCCATCGCGGCTGGACTGGCCGGCTTCGGAGCTGTCCGGCCGCTGATGGACGGACTGCGGTCGGTCTGCCGATCCATCGGGTTGGTGCGTGCCCTCGGCATGGATCTCCGCGAACTGCGAGTCGCGATGTCCGTAGTACCAGGTGGTTTCGTGCTGGTCTGGGTCTTGCTGGCTTACCCGGCGATCGGCAATGCGAGTGCTGCCTTCGCAGTCGGGGTGGGGATCCTGACCGGCGTCGTACGCCAGGCGTCCGCGCGACCCCCGTCGTACAGCGGACCGCTCGTCGCCTCGCCGATGGGCGCGATCCCGCCCGGGCTCTTCTCCCAGCCGATCCGCGGCTTCGACCTGCTACTGATCTGCCTGGCCCCGGTCCTGCTCGGCCTCAGCCCGAAGTGGGCGCTGATCATCCCGTCCTTCATCATCGCCGTCATGTTCGCGGTCCGGCCCAAGCAGGCCTGACACAGATCCCTCGCTCATCCGGGCGCGGGATCGGTGTTTGGTGGTTGTGGGTTCGGACAGGTACCTTGTATCGCATGGTAGCGGAGAAGGTCTTCACCCAGTTGCGGCGGGGGACGCTGGAGTTCTGCGTGCTCGCGTTGTTACAGGGGGAGGAGCGCTACGGTTTCGAGTTGGTCAAGGCGCTCGGCGAGGTGGACGGACTGGTCACCACCGAGGGGACGATCTACCCGTTGCTGGCACGGCTGCGGCGGGAGGGGCTGGTCGAGACCACCTGGCGTGAGTCCGGGTCCGGGCCGCCTCGGCGCTACTACCGGAGCACTGCCGAGGGACGAAAGGCGCTGGCCGCGTTCACCGCGGACTGGGAGAGGTTCCGCAACTCGGTCGACACCGTACTGGGGCGAGGGAGACAGGGATGACGAACGTGCAGAACGACGCGGACCGGCTGGTCGACGCCTACCTGGAGTATCTCCGGAAGGCTGCCGAGCCGCTGCCGGCGAACCGGCGTACGGAACTCGTCGAGGAAGTCACCGCGCACATCAGCGAGGAACGGGCGGCCGGTGTCTCCACCGAGGCGGAGGTGCGCGCGATGCTGGCGCGGCTCGGAGATCCCGACGAGATCGTCGCCGCGGCGACCGACGGACTGGTGCTGGTCGATCGCTACCGGCCGCGGATCCGCACGCGCGAAGTCATCACGCTGCTGCTGTTGATGTTCGGCGGCCTGTTCATCTTCGGCTGGTTCATCGGGGTCTTCCTGCTCTGGACCTCGGACCGCTGGAATCTCCGGGAGAAGCTGATCGGCATCCTGGTCTGGCCGTTCGGCTTCATCGGCGCGATCAGCCTGCTCCGGATCCCGGTGTCCCTTCCGGTCGCGCCGGAGATCATCGTCGGCTCCCTGGTCTTCCTGGCGCCGGTCGTGGTCCTCGCCTTCCTCCTCAAGCAGGCCCAACCAGGCCGCGCTACCGCCTAGGTCGTCTCGTGGGAGAGCCACTTGCGTTCGATCTCGCGCGGTACGTCGACGTCGAAGTGCCGCGCTAGCAGCAGGAGCTGGCAGAAGACGTCGGCGAACTCGAGCTGGAACGCATCACGGATCTCCTCGGCCGACTGGCCTTTCATGCGGGCGCGACCGGTCACCTGCAGATAAGCCTGGGTGAGTTCGCCGACCTCCTCCTGGAGTTTCAGCAGGAACCAGTCGCCGTCCCGTTCGAATCCCAGATACTCGCCGTACCTGGCCGACAACTTCTCCAGCCGCTCGGACAACTCCTCGATCTCCACCGGCCCAACCCAACCACGTCGTACCGACAGTCACGGCAGCGGCGGCTGGGGAGCAAGAGCCTGGCAGGGGGTAGGTGTCTTCACGGGTGCTCGCAGAGCGCGCAGTTCCCGTAGTCGAGTCGTTGCCATTTAGGTCACCCGCAACGCCCTGCGGACCCTGACAGCCGCAGGACGTTGGGGAGAAGGGCTCGGTCGGGGGGCAGATCCCGACCGAACCCTTGACCGGTTACGGGAAGCTCGTCACCTGAGCGACGTTCGTGCCCGAGTTGGACGGCCCGCCCGTGTTGTTGATGACGTGCGCGATGGTGCCCTTTCCACCGAGCGACACGGTCACCATGCTGTGGAACTTCACGTCCGCCTTGTTCGGCACTTCGAACGCGCGATCCGCCACGATGCTCGGATCGTCGTTGAAGACGCAGTAGCTGCCCAGCCCCCACGCCTCGTGCGTGGTGACCGAATCAGCCACCTTGTACGCCGCGTAGCCGCGGGTGGATCCGTTCATCCAGGCGCTCTGGTTCGGCGGGTCGTACGGCATCTCGTTCTGGTAGAAGTACGTCCGCCCCCCGTTGCCGTTCCAGATCGTCTGGTACTTCTGGTAGTGCTCCACGAACAGCCCGTACGCCGTAACGTCGTTGCCGTTGACAACAAGTCCGGTCGCCGCCGTGTTCGAGTTCCAGCCGACCCCGAAGCTGTGGTCGCCGCGCCACAACCAGGTGTGGTCGATGATCACGTTGTTGCTGTTGATCCGCAGCGTCTCGGTCGCCTTGCCGACGGCCGCACCGCCGATCCGGAAGTACACGTCGCTCAGCGAGGTCGGGTTCGCCGAATGGTTCGCCGAGGAACCGGACGGCCCGATCTCCATCAGCAGCGGCGAATTGGTCGGTGCCGCGTCGATCAGCAGGCCGGCGATCTTCACTCCGTCGACGTCCGCGACGGTGATCGACTGGGTCCCGCTGGTCGGCATCAACGTGGCCAGCCCGAGGCCCAGTACGACGGTGTCCGGGCGGTTGATCCGCAGGGTGTCGCTGAGCCGGTAGACGCCTGGTGTGAACAGCAGGTTCTTGCCGGCAGCAAGCTGTTCGTTGATCGTCGCCGCACTCGCTCCCGGCTTGGCGATGTAGAACTGGCTGATCGGCAGCGACTGTCCGGCCGGGTTACCGCCGACCCAGCCAGGACCGGCCGAGTTCGTCTTCAGGGCCGGGACGAACACCTGGTAGTTGCCCGCGGCATCGACGTACAGGTACGGCTTCTCGCGGACCACCGGGGTCTGCGCGACCTTCGTGTACGGCGGGTTCGGGAAGGTACCGGCCGGTGCGTTCTGGGCGCCGACGAAGACCATGTTCCAGTTCTGCCCGGTCCAGCTGCCCCAGTTGGTGTTCCGGGAGAGCCACTGCTGCTGGCTGCCGGACCGCACCTGGCCGTCGACCACGGTATCGGCCATGAAACCGCCGCTCGACCAGCCGCCGTCGTCCAGCGCGAGGTTGCCCTTGAGGTGGTTCCGCCGGTACGACGAAGCCTGCGAGACCGCCCATCGGTCCAGCCCACCGGGCGGGTTGATGGTCAGCCCCTCGGCACCTCGCCAGAAGTTCTGGGTCGCGTTCTGGGGTGGGAACCAGTCGGCCTCGACGTGCACCGCGCCGTTGATGTTCACGCTGTCCGGCGTGAGTCCGAGACCGGCGACCTGGGTGTAGAAGCCGACATTCGCGCTGACGTTGTAGGTGCCGGGCTTGAACAGCAGCGCGAACCGCTGCTCGCCGAACTGGTTGCGTTCCTGCTGGCTGAAGACCGAGTTCAGCTTGTTCTGGATCGTGCTCGCCGGCATCGACGGGTCGAAGATCGAGACGTTCGGGCCGAGGTCGGGCTGGCCGGTCGGCGGGTCGGTCGGGGGAGTGCCGTCCACTGGGTTGACCCTGAAGGATTGGGCAGCAGTTCCGTTGCAGGTGTACTGCTGCAGCTGGAGTCCGTCGGCGGTCGAGGCGCCGGGAACGTCGAGACACTTGCCGCTGTTGCGGTTGACCAGGTGGTAGGCGCCGTCGGCTTCCTCGACCGGCAGCCACTGCTGGTTCAGCCCGTTGCTGTACGACCAGAGCTGGATCGGCGCGCTGTCCGCAGTGGAGACGTTGGTGACGTCGAGCGACTCGGCCGCGTTGTTGAACGCGTTGACGCGGACATAGCCGTCAGTGGTCGGCTGGAACTGCCACTGCTGCGCAGTAGTGCTGTTGCAGGCCTGCTGCTGTACTGCGGTTCCGTTGGTGCTCGCGCCGGCTCGGGCGTCGACGCACTTGCTGCTGTTCTTGCTCACCACGGTGTTCCAGCCGGTCGGCGAGATCGCGGCGCTCGCATCCGGCGATGATGCGACGGTGAGCGCGGTGGCGGTCACCGCGGCCACCAGAGCCGCGGCGGTCACTGCGAACACGCGGCCGCGACCGGGTGGTGGTCGGAGTGGGGCGACTCCTCGAGTCATCTGACTCTCCTCTGAAGTTGTCTGTGGGGCGGGTGCCGCCGAAGTGCATCTCGGAATGCGCATTCGGGCGACCAGGTAAGGAAAGCTAACTTCCTTACTTAATTCAAGAGGCAGCCGAAGTTTCGGAACCGCTTCCGGTGCGCCGGGCCGCTCCTGCGGGTTCCCTGCGGCTCAGGACTCGCGGACGACCAGATGGCCGGGGACGACGTGGATGCCCGGCTGGGCGTGCCCGTTGATGGCCTCGAGGAGCAGCTCGGCCGAGCGCCGGCCGATCTCCTCCAGGCCGAGATCGACCGTCGTCAACGGCGGTCGGGCCGCCTCCGCCACCAGCCCCCAGTTGTCGACCCCGACGACGCCGACCTGGGTAGGCAGCGAGATCCCGGCCTCGCGCAGTCCGTCGGTGACACCGCGCGCGATCACGTCGTTGCCGCAGAACACGCCGTCGACATCCTCGTGGGTCCGCAACAACTGCGCCGCTGCGAACCGTCCCCACGCCTCGGTCCAGCCCCCGAAGTACGGCTCGCCGACCGGCTCCAGGTCGTGTGCGGCAAGCGCCTCGGCCAAGCCGGCTGCTCGCTCGTTGGCCGAGGCGTGCGACTGGGGCCCGGTGATGTGGGCGATGCGCCGCCGGCCGGTCTTGACGAGGTGCTCCACCGCGAGCCGCGCGGCGCCCCGTTCGTCGCTGACGACGCTGCAGTCGGCGGGGTCGCTGCTCGGCGCGAACGCGTAGACGACGGGAACGGGCAGGTCCGCACCGATCGGCCGGCGCGGATCGGTCCGGCGGCCCGCGACGATGATGCCGTCGACCCGGCGTTCGAGCAGCTTGCCCAGGTGGTGCTGCTCGCGCAGCGGATCGTCCCGGCCGTCGCACAGGAAGGCGATCATCTCGCCGGCCGCGAGGGAGTCCTCGGCGCCGCGCATGACCGGGATGCCGAAGCGGCCGTAACTGTCGGTCGTGATGACCCCGACCGTGAACGTGCGCCCGGCGAGCAGATTGCGCGCGGCGCTCAGCGGGGTGAAGCCGAGCTCGTCGGCGGCCGCCCGGACCCGGGCGCGGGTCTCGTCCCGGAGCCGCCCGCTGCCGTTCAGCGCCTTCGACACGGTCCCCACCGAGACGCCCGCCCGGGCTGCGACGTCGACGATGCCGACCCGGCGAGCGGTGCCGGCCGGGGACCCGGGTTCATCCGTCATGGGTGCCGTTCCTGCTCTCTGTGGACCGCAGCGGTCAATGGGAAAAGATTTTCCTTACCGTACACCGACGAGATGAGCTCTTGACGAGAGCAGGCGCAAGTTCTAGGTTGACCGGCGGGAAACAATTTTCTCAAATTTTCCAAACCATTCTCTTCCTGCTTGGGCACTCTGCTTCGAGAGGCAAAATGTGAACGCTAACATTCGCTCGGCCCCGACCCGTCCGCAGACGCTCGGCCCGGCCGCGCCGCGAAAGCGGGCGCCGCTCGATCCGCTGGCACTGAGCGCTGTCCGGCTGGATCCCGCATCGCTGCTCGGCGGCTGGCAAGAGGTCAACGCAGCGGCCACCATTCCGCACTGCCTGGACAACATCGACCGGACCGGCGTCATCGCGAACTTCCGCCGACTGACCGAGGAAGCTCCGCAGCAGGCGTTCCGCGGGCCATGGTTCGCCGACTCCGATCTCTACAAGACGCTGGAAGCGATCGGCTGGGAGATGGGCCGCTCGGGCACCGACCGGTGGGTGCCGATGCTGTCCGAGCTGGCGGACCTGCTGGAGCAGGTGCAGCAGGCAGACGGTTACCTCAACACCTACGTGCAAGGAAAGCCGGACGAGGAGCCGTTCAGCCACCCCGACTTCACCCACGAGTTCTACTGCGCCGGGCATCTCATGCAGGCCGCGGTCGCGCTGCACCGTGGTGGTGGCGACGAGCGCTTCCTGGCGATCGCACGGCGGGTCGCCGACCTGATCGTGGGTGAGTTCGGCGATGACGGCCGGCCGATCATCGACGGACATCCCGAGGTCGAGACCGCACTGATCGAGCTCTACCGCGAAACGGGGGAAGAGTCCTACCTGCGCGCCGCCGAGCTCCAGGTCGAACGGCGCGGCCACGGCAGCCTGCCTGCCGGCCGATTCGGAGCGCAGTACTACCAGGACCACCTTCCGGTACGGGAGGCGACCGAGGCGATCGGCCACTCGGTGCGCCAGCTGTATCTGGCCGCGGGAGTCACCGACCTGTACCTCGAGAACGGCGACGCCACGCTCCTGCAGGCGATGGAGCAGCTGTGGGACAGCGCGTTCGGCACCAAGATGTACCTCACCGGAGGCCACGGTTCCCGCCATCGTGACGAGGCGTACGGCGATCCGTACGAGCTTCCGCCGGACCGCGCGTACGCCGAGACCTGCGCCTCGATCGCCGCCCTGCAGTGGTGCTGGCGGATGCTCCTGGCCACCGGCAACGCCCGGTACGCCGAGGAGATGGAGCGCGCGCTGCTCAATGCCATCGCGGCCTCGACATCGCACACCGGCACCGCGTTCTTCTACTCCAACCCGCTGCAGCTGCGGACCGGCCACGACGGCTCCAGCGAGGACGCTCCCAGCGAGCGACTCCCGTGGTACGACTGCGCCTGCTGCCCACCGAACCTCGCCCGGTTGTACGCCTCCCTGCACGGCTATGCCGCCACGTCGGACGCAACCGGTCTGCAGCTGCATCTCGTTGCCGCAGGCACCTTTACTGCGGACAACCTGACCGCCGTGGTGGAGACCGGCTACCCGTGGGACGGCGACGTAATGGTCACCGTCAGAGGCGGCGGCGAGCTGGCGATCCGCGTACCGGCCTGGGCCGCAGGCGCCACAGTCGACGTGACCGCAGGCAAGGTCCTCGCCGAACCGGTCCCCGGCGACTACTTGCGGATCTCGTGTGACGACGGCGCCACGGTGCGCCTCACCCTCCCGATGACCCCGCGCCTGGTCCGGGCCGACGACCGTGTCGACGCGGTGCGCGGCTGCGTGGCGATCGAACGCGGACCACTCGTGTACTGCGTGGAGCAGGCCGATCTACCCGAAGGCATCCTGGTCGAGCAGCTCCGATTGGAGCCCTCGGCAACCATCGTCGAAGAGCCCGGCCAGAACGGCGTACGGCTGCGTCTTGCTGCCTTGGTCAGCCCACTCGACGCGAACCTCTACCAGCCCTACGACCCGGCTCCGTCGACCGGCACTCCGGTCACCGTCACCGCCGTCCCGTACCAGACCTGGGCCAATCGCGGCCCCGGTGCCATGCGGGTCTGGCTCCCGCTCGCCTGAGAATCTCCGCTCGCGGTCACGCGAGCAGAAAGTGAAGTCGCCATGAGAACTACGAGATTCGCGGCAGTAGTCGCTGCCGCTCTCGCGCTCGTCCTCGCGGGGTGCGGTGGCGGAGACCAGAAGTCGTCGGCAGCCACCGACAAACCGACCGGTACGGCGACCCTGTGGGTGCGCGACAGTGCCAAGGGATTCATCAACCTGCTGGCCGAGCAGTACAACAAGACCCATGACGGCAAGGTGAAGGTCACCGTCGTACCATCCGGGAACTTCGTCCAGAAATTCGGTACGGCGGCAGCCTCGGGCTCCGGCCCCGACATCGCCTCGATCGACCTGGTCTACCTGCCGTACTTCGCGTCCAAGGGTGTCCTCGACGATCTGACGCCAGTACTGGATTCGCTGAGCTGGAAGGACGGACTCAGCCCGGCGCACAAGAAGCTGGCCGTCTTCGAGGGCAAGACCTACGCGCTGCCGTTCACCGCCGAGGCCTCCGTCACCTTCTACAACAAGGATCTCTTCAAGAAGGCTGGCCTCGACCCCGCCAAGCCGCCGAAGAACTATGCCGAGATGCTCGCCGATGCGCGGGCGATCCGGAAACTCGGCCCCGACTACTACGGCTTCACGATGGCCGGCCAGTGCGGCGGCTGCAACATCTTCGAGTTCGCCCCGCATGTCTGGGCCAGCGGCGGCAAGGTGCTGTCCGACGACGGGAAGAGCGCGTCGTTCGACAGTTCCGAGGTCACCGATGCGCTCACCTTCTATCGTCAGCTGTGGACCGAGGGCCTGATGCCGCCGTTGGCGAAGACCGACAACGGCAGCGTGCAACCGGCCTCGTTCCAGAGCGGCAAGGTCGGCATGGTCAACCTCGGTGCCTTCTTCGTCCAGACGTTGGTCGCGGACAAGAAGATCGACTTCGGCGCCACCCCGATCGTCGGCAAGGACGGCGGCTCGGCTTCGTTCGCAGGCGGTGACGAGATCGCCGTCACCAAGGGCGCCAAGAACAAGGCCGTCGCGTACGACTTCGTCAAGTGGGCCACCAGTGAAGAGGCCCAGACCATCCTGGCGAAGAACGCGATCGTCCCGGTCCGGACGGACCTGATCGACAAGATCTACGCGCCGCTCGATCCGCGGTACAAGGTCCTCGGTCAGGCGATGGCGATCGGGCAAACGCCGTACAGCGTGGTCGAGAACGCGATCATCAACGACAACAACGGCCCGTGGTCGAAGTTGATCAACCAGGCGGTGTTCGGCAACGGTGACGTCAAGGCGGCCCAGACCGCTGCCCAGGCAGCCGCTCAGCAGATCATCGACAAGGGCTGACGATGACCAAGACCATCAGCCCACCTGTGCCGCGGAGCCGGCCGGTCGCCAGGCCGGCCGAGGCCCGCCGGCCCTGGCTGTCCCCCCGGCGACGTCGTCAGCTGACGGGCGTGGCGATGGTGTCGCCGGCCCTGGTGGTCGTCACGGTGTTCTTCCTCGTACCGCTCGTGATGACGTTCTGGATGTCGCTGCACGACTGGCCGTTGCTCGGTGAGCACAGCTTCACCGGCCTGGCCAACTATCGCCGGGCTCTTCACGACACCGACTGGTTGCACGCGGTCCGCTTCACCTTGACCTACACGGCGTTGATCACGCCGATCCTGCTGTTCGCCGGACTCGCCGTCGCGTTCCTCGTTCATCGCGGCGGCCGGGCGGCCCGGGTCTTCCAGTCGATCTTCTTCCTGCCGGTCGTGATCGGGTTCGCGGCCGGCGCCTTC
The DNA here is from genome assembly GCF_040613535.1 of Kribbella sp. NPDC006257. Taxonomy (NCBI): domain Bacteria; kingdom Bacillati; phylum Actinomycetota; class Actinomycetes; order Propionibacteriales; family Kribbellaceae; genus Kribbella; species Kribbella sp. NPDC006257. The sequence continues at coordinate 26,243 of NZ_JBEXSJ010000053.1, forward strand.
CTCTGGCTGTACCTCGCCCAGCCCGGCCTCGGCCCGTTGTCCGATCTGGCGGCCCGGTTCGGACTGGTCAGTCGCGACACGAACTGGTTCGCCACCGCCACCAGCGGCCTGCTGGTGGTGACGGCGATGGTCGTCTGGAAGGTCACCGGCATGCAGATGCTGCTCCTGCTGTCGGGGATGCAGGCGATCCCCGGGGAGTTGACAGAGGCGGCACGGATCGACGGCGCGAGTCGCTGGAAAGCCTTCCTGCACATCACTTTGCCGCTGCTGCGCCCCACGCTCGCCCTGGTGCTGGTGTTCTCCGTGGCCGGTTCGCTGCTGGCGTTCGACCAGTTCTACATCATGACCGCGGGCGGTCCGTCCAACGGCACGATCACGGCCGTCTACCAGATCTACCGAACCTCGTTCATCAACTTCGACCTCGGCTACGGCGCTGCACTGTCGGCCATCCTGATGGTTGCGCTGGCGGCGGTCAGTGCCGTCCAGATGCTGCTCCTGCGGAATTCGGATCACTCATGAAAACGACGCTTGCCGACGTACGCCGTACGCTGCCCCGCGCTGCCTGGTGGATCGCGTGCGGCTGCGTCTCCGTCCTCGTCCTCTATCCGCTGGCGGTGATGGTCTCGCAGTCGCTGAAGAAGCCCAGCGAGGCAACGGAGAACCCGCCGACGCTCTACCCGCACGGAGTCTCGCTGGACAACTACCGGGCGCTCGGCAACACCGGCCAGTTCGGGATCTGGCAGCACGTCAGCAACAGCCTGCTGGTGGCCGCCGGTACGACGCTGTTGACGATGCTGCTCGCGACCCTGGCCGGCTACGGCTTCGCGAAGCTGCGGTTCCGGGGGAGCGGGGTGCTGTTCTTCATCATCCTGGCGACGTTCATGATCCCGTTCCAGGCCATCATCACGCCGCTGTTCTCGATCCTGCACGACATGGGACTGAGCGACACCCTGCTGGGACTGACCCTCGTCTACACGACGTTCCAGTTGCCGTTCGGGATCTTCCTGATGCGCAACAGCTTCGCCTCGGTGCCGGCCAGCATCGAGGAAGCCGCTCTGGTCGACGGCTGCGGCCTGGTCAGCGCGATGGCCCGCGTTCTGTTGCCGGTGGCAATCCCGGGCCTGATCAGTACGGCGCTGTTCACCTTCTTCGCCTCCTGGAACGAGTTCTTCGCGGCCCTGATCCTGGTCACCGACGAGTCCAAGTTCACCTTGCCGGTCACCCTGACCGTGCTCGCCTCCAACCAACTGGGCACCCTCAACTGGGGCCTCATGCAAGCCGGCGTAGCCGTCACGGCCATCCCGTGCATCGTCCTCTATCTCCTACTCCAGCGGTACTACGTAGCGGGCCTGGTAGCCGGCGCCGTCAAGTAGCCCGCCGTCGCCGGCCTCGGACTGAGGGAAATTGCTGCGGAGAGCCCTGTCGGATTCGGGTGATGCTGTTCGTAGGGTTGGTGGAGGTGGACAGTGGGTCTGCCGGAGTTTGAGGAGTTGTCATGGCTGAGTACCTCATCTACTTCAATCAGCAGTGGGTGGGTGACCACAGTGAGGAGTGGTTCGCCGGGAGGGGGCCGCTGGCCAAGGCGGTTGTGGAAGAGATGAAGGACGCGGGGGTGTATGTGTTCGCCGGCGGGCTGGAAGAGGAGGACGGGCCGGTTTATCACGCCGACCCGACCGGCGACGACCTGGTGATCACCGACGGGCCCTACGTCGAGACCAAGGAGTTTCTCGGTGGGTTCGCGCTGGTGAGTGTGCCCGATGACGACACTGCCAAGATGTGGGCCGGCAAGGTGGCGGAGGCGTGTGGTTGGCCGCACGAGGTCCGCCGCTTCAAGCAGAACCGCAAGGCCCAGTAGCCACAGGACCGAACGATGAGACGATGAATAGGTAGTAAATCAGTTGGAATAGAATTCTTTGTATGAGTCTGGAATTCCTCTGGTACATCCCCAACCAGGTCGCGCCGGGGCATCGCGGCGACAGCGCGGTCGAGGGGCACAACAGCCTCGACCGGCTCACCGAACTGGCCCGGCTGACCGAGGACCACGGCTGGGGCGGCGCGCTGCTCGGAACCGGCTGGGGACGCCCGGACACGTTCACGGTCGGTACGGCGCTCGCCGCGCGAACCACTACCTTCCAGCCACTCGTCGCGATCCGTCCGGGCTATTGGCGGCCGGCGCATTTCGCGTCGGCCGCGAGCACCCTGGACGAACTCTCGGGTGGCCGGTTGCTGGTCAACATCGTGTCCGGCCAGGACAACCTCGCGGCGTACGGCGATGCCGAAGGCGACCAGGCGCAGCGTTATGCGCGGACCAAGGAGTTCCTCCAGCTCGTCCGCCGGCTCTGGACCGAGGAGAACGTCACCTTCACCGGTGAGTACTTCGCCGTCGAGAACTCGACCGTCGCGACCCGCCCGGTCGCCCGCGAGGGACGGCCACACCCACGCCTGTACTTCGGCGGCGCATCCCCTGCAGCCGAAAAGGTTTCCGCGACCGACGCCGACGTACAGCTCTTCTGGGGCGAACCCCTCGACGGTATCGCCGAACGCGTCGAGCGGCTCAAGAACCTGCAGGAATCCTTGGGCCGCGAGCACCAGCCGCTCGAGTTCGGGCTCCGGATCACCACGCTGATCCGCGACACCACCGAGCAGGCGTGGGCCGACGCGGAAGCGAAGGTCGAACAGATGGCCGGTGCCCAGGACACCCACGGGCACAACCCGCGACGCTTCCGGGCGGTCGGTCAGCAACGCCTGCTCGACCTGGCTGAGCGCGGCGAGGTCCTCGACGACAACCTCTACACCGCTCCCGGCAAGTACGGCGGTGGCGGCGCCGGCACCACCTGGCTGGTCGGCTCGGCCGAGGACGTCGCCAAGTCGCTGCGCAAGTACCGGGACCTCGGCCTCACCCACTTCATCCTCTCCGATACGCCGTACCGCGAAGAGATCATCCGCGTCGGCGACCAGCTCCTGCCACTTTTGTCCTGACCAAGCTGCACATAGATGATCGCAAGATCACTACATCGCTCACTTATTGACAGATCCTTTGGTAATCCGCTGCACTCTACGTCAGCGAGACCCCCGCCCCAGCGGTCTTCGTCCCGACGAGACTCCAGAGGTTCCGATGCGATCTTTGCGCTCTCTCCCGTACGCCGTGTTCGCCGCGGCAGTCCTGCTCGCCTCCACCGTCACGGTGGCCGGCGGTGCGACGGCCGCGCCGGCGGCCACCAACCCCAAGCCGCTGACCATCCCCGCCCTGCAGGAGTGGACCGGCGGTACCGGCTCCTACATCTTCGGCAGCGGCACCCGGATCGTGCGCGCCACCACGGACGCGGCGACCCTCGCCACCACCAGCCAGGTCTTCGCCGACGACGTCAAGGCGCTCACCGGCCGGACCCTGACGCAGGTGAGCGGCACGAGCACCGACGTACGGGCGGGCGACATCTACCTGGCGCTCGGCTCGACCGACTCCGGCCTCGGTGCGGAGGGCTACGCCTTGTCGGTGACCGACAAGATCAGCATCACCGCACGGGACGACAAGGGCGCGTTCTACGGCACCCGCACTGTCCTGCAACTGCTCAAGCAGAGCAACTCGATCCCGCAGGGAACAGCGCGGGACTGGGCGCTCAAGCCCGAGCGCGGCCTGATGGTCGACAACGGCCGCAAGTACTTCACACCGCAATGGCTGCGGGACCACGTGAAGGAACTCGCGTATCTCAAGCTGAACTACTTCCACCTGCACCTGTCGGACAACAAGGGCTTCCGGATCGAGTCCACCAAGCACCCGGAGTACGTGTCGGCCGATCATCTGAGCAAGCAGGAGGTCACCGACCTGATCGCTCTCGCCGCGAAGTACAAGGTCACGATCGTGCCTGAGTTCGACGCACCCGGTCACATGGACACCATCCTGGCCAAGCACGCGGACTTGAAGCTGGTCAGCAACACCGGTGTCGTCAGCAACGGCTACATCGACCTGTCGAAGGACGCGGCGTACACGCTGATCAAGGACATCTACGACGAGTACCTGCCGCTGTTCCCCGGCCCGTACTTCCACATCGGCGCCGACGAGTATCAAGTGGACTACAACACTCATCCGCAACTGCTGGCCGCGGCGCGCGCGAAGTACGGTCCGACCGCGAACGCCAAGGACATCTACCTCGGTTTCATCAACTGGGCCAACGGGATCGTGCGCGCGGCCGGCAAGACCACGCGCGCCTGGAACGACGGCATCGGCGGCGGTGCCGCGGTCACCGTGAACGCCAACGTCATCCTGGAGTTCTGGTACAACTACGGCCTCTCGCCGCAGCAGCACATCGACAACGGCCACCTGATCTCCAACGAGTCCTGGGATCCGACGTACTACGTGCTCGGCAGCGGCGGTCCCGGTGGGCCGGGGTCGCAATGGGGCTACGACACCTGGAACCCCGATCTGTTCCAGGGCAGCCAGAACATCACCGCGGCGTCGAAGTCGAAGAACCTGGGATCGAAGCTGCACATCTGGTGCGACAACCCGGACGTGGCGACCGAGACCCGGATCGCCGCCGACATCAAGAACGGGCTGCGGATGCTGGCCCAGCAGACCTGGGGTTCCCCCAAGCTGGTGGCGACCTGGGCGAGCTTCACCCCGATCATCACCACGATCGGCCGCAACCCCGCCTGGCCGTCCGCGGTCGTCCCGGGCAACCTCGCGGCCGGTAAGCCCACGACGGCATCGAGCACCGAGACCGCGGACTTCCCCGCCGTCAACGCGACGGACAGCGATCCGTCCACCCGCTGGTCCAGCGGCTACACCAACACCGAGTGGCTCCAGGTCGACCTCGGCACCACCCAGCCGATCGGCCGGGTCAAGCTGAACTGGGAGACCGCGTACGGCAAGGGGTACCAGATTCAGGTCTCGAACGACGCCACCAACTGGACGACGATCTACACCACGACCACCGGCGACGGTGGGACCGACGACCTCCCCGGGCTCTCCGGCTCCGGGCGCTACGTCCGGATGCAGGGCACGGCTCGCTCGAGTCAATGGGGCTTCTCGCTGTACGAGTTCGAGGTCTACGCGCCGTCAGGCAACCTCGCGGCCGGCAAACCCGCGACGGCGTCGAGCACCGAGACGGCGAACTTCCCGGCGGCGTACGCCGTCGACAGCAACCTCGCGACCCGGTGGTCGAGTCTCTACACCGACAGCCAGTGGCTTCGGGTCGACCTCGGCAGCACCCAGCCGATCAAACGGGCCAAGCTGGTGTGGGAGACCGCCTACGGCAAGGGGTACCAGATCCAGGTCTCCAACGACGCCGCCAACTGGGCCACGATCTACACCACCACAACCGGCGACGGCGGCACCGACGACCTGACCGGACTCTCCGGCTCGGGGCGCTACGTCCGAGTGCTCGGCACGGCCCGTGGCACCGGCTACGGCTATTCGCTTTTCGAATTCGAGCTGTACAGCTCCTGACGAATCACTCGACTTGGCCGACGTGGGTGGGTAGGTTCTCGCGGGCGAGAGGTTTAGCCCCGGCCCGATCTGGTATATCACCCAGAGTAGGGAGCCGCCCACTCCATGTTGCTGGATGGCCGGGACCGCCGATGTGAGGAGTTGTTTTGGCCAGGCCGATGACGGCTGATCAGACCCTTGCCGCGTTGCGCAAATGGGATGTGAAGGTCCGGGAGTACCCCGGCTGGCGGACCCGCGGGCGGCCCGGCGGGATCAAGGACGCGCGCGGGATCGTCATCCACCACACCGGCAGCAGTTCGCAGACCGACGACTACCTGAACTTTCTCTTCGTCCGCGGCCGGCCGGAGGAAGGCATCCCCGGACCGCTCTGCAACGTGTCGACCGACATGGACGGCGACCTGCACCTGGGCGCCGTCGGCCGCGCCAATCACGCGGGGGCAGGGTCGCTGACGACGCTGAACCACGTTTCCGCCGAGGACTACAACGGGTACGGCGGCGAGCTGCGGCCCGGCCCGGACAACATCGACGGCAACGACTACTACTACGGCAATGAGATCCGGTACACCGGCGCCAACCCGATGAGCGCGGCCGCCTACCGTACGGCGCTGTTGCACGCAGCCGCGATCTGCGACTTCTACGGGTGGTCCGCGCTGTCGGTGATCGGGCACAAGGAACACACCCGCCGCAAGGACGACCCGGGCCGTTGCCCGATGAACAAGTTCCGTACCGACCTGGCCGCAGTACTGAAGGCCGGACCTGGAGATGACATGGCGAACGCAGACGAAGTACTGGCCGAGCTCAGGAGGTTCGAGGCTGCCGAGACGGCCCGGTACTCCGACCTGGCGAACAAGATGCAGGACCTGATCGTCGCCGAGCGCGGCCGCTACCAGGACTACGTCCGCCGCTTCGAAGCCATCATGAAGGCCCTCCCCGGCGCCACCCTCGACCCCGACCCCACCGACCCAGCCGACCCCGACACCCCGACCGACCCCGACATCCCGACCGACCCGAGCACTCCGGCCGACCCCAGCACCCCGGCCGACCCGGACAGTCCGCCTCAGTCACAGGCCTAGCAGGCCTTTGGTCAGGGCGGAGAGGCCGCCGGCTAGGGCGAGCAGGAGGACGAGGAGGCGGGCGAACCGGTCCGGGAGGCGGCCGGCGAGGGCTCGGCCGATGAGGGCTCCGGCGGACAGGCCGGTGGTCGCGGCGATCCAGCTGCCGGAGCCGAGGTGGGGAAGCCCGTTCGAGAGCACCGAGAAGATGTTCACCACGACGCCGTAGAACAACGCGTTCGGGACGAACTCCCGAATCGTCCAGCCCGCGTTCACGGCGTACAGGGAGATCGGCGGCCCACCCAGGCCGGCCGCGGCGTTCATGAAGCCACCGGCCGCCCCGGCGGTCAGCGCGCCGCCGAGGCCGTCAAGAGCTTGCACCCGCAAACCACTCAGCACGAGTACGGCGGCAGCGGTCACCAGTGCGCCCGAGCCGACGAGCAGCACCGGCTCGGGCAGCCGGTTCGTGACCCAGCTTCCGAGCGGAACCGTGCAAGCGGCAGCGCAGACCAGCGGGATCATCGCCCGTAGCCGCACGTTCGCCCAGCCACCCATCAGTCCGATCAGGCAGATGGCACCCGACGCACAGTTGGCCAGGGCAACGCCGTCACCGGGACCGAGCAACAGGATCAAAGCCGGTACGGCGACCAGCGCGAACCCCATCCCGGTCAGCCATTGCACCGATGCGCCCAGCATCACCACACCACCGAGCAACACCTCCGCAGACCAGGCAACCCGATCTGCGGACATCCCCGCAGCTTAGCCCGAGCCGCGGGACATGCTCCATAAAATTGCTGAGGGCAAGGATGGTTGGTCAGCAGGCGACGCGGGCTCGGCCGGGGGAGTTGCTGTAGGTGCAGCGGTCCATCACGGCGTTCGACGGGGACTGCAGGCGGACGCTGTCGCCGGTGTTGTTCCAGATGTAGTTGCTCTGGTTCCAGTACACGGTGGTGCCGCTGGCGGTGCCCCTGCCGGTGCGGAGTACGCCGGTCGCGCCGGGCTTGAGGATCCAGCTCGACGGGAACACGAAGGTGTGGTTCTGGTTGTCCCGGATCCGCCAGCCCCCGAGGCTGACCGCCTTACCGGTCATGTTCCGGAAGGTCACGTACTCCTGGTTGAGATGTGCATTCGTCCGCGTGTCGGTGCCCGGCGGGTCGTACTGAACGCTGGTCAGCAGGATCGGGCTGGCAGCTGATGCCTCCAGCGGTGCGACTACTCCGAGTGCACCTGTGACGGCCACCAGAGCAGCGCATGCGGGCAGGCTGAAGCGACGTCGAGTCATGAGTATCTCCTGTGGCAGTGGGCCGATCCCCCCGGCCCGATGATGTTGCTGACTGCCGGTTCCCCCCGGCCCCGCATACGCTAGTGGTGACGCTCAGTATCCGTCAAGCGTTCAAGCACTCGTTCGTCAGTCTTTCAGGCCGGCGTCGATGTCGGCGCTCATGACGTATTTCTGGAAGACGAGGTAGAGGGCTACTAGGGGGATCATCGAGAGGACCGAGGCGCCCAGGAGGACGGACCAGTTGACGTTTTCGGCGCCGACGATGGTGGCTACGCCGATCTGGAGGGTGTATTTGCTGGGGTCGTTCAGGACGACGAGGGGCCAGATGTAGTCGTTCCAGCGCCATTGGAACGAGAAGATGGCCAGGGTCAGCATGATGGGCCGGGAGAGCGGCAGCATGATGCGGAAAAGGGTGGACAGTTCGCCGGAGCCGTCGATCCGGGCTGCCTCCAGGAGGTCGTTCGGGACGGTGAGGAAGAACTGGCGGAACATGAAGGTGCCGGTGGCCGTGATGACCGACGGGACGACGACGGCTGCCAGGCTGTTGTAGAGGCCGAGGTTGCGCACGACCAGGAACAGTGGTGCGAGGATGACCTCGCCGGGCAGCATGGTGGTCGCCAGGATGCAGATGGTGAACGCCTTGACCCACCAGTTCTTGTACTTCGCCAACGCATACCCACAGGCCGCGCTCGCGACGATGGTGAGCACCGTGGCGGAGATGGCGACGATCAGCGTGTTCACGAAGTAGTGCGCGACGTCGAAGCTCGTCCACGCCTGCGTGAAGCCCTTGATCGTGGCGTGCTTGGGGAAGAACGTCAGCGGATACGAGAACAGTTCGCCGGCCGGCTTGAACGAGCTGAGCAGGAACCAGAGGACCGGGATGCCATAGACGGCGACCATGAGCCACATGACGGCGGTCGCCCAGATCTTCTTGGGGAGTTCCCCGGTGGTGCTGGCGGCCATGTCAGGAGTCCTTCCGCCGGTTCAGGGCGAGCTGGATGAGCGCGATCACCATCAGGATCAGCATCAGCACGAACGACGCGGCGCTCGCGTAGCCGATCTGGGCCCGCTGGAAACCCTTGGTGTAGATGTACTGGACGAGCAGGTTGTTCGCCGTCCCCGGACCACCCGCGTTGATCGCCTGGATCAGCGCGTACTCCTTCATCGAGCCGAGCACGCTGAGCAGCACCACGATGAAGGTGGTCGGCGCGATCGCGGGCACGGTGATGTGCCGGAACTTGGCCCACGAGCCGGCGCCGTCGAGCGACGCCGCCTCGTAGTACGCGCTCGGCACGTTCTTGAGCGCGGCGACGAACAGCAGCATGTTGAACGCGGTGCCGCCCCAGGCCGCGGCGATCACGACCACCAGCATCGACAGGTTCGCGTTGGACTGCCAGGGCACCTCGCTGCCGCCGAGCGAGCTGATGATGTAGTTGACGAGGCCGAAGTTCTCGCCGAACATCCAGCGCCAGATGACACCGGCGATGATCGGTGAGATCAGCCACGGCAGGAAGAAGATGATCCGCGCGACGGCCTTGCCCTTGGTGTAGTCGGTGACGAGCAGCACCGCCGTACTCAGGGAGAGCACGAGCGTCAGTGGCACCACGCCGGCCGTAAAGACCAGGGTCCGGGTGAGTGCCGCATAGAACGCGTCGTCCTGCAACAGGCGTTGGTAGTTGTCGAGTCCGACGTACGGCGCGGTGCCGATCCCGGTGTAGCTCGTGAACGAGTACAGCAGGCCGGTCACCGCAGGCCAGACGAAGAAGGTGACGAACAGCAGCAGGTTGACCGAGATGAGGACCAGCGGCGCCGCCGTGTAATGGTTCAGGCGGCGCCGGCGCGGCAAGATTCCTTGCACCCGCTCAGCCCAGCTGCGAGTTGAGGCCATTGACGATGTTGTCGACCGTCTTCTGGACATCCTGCTCGCCGTTGATGAACTTCGCCAGCTCGGGCTTGGTCGGGTCGTCCGCGGCAGCCTTGCCCTCGAGCAGCAGCTTCGTGCCGGCGGCCTGACCCGAGGCAGAGATCGGGTCGGCGAGCTCGATCTCCTTGGTGTAGAGCGCGAAGCCGTCGAGTGCTGCCTTGGACTTGAACGGGTAGGTCAGGGTGAGGCCGGTCTCGATCGGCAGATAGCCGTTGGCCTGTGCCAGCTTGGTGTAGTTGTCCCGCTGGAACAGGAAGTCGACCCACTTCTTGGCCGCCGCCGCGGTGTCCTTGTTGTTGAAGGCAACCACCTTGCCGCCGAGGTTGATGTCGGTCGCGTGTACGGGACCCGGGGTCGGCGCACTGGCCCATTCGAAGCCGGTGATGCCTTCGGCGAAGTCGGGCACCTGCCAGACGCCGGAGAAGTACGCGACCACCTGTCCGCTCTTGAACAGCGCGTTCGGGTCGGCGCCGGAGGTCCAGACCGACTTCGGCATCACCTTGTTGTCGTTCATCGCCTTGAACTTGGTCAGCGCGGCGATGGTCGCGGCGTCCGGCGCCTGGTACTTGCCGTCGTCACCGAGCTGGAAGCCCTTGCCGCCGTTGTTGTAGATGAAGGCCCGGAATCCGCGCGGCCGAGTTGTCGTAGACCAGGTCGTACTTCGCGCCGGTCGCGTCCCGGACCTTGGAGGCCGCCGCCAGGAACTCGTCCCAGGTCCAGGTCTTCGCCGGATCGGTCGGTACGGCGACGCCCGCCTTCTTGAACAGGGTCTTGTTGATGAACAGTCCCGCCGCGGTCAGGTCGGACGGGATGGCGAGCACCTTGCCGTCCTGCTCGGTGACCAGGTCTTTACGGATCTTGTTCGTCTCGTTGTTCGCTGTCGAGCTCAGATCCTGGAGCTGGTTGAGCCACAGGGTGTCGAGGGAGGGCACGCTGGCGACGTCCGGAAGCGACTTGGCCTGGGCCGACTGCCGCAGCTTGTCCTGGTACCCGTCGTACGGCTGGTTGACGACCTCGACGGTGATGCCTTCCTTGGCCTGGAACTCCTTGGCCAGGTCGGTGTACCCCTGGATCTGGGCGGCGGTCGACAGCCAGAAGGTGATCTTCTTGGCGTCACCCGAGCCCGAATCGTCGGAACTCGAACCACACGCGGCCAGTGTCATCGCGGCTGCCACGACTACTGCCAGGCACCGCCACCGTCGAAGAGAACTGGTCATCGTTGGTCTCCTTGTGATCCTCGCAGCCCTTGTAGGCGACGGACGGACGCTAAGAGGCAAGCGCTTGCCAAGTCAAGACAAAGTCGGCGATCGATACCGAAATATGTTTGCGTTAACACGGGTCGGGTCCAAAACGGGCCAGGCTCTTGACGGACCGAGTGGGCTTGGCCAGACTACCGAGACTGTTAACGTTAACAACCCTGGTGAGGTTGGGATGCAGATCAGCATGCGCTCGTCCGTTGTGGTGGTTACAGCGCTCTTGGCCGTTCTTGGAGGGCTCTTGCCGGTGACAGCAGCTGCCGGAGGCACGGCGCCCGCCCAGGAAAACGCGGCCGAGCCCTACGCCGGTTATGTGTTCGCCTACTTCACCGGTAACTCGATCGCGGGGGAGAAGATCTACTTCGCCGCGAGCCGTGGCAACACCGCGCTGAAGTGGGACGAGCTCAACAACGGCCAGCCCAAAATCGAGTCCACCAAGGGCACTCTCGGCCTGCGTGACCCGTTCCTGATCCGTTCGCCCGAGGGGGACCGGTTCTTCCTGATCGCGACCGATCTGTCGATCGGCCGCAACGGTGACTGGGATGCCGCGCAGCGCCAGGGCAGCCGCTATCTGGAGGTCTGGGAATCGACCGACCTGGTGACCTGGTCCGAGCAGCGCCATGTCCTCGTCTCGCCGGAGACGGCCGGCAACACCTGGGCTCCAGAGGCCTACTGGGACGACGAACTCCAGTCGTACGTCGTCTTCTGGGCGTCGAAGCTGTACGCCGAGGACGATCCGGGTCACACCGGTTCGACGTACAACCGGATGCTCTACGCAACGACCCGTGACTTCCGGACCTTCACCGCACCGCAGATCTGGCAGGACCGGGGCGAGTCCCGGATCGACTCGACCGTGATCAAGGAGAACGGCGCGTACTACCGCTTCACCAAGGACGAGGGTGGTGGCGGCACCGGTTGCTCGGACATCATCCAGGAGAAGTCCACCTCGCTGACCGCGGTCGACCTGCCTGGCAAGCCGGCCTGGGCGATGCAGGACTCGTGCATCGGCCGGGACGCGGGGACGTCGGCGGTCGAGGGACCGACGGTCTTCAAATCCAACCCAGGTGACACTTCCGGCTCCAAGTACAACCTCTTCGTCGACGAGTACGGCGGCCGCGGATACATCCCGCTCGGTACGAACGACCTCGAGGCACCGAACTGGCAGGTGCCACCGGCGTACTCGCTGCCGGCCAGCCCACGGCACGGCACCGTCCTTCCGGTTACCCAGGCCGAACTCGACCGGCTGCGCGACGGCCTGGTGCTTCCGCCGCCGGTCAAGGCCGACGCGAACGGGCTGGTCGCCCGCTATCCGTTGGACCAGACCAGCGGTGGTACGGCGACCGACGTGACCGGGCACGGGTACGACGGCGTGCTGGCCGGGGATGCGAGCTGGGCCGGCGGGGCGCTGAATCTCGGCGGCACCAACGGGCACGTGAAGCTGCCCGACAACCTGATGACCGGGCTCGACGCGATCACCGTCTCGGCCGACGTCTGGATCGACACCGGCCAGACGACGCCGTACTTCATCTGGGGCCTCGGCAACACCGCGAACGACACCGGCAACGGCTACCTGTTCATGACCGGCGACGCCTACCGTACGTCGATTGCCACCGGCAACTGGTCGACCGAGCAGACCGCGACGTCGGGCAGCCCCGTGCCACGCGGCGTCTGGAAGGCGCTGACGTACACCCTCACGCCCGACGGGATCGCCACGCTCTACTTGGACGGCGTCCAGGTCGGCCGGAAGACCGGCGTCACCATCGACCCCGGTGACATCGGCGGCGGCCGGACGACGGCCAACTACATCGGGCGGTCGATGTACACCTCCGACAAGTACCTGAAGGGAAAAGTGCGCGACTTCCGGCTGTACAACCGGGCCCTGTCGTCGACCGAGGTCGCCAACCAGGACGCCGATCCGCGGGCGATCATCGGCGTCGAGCTGCCGAGTCTCAAGGTGCCGGCGATCATCGACGACCCCTCGTCGAGCGTGACGCTGCCCGTCGTACCGGGCACGGACCTCAAGAAACTGGCGCCGGTGCTGAAGGTCGTCGCCACCTCGAAGATCTCCCCGGCCGGGCGGGTCGACCTCTCGAAGCCGCGCACCTACACGGTGACTGCTCAGGACGGAACCAAGCGGAAATGGACGGTCAAGGCTGTCGTGATGCGATCACCCGTGCTGCCGGGATACAACGCGGATCCCAACATCGCCCACTTCGGCGACACCTACTACCTCTACGTGACCACTGACGGGTACGCCGGCTGGGGTGGCAAGGACTTCTACGTCTGGAAGTCGAAGAACCTGGTCGACTGGCAGCGATCGGCCAAACCATTTCTGACCCTCGACGGTGCCATCGGCAACGTTCCGTGGGCCACCGGCAACGCCTGGGCGCCGACGATCATCGAGCGCAACGGCAAGTACTACTTCTACTTCTCGGGTCACAACCCGACGTACGACCGCAAGACGATCGGCGTCGCGGTCGCCAACAGCCCGGAAGGCCCCTTCACCGCGCAGCCGACCGCGATGATCCTCAACAACGAGGCCGTCACGTCCGGTCAGGCGATCGACCCGGCCGCGTTCCGGGATCCGGTGACCAAGAAGTACTACCTCTTCTGGGGCAACGGTTCACCGGTGTACGCCGAACTGACGGACGACATGCTCGGCATCAAGGCAGAGACGCTGAAACCGATCAGCGGGCTGACCGACTTCCGCGAGGGCTCCTTCGTCAACTACCGCAAGGGGACGTACTACCTGACGTACTCGATCGACGACACCGGTTCGCCCAACTATCGGGTGGGCTACGCGACGGCACCGAGCGTCAACGGACCCTGGACGTACCGGGGCGTCATCCTCGAGAAGGATCCCGCGCAGGGCATTCTCGCGACCGGCCATCAGTCGATCATCCAGGTCCCCGGCACGGACGACTGGTACATCGCGTACCACCGCTTCGGCCTGCCCGGCGGCGACGGGCAGCACCGGGAGACGACGATCGACCGCCTGTACTTCGCCGCGGACGGCACGATCAAGAAGGTCAAGCCCACCCTGACCAGTGTCGCCCCGCTCCGGACCGCCTCTTCGGACCGATGAACGCCGACACGCCGGGGAACAAGGGACCGATGAGCGGGGGATCAGAGCTCTGGGGGGCCTAGGGCGGGGGAGGGGACCAAGCGGGCTGTGGGGGGCTGGAGAGTGTCCAGTTCTAGGACGACCAGGTCGTTGGGTCCTGGGCGCAGGACGGGACCAGGGATGTAGAGGGTCTCCTGCGGGCCGCGGCGCCAGTAGCGGCCGAGACAGAAACCGTTGATCCACGCGAGTCCCTTGCCCCAGGCATCCGTTCGCAGGAACAGATCAGTGGGTTCTTCGACCGAGAAGGTGGCCCGCCACGCGATGGGGCCGACGCCCGGTGCGGAGGTCTTCGCTGTCTGCCAGAGCTGCGGCACGGTGTCGAGGTCGATCACGAGGGTCTGCCAGGCAGCCGGCTCGATCCCGCCCACCAGTAGCGGACCGATGGGTCCCTTCGGTTCACCGATCCGCGAACCGTAGTTGACCCGGCCCTGGTCCTCGACGACCAGGTCGAGCCGGCCACGTCCACGCGGCAAGGTGATCGCGCGATCGTGGTCCTCGCGGTTGAGGACACCGACCGGGTCGCCGTCGAGGAAGACCAGGGCCCGGTCGCGGATCTCGGCCAGCTGGAGAACGGCAGGACCGTCGAGGTCGAGGTCGGTGCGGTAGACGGCCAGCCGGGCATCGAGGTCGTCCAGGCTTGGGAGCCGATCGTGACTCCGCCAGACACCCCAGTCCTCCGGGCGGTCGAGGAGCCGGATCGGTTCGCCGAGCTCCACCTCGAACTCCGGTGAGGAGCTGACCTCGAAGTCCGGCAGCGGCGGAACCTCGGCGTGCTTGGCGATCACGTCCCGGAACGCGTGGTACTTCGCGGTAGGCCGGCCGGCCTCGTCCAGCGGCGCGTCGTAGTCGTACGACGTGATGGTCGGCCGGTAGACGCCCTTGTCGTTGGCGCCGCTGGTGAGCCCGAAGTTGGTCCCACCGTGGAACATGTAGATGTTCACCGAGGCGCCCGCGGTCAGCAGTGTGTCCAGCTCGGCGGCCGCCTCGTCCGCGGAGGTGGTGTGGTGCGGACCGCCCCAGTGGTCGAACCAGCCGTCCCAGAACTCCATACACATCAGCGGCCCGGTGGGCTGATGCGCCCGCAGCGTCGCCAGCCGCTCGGTGGACCGCGAGCCGAACGAACCGGTTCGCAGTACGCCGTCGATGCCGCCGGCCGCCAGCATCTCGTCGACAGGCTGGTCCACCGTGACCAGCGGCACCGTGATGCCCGCCTGGTGGAACAGGTCGGTCAGCCACTGCAGGTACGCCGAATCGTTGCCAAAGGCACCGTATTCGTTCTCGACCTGGAGCAGCAGCACCGATCCGCCCTGGTCGACCTGGAGCGGGCGCACGATGCGCAGTACCTGGCCGAGGTACTCGCCTACCGCGGCCAGGTACTGCGGCTCGTAGCGGCGGACTCCCACCCCTGGCTGCTGGAAGAGCCAGGAGGGGAGGCCGCCGTTGTCCCATTCGGCACAGATGTACGGTCCGGGCCGGACGATCGCGTACAGCCCGGCGTCGGCCACCCGGCGCAGGAACCGCTCGAGGTCGAGCATGCCGCTGGTGTCGAAGACACCCGGCCGTGGCGAGTGGGCGTTCCACGGCACGTACGTCTCGATGGTGTTGAGTCCCATCAACCGGGCCTTCTCGATCCGGTCCGTCCACAGATCGGGATGGATCCGGAAGTAGTGCAGCGCACCGGACAGGATCCGGAACGGCCGGCCGTCGAGCAGGAAATCGGACTCACCGATCGCGAAGTCTGGCATGTCTCCCTCAGGTTGGACAGTTGTTCGGTCAGCCGTTGACCTGGAAACCCTGCTGGTTGCCGTAGGCCACGAGTGCTTCCTGCCAGGCCTTCAGCCCGGCGTCGAGATCGGTCTTGGCCAGGTAGGCCTTGCCGACGGTGTCGCCGAAGATGCTGTTGGCGTACAGCTCGTACGGCAGGTAGCTCCAGCCCGGCGCGACGGTGCTCGCGGCTGCGGTCAGCACCTGGTTGATCTGCTGGCCGCCGAAGTACGCGTTCTTGCTGTCGACGAAGGTGGGAGCCTTCAGGTCGGCAGTGGTGGCCGGGAAGCCGCCGCTGGCGAGGAAGGTCTTGACGCCGTCGCCGTTGTTGAGCCAGCGGACGAAGCCTGCGGCGAGCGCCGGGTTCTTGCTCTGCTTGAGCACGGACTGGGTGCTGCCACCGTTCTCGGCCGTCACTGCGTCTCCGCCGTACGTCGGCATCGGAGCGACCCGCCACTTGCCGGCGCCGGCCTTCACCGAAGACTCCAGGACACCGGGCATCCAAGCACCGGTCGGCAGGGTGGCGATGGTGCCGTCACCGAGTGCCTTGAACCAGGCGTCGGACCAGCTGGGAATCGTCGAGAGGAGTCCGCCCTGGACCAACTGGTTCCAGTTCGCGGTCCACTTCTTCGTGCCCTCGTCCTGCAGGTTGATGGTGACGTTCTTGCCGTTGGTGCTGAACGGCTTGCCGCCGGCCTGCCAGCTCATGCTGGTGGCGAATCCGGCGTCGCCGGTGTCGCTGGTGATGTACTTCTTCGGGTCGGCCTGGTGCAGCTTCTTCGCCGCCGCGATGTACTCGTCCCAGGTCTTGGGCACGGTCAGACCGTACTTGTCGAAGACCTCCTTGTTGTAGAACAGGGCCATCGGGCCCGAGTCCTGCGGCAGCCCGAACAGCCCGTCCGCCGCGTGCACGGCCGCCCAGGTCGACGGGGTGTACGCCGACTGGAACTGGTCGAAGCCGTACTGACGCAGGTCGACCAGCGAGCCGGGCAGCGCGAACTGCGGCAGCGCCTGGTACTCGATCTGGGCGACGTCGGGAGCGCCGGTGCCGGCCTTGATCGTGTTCTGCAGCTTCGTGTAGTGGTCGTTGCCGGTGCCGGCATTGACGTAGTTCACCTTGACGTTCGGGTAGGCCTTTTCGAAGGCCGCGACCTGCGCCTGGGCGGACGGTGTCCAGCTCCAGTAGGTGATCGTGCCGCCCTTCTGCAGCGCCTCGTCCACTGCGGCGGGGGAGCCCTGCTGCTTGCTGTCGCCTGCCTTGCTGTCGTCGTTGGAGCCGCACGCGGCCAGGACGAGCGACAGCACTGCGATCGCGCCGACGGCCATCAGCCGACGGGACTGTCGTTGGGTTGACTTCATGGTGTTCCCTCTCACTGTCGTGCCCATTGCTGGTTCGGCTGTCCGTTGCAGGGCTGAACCTGAACCGCGGTGCCGTTCTCTGTTCCGGCCGCCTGCAAGCAGAGGGCCGGGGTGCCGATGCTGGAGATCGACTTGTCCTCGTTGAGCTGCCACGCCTGGCTCGGTACGCCGGTGCAGTCCGTGATGAGCACCGGGCTGCCGGCGGCGCCGTCACCGCCGATCGTCAGGCACTTGTTCGCGTAGACGGTGAGCTGCTTGCTCGCGGTCCAGTTCCAGGTCTGGTTGCCGCCACCGTTGCAGTCCCACAGATCAAGAGCCGTGCCGTTGGTGGTGGAGAATCCCGGTACGTCGACGCAGCGGTTGCTGTCGACTCCTCGCAGCGGCTCGCCGGGTGGCGCGGGCGGGAGGGTGTTCACCGGCTCCTTCTTGAGCAGACCCCAGCCCCACTGCAGCTGGGCCAGACCGCTTGCGCTGTTGACCTTCAGGTCGCGTTCGCTCACCTGGGTGGTCATCGAGTAAGAGTCGCCGGTGCGCAGGCCGGGCCAGTACACGATGCCCATCCCGAGCGCCCGGGCCGTGTCGGTCAAGGCGCCGAGGTACGCGGTGGAGACGTTGCCCTCGTGGTTGCCGTAGTTCAGCCCGATCGTCATCGGTGAGCCGGCCTCGTCGATGATCGTGCGCCAGCCGTAGTCGCCGATCCGCGGCCGTAGGTTGGCCAGCCACTCCGCCTCGGTGGTGTACGACGCCCAGAAACCGTAGAAGTGCAGGGAAAGCAGGGTGCCCTTCAGCTCCGGGGCGGCGCCGACGCCGGTGACGTTGTCGTTGTAGCCGGTGCCCGAGATGACCAGCCGGCTGCGCGGTACGTCGGAGTGCCGGTTGACCCACGACGAGGTCAATGCGACCCAGTCGGTGAGCGAGTAGCCGAACGGCTCGTTCATCGGCTCGAAGTACACCTTCGGGTTCTTCCGGTAGGTCCGGAAGACGGTGTCCCACATCGTGGTGAAGGCGGCCGTGTCGTCGACCCGGCCGTCCTTGGCGTTGTCGGCCTCCCAGTAGCTCAGGATGACCTTGAAGCCCTGGTCCGTCGCAGCATCGATCGCGCCGCGGTAGGACGACCACCAGTTCGTCCCCACGCTGGCCGGGTTGATCGGCAGGCGGACCGTGTTGGCGCGCAGCTCGGTGCGGAACTCGCTGAGGATGCCGGTCGCCTTGCGATAGGTGGTCGCGTAGCTGTCCGCCGTACTGAGGCCGGACGGGACCACCTCGTCGTCGGCGTAGTTGTCGCGCGGGTCGGCCCAGTTGACGCCGCGGAAGGCGGCGGTGTCCTGGTGTGTCACCTGGTCGGTCTGGTACGGCGCGGCGGCCGCGGGGACTGTCAGGGCGGTGGCCACGGTGGCGACTGCCACGGTGACCCGCCAGAGTGCGGATTTCATCGAACTCCTCTCACCGGTGGGAATCACTTGATGCTTCCGGCGCTCAGGCCGGACTGCCAGAAACGCTGGAGCAGAAGGAACGCCACGACGAGCGGCACGATGGTCAGCACCGACCCGGTGATCACCAGGTTGTAGATCGGGTTCGCCCCGACGCCGGTGGCCTGGTTGTTCCACTGCGTGAGTCCGACCGTCAGCGGGTACAGACTCGGCTTGCTGAGCATGATCAGTGGCAGGAAGTAGTTGTTCCAGGTCGCCACCACCGCGAAGAGGAGCACGGTCACCACACCGGGCGCGAGCAGCCGCAGCGCCACGGTCCAGAAGATCCGTACTTCGCCGGCGCCGTCGATCCGGGCCGCTTCGAGCAGCTCGGCCGGGATCGCCTCGGTGGCGTAGACCCACATCAGATACAGCCCGAACGGACTGATCAGGGACGGGATGATGATCGCCCACACCGTGTTGGTGAGGCCGACCTTGGAGAACAGCAGGAACGTCGGTACGGCGAGCGCCGTACCGGGCACCGCGACCGCACCGAGCAGGATCGCGAAGACCGCGCGCCGGCCACTGAACTTGTACTTCGCCAGCCCGTACCCCGCGGCGGTGGCGAGCAGGGTCGCACCACCTGCGCCGACCACGACGTACAGGACGGTGTTGCCGAGCCAGCGCAGGAAGATGCCGTCGTTGTAGGTCAGCGTCTGCTTGATGTTCGAGAACAGCGCGAACTTGTGGCCGAACCACAGCCCTGACGTGGAGACCAGATCGGACTGGGTCTTGGTCGCGCTGATCACCAGCCAGATCAGGGGAACCAGCGTGTAGATGAGGTAGAGCACCATCACACCGGTCAGCACCCGGGACGGTTTGGACCTGGTCACAGTGCCTCCCGCGAGCCGCGGAGCTGAACGACGTACGCGATGATCGCGGTGAAGACGCCCATCACGATCGCGACGGTGGCCGAGTAGTTGAACTGCTGGCCGGCGAACGAGAGGTTGTAGGCGTACATGTTCGGCGTGTAGTAGGTGGTGATCACGTTCGGCGCCAGCGTGCGCAGGATGTTGGGCTCGTTGAACAGCTGGAAGCTGCCGATGATCGAGAAGATGGTGGCGATCACGATCGCACCACGCAGCGCGGGCAGTTTGATCGCCCGGACCGTTCGGAGCGCGCCGGCACCGTCGATCGCGGCGGCCTCGTAGAGCTCGCCGGGGACGGTGCGCAGGGCGGAGTAGAAGATCAGCATGTTGTATCCGACGAACTCCCAGGTGACGATGTTGGCGATCGACGGCAGCATCCAGGTGCCGCTGAGCGGCTGGATCGCGGTCGTGCCGAGCAGGTCGTTGAGATCCGCGGCGAGGCCGAACGAGTCGCCGTACAGGAAGCCCCACATCAGGACGGCGACCACACCCGGTACGGCGTACGGCAGGAAGATCACGATCCGGAAGAAGCTCGCGCCGCGCAGCCGGGCGCTGTCGATCGCGAGGGCAGCGCCGAGCGCGAGCAGGAGCATCACCGGGACCTGGACGACGAGGAACGCCAGCACCCGGCCGGCGGCCTCCCAGAACTTGGCGTCCTTGAGTGCGTCGGCGTAGTTGTCGAGGCCGACGAAGACGGTGCCGCCGAAGAACGCCTGGTCGCGGAACAGGCTCAGGTAGATCGCGTACCCGATCGGGGCCAGGAAGGTGACTGCGAAGACGGCCAGGAAGGGGCCGACGAACAGCCAGCCTTTCGCCTCGAGGCGCCGTCGGCTGCGGGCGGCGGGACTTCGGCCCGCGGCGTTCCGGCCGACGATGGACGACGACATTGCGAAGCCTCCTCCGGAGTGTGTTGACGTTAACACCGACGATCGGGACGGTAGCTTGTTGACGTCAACATGTCTAGACTGCGGTCGATGGAGGTGGGTAACTAGACTGCCGTCGATGGAGGTGGGTAAGTTGCGTCAGCGAGGACCCTCGATAGCCGACGTGGCCCGGCTGGCCGGAGTATCGGGCCAGACCGTGTCGCGGGTCGCGAACGACCGGCCGAACGTCGACGCCGGTACCCGGGACCGGGTGCTGGCCGCGATGCGCGAGGTCGGCTACCGGCCGAACGGCGCGGCCCGGGCGCTGCGGAACGGGCAGTTCCGCAGTATCGGCCTGATCGTCTTCGAGCTGTCCAGCTTCGGCAACACCCGCACGCTCGATGCGATCGGGACGGCCGCGACCGCGGCCGGCTACGGGATCAACCTGCTGCCGCTGCTCGACGCCGACCAGGGCAAGGTGACCGGAGCGTTCAGCCGGCTCCAGGAGCAGGCGGTCGACGGCGTGATCATCCTGATCGAGGCGCATCAGCTCGACGAGGCCGAGATCCACCTGCCGGAAGGGCTTCCGGTCGTGGTCGTCGACTCCAGTGCGCACTACGACTATCCGATCGTCGACACCGACCAGGCGCAGGGCGCCCGGCTCGCTACCGAGCACCTGCTGGACCTGGGCCATGAGACGGTCTGGCATCTCGGCGGGCCGGAGTCGTCGTTCGCCGCGAGCCGGCGCCGTCGTTCCTGGGAACAGACCTTGCTCTCGCGCGGGCGAGTCGTGCCGCCGGTGCTGGTCGGGGACTGGTCCGCCACCTCGGGGTACGAGGTCGGCCGTCAATTGGCTGCTGATCCGGAGGTCACGGCCGTGTTCGCTGCGAACGACGCGATGGCGCTCGGCCTGCTCCGCGCACTCCATGAGGAGCAGCGCGCGATCCCCGGCGACGTGAGCGTGGTGGGTTTCGACGACCAGGAGAGCGCCGCCCATTTCTGGCCACCGCTGACCACGGTCCGCCAGTTCTTCGGCGACGTCGGCCGGCGTGCCGTCGAGGCCCTGATCGTCGAGCTCGACTCGCACGAACACCATCACCAGCCGGTCAGCGTCCCCACCGAACTGGTCATCCGCGCGAGCACGGCGCCGCCCCGGTCATGACGTCGCTCGCTCAACGCTGGGCCGCTCTGAGCCCGGCGATCCGGCACGCTGCGGTGGAGTCGGCTAGGGACCGAACCGGTGTTCCTGATCTACGGCAGCGCGATCTGTGGGAGTCCCGTCCGACGTCGGTCTCGGCGGCGATTCTGGCCCGGGCAGAGACAGACCGGGCCCAGCCGTGGCCTCGGTTGTTGCTGTCCGACTTCGCCCGCTATTGGCGAGACGGCGTACGGACGGCGTACGAGAATCCGGCGGGGGAGTTGCGGCGCAGGACGAGGAGTGCCGTGCTCGCGGCGGTGCTGACTGCGGAGCAGCGGTACGTCGACGAGGCGGCCGACGGGCTGCTTCTGCTGTGTGAGCAGACGACGTGGTGCTGGGCGGCGCACGAGTCGTTCGCGACGGACCGGGGAGAGGTGCTCGCGGATCCGGCCGAGCCCTATCTCGATCTGGGCGCCGCCGAGACCGTGGAGATCCTGGCCTGGGCCGATCTCGTGCTCGGTCCAGCCTTGGACGAGCGGGTCCCAGGGCTGCGCCGGCGTTTGCGGGTCGAGACAGAGCAACGCGTACTGCGTCCGTTCGTCGACGACCGTCGCTGGCATTGGCTCGGCCTCGACGGGCATCTCCACAACTGGAATCCCTGGATCCACGGGCATGTCCTGGTGGCAGCGCTGTTCCTGGAGACAGACCCGGTACGCCGTACGCACGTGGTGGACCTGGTCGTCGAAGGTCTCGACCGCTATCTGCAGGCCCTGCCGGCCGACGGTGGATGCGATGAAGGCTATGCGTACTGGTGGAACGGGCCGGCCCGACTTGCCACGGCACTGGAACTGCTCGACCGGATCACCCTGGGCGCTTTGGACCCTTGGCGTTGTGCACCTCTGGAGGAACTCGCTCGCTATCCGCAGCGGATGGCGCTCGGCGACGGTTGGTATGTGAATGTCGGCGACGGACCGGCGAGACCGGATCCCCAGCAGCCCTGGGATCTGCTGCACCGGTGGGGTAGAAGGATCGGTGACGCGACGGTCATGGCGCAGGCCGCCGCCCATCGCGAACAGCCGATCGCCGAGAGCGGCCTGGGGCGAGCGCTCGTCGCCCTTGCCGACGACGAATGGTGGGGTAGCACTCCGACGCAGCTGCCGCTACCGAAGTCGAGCTGGCTTCCGGACGTGCAGCTGCTGGTAGCCCGCCAGAAGGAAGGCTCGGCCGAGGGCTGGACGCTCGCGGTCAAGGGCGGGCACAACGACGAGAACCACAATCACAACGACGTCGGCTCGGTGATCGCCGCGCTTGACGGAACGCCGGTACTGATCGACCTCGGGCAGCCGACCTACACGGCGATCTCGTTCTCCGATCGCCGATACGAGCAATGGGTGGTCCGGAGCGAGTGGCACAACGTCCCTGTCGTCAACGGCCGGCAGCAGGAGGCCGGGCCGCAGTGGCGAGCCGGCGACTTCGTCGTACGGGACGGTGTTGTGGCCGAGCTCGATCTGTCCGGGGCGTATCCGAGCGGGAAGCTTCGTCGGACGGCGACGCTGGATCGCGGCGACGAAGCGATCCGGATCGTCGACGCCTGGGCGTCGGGCGACGAGGTCGCCGAACACTTCGTGATCGCGGGACGGCCTGTCGATCACGAGGCCGGGCGGTTGGTGGTCGAGACCTTGAGTGGCGCTCTGGCCCAGCTGAGCTGGGATGCTGACCTCGGTAGCGGACGGCTCGAGACGCGCGTGGTCGACGACGAACTGCTGTCGGCCGTCTGGGGACCTTCGGTGCACCGCTTGATCATCGATGCAAAGCCCGATTTCCAGCTGACTCTGACCCGAGGAACCCGCCCGTGACCGACGCTTCCTTCACCGGCCTGACCCGCGATTCCTGGGGTGCGGTCGCCGACCGGCTGCTGCTGTCGCTGCAGCCCTGGGCATCGCCCGACCATGCCCGGATCGAGCTGCCGGGGCCGCGCAGCGCCTACGGCCGCGACAGCGATTCCCTCGAGGCGTTCGCCAGATCCTTCCTATTGCTGGCGATCCGGCTGAAAGGGGAGGACGGCAACGATCCGCACAACCTCGCCGAGTGGTACGCCGACGGGCTGCGGGCGGGGACGGATCCCGCGTCGCCGCACGCGTGGCCGCGGCCGGATCAGCTCGGCCAGGCGAAGGTGGAGGCCTGCTCGATCGCGCTCGGCCTGCATCTGTCCAAGCCTTGGTTGTGGGACCGGCTGAGCGACCTGGACCGCGAGCGGATCGTCGCCTGGCTGGCGACCGTGGTCGGTGAGCAGTACCCGCCGATCAACTGGGTCTGGTTCCAGATCGTCGTCGAGACGTTCCTCAAGTCCGTCGGCGGACCGTGGTCGCCGGCGGACATCGAGAGCGGTGTCGCGGTGCACGAGTCGCTGTACCGCGGTCACGGCTGGTACGCCGACGGTCAGGAGCGCGCCTACGACCACTACAACGGCTGGGCGCTCCAGGTCTATCCGTTGCTCTGGGCAATGATGGATCGCGGGCTGTGCGGCCCGGCACTGGAAACTGCCTGGCGAGAGCGGCTTGCGGAATTCTTGTCGGCCGCGGTCCACCTCGTCGGCGGCAACGGCTCACCCCTGGTCCAGGGCCGCAGCCTGACCTATCGGTTCGCCGCCGCCGCGCCTTTCTGGATGGGCGCGATCACCGGCGCCACCGACCTCGCACCAGGCCTGCTCCGGCGTACCACGTCAGGCATGCTCGGCCACTTCCTCGACCGCGGCGTCCCGGACCGCAACGGCCTGCTCAACCTCGGCTGGTACGCCGAATGGCCGGCGATCGCGCAGTCGTACTCCGGGTTCGGATCGCCGTACTGGGCGGTGAAGGGGATGCTCGGACTGATGCTTCCAGCCGACCACCCGGTCTGGACGGCGTCGGAGGAACCCTTGCCGGTCGAGCGTTCCGACTTCACGATGGCGCTCGCAGAGCCAGGCTGGTTGGTCAGCGGCACCCGAGCTGACGGGATCGTGCGGATCGCCAACCACGGCACTGATCATTCGGTCGCCGGGGACGAGCGTGCCGACTCGCCGCTCTATGCCCGGCTGGGGTACTCGACCCACACGATGCCGCCGTTGCGCCAGGAGTTCTGGGCCCAGCCGCTCGAGAACAGCATCAGCATCGTGCATCCCGAACTCGGGTTGTCGCATCGCAACGGCTTCACCACGGTGAGCACCACGACATCGATCGCCACCATGCACTGGGTACGGACCTCCGACGACAAAGGCCCCGAACACGGCTCCGGCCGCGGCGGCGATGTCGTCCCCGGCCCCGTAGTCGCGATGGCATCAGCACTCCGCGGAAGCCACGAGGTCCGAGCCGCCCACATCCACCCCGACGCCAAGGTCGGCCCAGCCCACTTGCTGGAGATCTCCGGCTGGCCCAACACCGCCGACCAACCCCCCTCCGCGACGCCCGCCGCGCCCGCCGCGGCCGCCGCGCC
>NZ_JBEXSJ010000054.1:0-50521 GCF_040613535.1 Kribbella sp. NPDC006257
GCTGACCCCGCGCCCCGCGGCGCGGTGCGCTGTGCGCTGTGCGGCGGTGCGGGGTGCGCGGTGCGCGGTGCGCTGTGCGGGGGTGCGGGGTGCGCGGTGCGGGGTGGGCGGTGCGCGGTGTGGTGGTGTGAGGTGCGGGGGTCCGGGTGCCTAATCGGGTTGAACGGTGAGTGGCGGGTCCTCTAATCTTGAGCACGTCACATTGCCAACGGCAGGAGTCTGGGTTGTCGAACTGAGATCTCTCTTCAGTTGCGGTTGATCGCCACCGATCGGTAGGCGGTCTCGTTTCGAGATCTCTGAGGACGGCCTTTATGTCTTACTCCTTGACGTGTACTGACCTCTTTTTCGCCTGGCCCGACGGCGACGTGCTGTTCGACGGCCTCAGCTTCGTCGCCGGACCGGTGAGGTCCGGGCTGGTCGGCCGCAACGGCGCCGGCAAGTCCACGCTGCTCCGGCTGATCGCCGGCCGGTTGAATCCGCAGCGCGGCGCGATCCGGGTCGCCGGTGAACTCGGCTATCTGCCGCAGGACCTGACCCTCGACGTCACGCTGACCGTCGACCAGGCCCTCGGCATCGCCGGGATCCGGAAGGCGATCACCGCGATCGAGGCCGGCGACGCCTCCGAGCAGAACTTCGCGGTCGTCGGCGACGGCTGGGACGTGGAGGAGCGGGCCGAGGCGTTGCTCGGCAAGCTCGGCCTCGGCTCGATCGGCCTCGACCGCAACGTCGGCGAGCTGTCGGGCGGCGAGACGATCCTGCTCGGCCTGGCCGGCGAGCTGCTCAAACGACCCGACGTCCTGCTCCTCGACGAGCCGACGAACAACCTGGATCTGCGCGCTCGCAGACACCTGTACGACGCGGTCGACACCTTCCGCGGTGCGCTGCTCGTGGTGAGTCACGACCGCGAGTTGCTCGACCGGGTGGATCAGATCGGTGACCTGCGACGGGGTGATCTCACCTGGTACGGCGGCAACCTCACGGCGTACGAGGAAGCCGTCGCTGTCGAGCAGGAGGCGGCCGAGCGGATGGTCCGGGTCGCCGAATCCGATCTGCGCAAGCAGAAGCGCGAACTGGCCGAGGCGCGGATGAAGATGGATCGGCGCCGGGCCGCGGGGCAGCGCGCGTTCGAGGCCGGCGGGATCCCGAAGATCGTGGCCGGCAACCTGAAACGCAACGCCCAGGTGTCGGCGGCGAAGCACATCAACATGCACACCGATCGCTTCGACGCTGCCAAGGAGGCGCTCGACGAGGCGGAGGAGAAGGTCCATGACGACGACAAGATCCGCGTCGACCTGCCGAAGACCTCCGTCCCGGCGGGCCGGATCGTCCTTCAGCTGGAGGACTTCGTACTCCGCACAGGTCTCCATGCCTCATTAGAGATCCGTGGACCGGAGCGGATCGCGTTGGTCGGTCCGAACGGCGCCGGCAAGAGCACCCTGCTGCACGCGATCGTGGCGGACGAGAAGCCCCGCGTTCCCTATCGATTGGTACCGCAGCGACTGGATCTCCTGCGCGACGACCTCTCGGTGGTGGAGAACCTGGCCCTGCTCGCCCCCACGGTCGAGAACCAGGATCGCCGCTCCCGGCTGGCCCGATTCCTCTTCCGTGGCAGGGCTGCTGACCAACCAGTCAGCACCCTCTCGGGCGGCGAACGCTTCCGGGCCACCCTGGCAGCTCTCCTGCTGGCGGACCCACCGCCACAGCTGTTGATGCTCGACGAGCCCACCAACAACCTGGACCTGTCCAGCGTCGCCCAACTCCAGGAGGCCCTCGCCTCCTACCAGGGAGCCCTCGTGGTCGCCAGCCACGACCTCCCCTTCCTCCGCACCATCGGCATCACCCGCTGGATCCAGCTGGACCACGACGAATTGACCGACATTGAACCCCTCTAACCCGTACTACGAACCGCGCTGCTCCGCTCCACCTGCTCTCGGTGTGGCGCGGTCGCGGAGGGCTAGGACAGGCAGCTGTGGCCTTGAACAGGAGATGACATGTTCAAGGCCACAGCTAGTTGTTCAGAGCTAAGGGGTTGGAGCGTCTTCGCGGAGGAGGCCGGTGGATTTTAGGTCGGTCCAGACGGCGGAAGGGATGTCGATGCGGGAGAGGGCGGCGTTGGTGTGGACCTCTTCGGCGTTGCGGCAGCCGACGGCGATGCCCGCGACGGCCGGGTGGGCCAGCGGGAACTTCAGTGCGACGGCGGGGAGCGTTACGCCGTGGGACTCGCAGACGTCGGCCAGTTGGTTCGCCTTGGCGATCAATGCGGGCGGCGCCGGGCTGTAGTTGAAGGTGGCGCCGGGCGCCGGCCGGGGCCGGGACAGGAGGCCGGAGTTGAAGATGCCGACGGCAACGATCTGGACGTCGTTGGCCACACAGGCCGGTACGACGTCGTCCAGGCCGTCCGGGTCCAGCAGGGTGTAGCGGCCGGCCAGCATGATGACGTCGAGGTCGATCTCGGTGACGAACCGGGTCAGCATCGCGGTCTGGTTCATCCCGGCACCGATCGCACCGATGACGCCCTGCTCGCGAAGTTCGATCAGCGTCGGGAAGGCCGTCGCGACCGCCTCGGAGTAGTGGTCGTCGGGATCGTGGACGAAGACCACGTCGAGGCGGTCGGTGCCGATCCGGCGCAGCGAGTCCTCGATGCTCTGCAGCACGCCGTCGCGACTGAAGTCCCAGCGACGCCGCCGCTTGGTGACCACCGCGAAGCCGCCCTCATCGTCGGGCGCCTCGGTATCCGTCGAGTAGATGATCCGCCCGACCTTCGAGGACAGCACGTACTCCGACCGCGGCTTCCCCGCCAACGCCCGGCCCAGCCGCTCCTCGGCGAGCCCGAGTCCGTAGTGCGGCGCGTTGTCGAAGTACCGCCAGCCCTCGTCCCAGGCCGCCTCGACCGCGGACACCGCTTCGGCCTCGGAAACAACGGCGGTCATCCCCGCCAGCGGTGCCCCGCCGAGCCCGATCCGCGCGTCGTCCGGAAACAGCTTCACGAGCGAACCGCCGGCAGCCGCAGGTTCTGCATCCCGCCGTCGACAGCCAACGCAGTACCGGTCGTGGAACCGGCCAGCGGCGACGCGAGATAGACGATCGCCGCAGCGACCTCATCGGCCGAAACCAATCGGCCCATGGGCTGCCGGGCCTCCAGAGCAGCCCTTTCAGCAGCAGGATCCGAGGCGACATCGAGCAATCGGCCGACCCACGGAGTATCCGCAGTACCGGGATTGACGCAGTTGACCCGGATTCCCTCGCGCACGTGATCTGCGGCCATCGCCATCGTCAATGCCAGTACGGCGCCCTTGCTCGCGCTGTACAGAGCCCTGTTCGGCAAGCCCGCGGTCGCCGCGATCGAGCAGGTGTTGACGATCGCCGCCGCCGACGAGCGCCGCAGGTACGGCAGCGTCGCCCGGGTCACCCGAGCGATCCCGACCACGTTCACGTCGAGGACGCGATGCCATTCCTCGTCGTCGTTCCCGGCGACCGTCCCTTGCGCGCCGATGCCGGCGTTGTTGATCAGGATGTCGATCCCGCCCAGCTTCAACGCGGCCGCGGACACCGCGTCCCGCACCGAACTGTCGTCGCTCACATCGGCGGCGATCCCGGACAGCGGTGCCGGCACCTCCGGCTTGAGGTCGAACACCACCACGTCGGCCCCGCGCGCGGCGAGCAGCGTCGCCGCGGCCAGCCCGATGCCCTGGGCTCCTCCGGTGACCACTGCCTTCAAACCGGCGAAATCAGTCACTGCACGCTCTCCTTCTCGAGGTCGGTCCAGATCTTGCCATTCGGGTACCGGAAGTCGCACAAGGTTTCCGCATCCATCTCAGCACTGAACCCGGGTCGCACCGGCGTGACGTACTGGCCGTCCCGCACCACGACCGGGTCCAGGAAGTGCTCGTGCAGATGGTCGACGAACTCGATCACCCGGTTCTCGACCGAACCGCTGACCGCGACGAAGTCGAACATCGACAGGTGCTGCACCAGTTCGCACAACCCCACCCCACCGGCATGCGGACACACCGGTACGCCGAACTTCGCCGCCAGCAGCAGGATCGCGATGTTCTCGTTCACCCCGGCGACCCGTGCCGAGTCGATCTGCACGAACGACAGCGACTCCGCCTGCAGCATCTGCTTGAACACCACCCGGTTCTGCACGTGCTCACCGGTGGCGACCCGGACCGGCGCGATCGCCCGGGCGATGGTGGCGTGGCCGAGAATGTCGTCCGGACTCGTCGGCTCCTCGACCCACCACACGTCGTACGGCTTCAGCGCCTCGATCCAGGGGATCGCGTCGGCGACATCCCAGCGCTGGTTGGCGTCGATGGCGATCCGGATATCCGGCCCGACCGCCTCCCGCGCCAGCCGCATCCGCCGGATGTCGTCGTCGAGCGAGGCGCCGACCTTCAGCTTGATCTGGGTGAACCCGTCGGCCACCGCCTCCTGACAGAGCCGGACCAGTTTCGCATCGTCGTACCCGAGCCAGCCGGGCGTCGTCGTGTACGCCGGATAGCCCTGCTCCCGCAGCACCTTCTCGCGCTCGGCCCGGCCGGGCACCGCGGCGTACAGGATCTCCAGTGCCTCGTCGCGGGTGAGGGCATCGGTGAGATAGCGGAAGTCGACCAGGTCGACGATCTGCTCAGGGGTGAGATCGGACAGCAACTTCCACAGCGGCACCCCGGCGCGCTTCGCCGCGAGATCCCAGACCGCGTTCACCACCGCGCCGATCGCCATGTGCATGACGCCCTTCTCGGGGCCCAGCCAGCGCAGTTGCGAGTCGTGCACGAGTGACTTCCAGAAGCCACCGAGGTCGGCCAGTGTCGCGTCCACATCGAGTCCGACGACGTGGTCGCGGAGCGCCTCGATCGCGCCGGTCTGGACGTCGTTCCCGCGCCCGATGGTGAACGCGAACCCGTGTCCCTCGAGGCCGTCGCCGGCATCGGTCCGCAGGATCAAGTACGCCGCGGAGTAATCGGGGTCGGCGTTCATCGCGTCCGACCCGTCGAGGTGCAAGGACGTGGGGAAGCGGACGTCGTACGTCTCGAACTCCGTGAAGCGTGGCATCGACATCCGTTCTGCCGTGATCCGACGTGACGGACGGATCCTATAGGATATGTGCCACCTTGCCCACTGGTCGGGGGGTTTAATTCACCGGATCAACAAAGCCCGGCCGATACAGTCGTCCCCGTGCCGGAAGAACATGAGCAGGTACTACGGCTGGGCAGCAGGTCGTTCGGGCCGGGGGAGTTCGCCCTGATGGCGATCGTGAACCGGACGCCGGACTCGTTCTTCGACCGCGGTGCCACCTTTGCGACCGAGGCGGCGTACCAGGCGATCGACCAGGCGGTCGCCGACGGTGCGGACCTGGTCGACATCGGCGGCGTGAAGGCCGGGTACGGCGAACCCGTCTCCGAGGAGGAGGAACTGCGCCGGACGGTCGACTTCGTCGCCGGGATCCGCGAGCGCCATCCCGATCTGGTGATCAGCGTGGACACCTATCGCAGTCGTGTCGCCCGTCGGGTGGGCGCGGCCGGTGCGAACCTGATCAACGACACCTGGTCCGGCTCCGACCCCGACATGCCGGCCGCCGCGGCCGAGGTCGGCGCCGGGCTCGTCTGCAGCCATGTCGGCGGACTCACGCCGCGGACCGACCCACACCGGATGGCGTACGACGATGTGGTGGCGGACGTGATCGCGACGACCACCCTGCTGGCCGAGCGAGCCGTCGCGGCCGGGGTACGACCGGACGGGATCCTGATCGATCCGACCCACGACTTCGGCAAGAACACGCTGCAGTCGCTCGAGCTCACCCGCCGGCTGGACGAGCTGACCGCCACCGGCTGGCCGGTCCTCGTCGCCGTCTCCAACAAAGACTTCATCGGCGAGACACTCGACCTCCCACCGGGACAGCGGGGCAACGGAACGCTGGCCGCGCTGAGTGTCTCCGCCTGGCTCGGCGCCCGGGTCTTCCGCGTCCACGACGTCCCGGCCGCCCGGCAAGCCCTCGACCTGATCGCCGTACTGCGGGGCTCGGCCGAGCCCGCCGGAACCCGAAGGAGCCTGGCTTGATGCATCGCCTGAACAGCGCAGAGATCACCGACGACGAGATCACCGAGGCGTACCAGGTCGAGGACCGGTCGGTGCCGCACCTGCGCTGCAACTTCGTCACCAGCCTGGATGGCGCGGTCGAGATCGACGGACAGTCCAAGTCGCTGACCAGCCCGGAGGACAGCGAACTGTTCGGCAAGATCCGGATGCTCAGCGACGTCGTCCTGGTCGGCGCGGGCACGGTTCGGATCGAGGGCTACAACCCGTTGCGGCTCGGTGCCGAGCGGCGGGCCTGGCGTCAGGATCATGGTCTGGCCGAGAACCCGACGCTGGCGATCGTTTCGTCGCGCCTCGACCTCGACCCGATCAACCGGGTGTTCGCGGACGCGCCGATCCGGCCGCTGGTGATCACGCATGCGGCCGCACCGCCGGATCGCGTCGAGGCGCTCGGCGAGGTGGCTGACGTGATCATCTGTGGTGAAGCAGAGGTCGACCTGGCGGCCTCCGTGTCCGCGTTGGCCGAGCGGGGTCTGCCGCAGATCCTCTGTGAAGGCGGGCCGCATCTGCTCGGTGCACTGACGGACGCTGATCTAGTGGACGAAATGGATCTCTCGCTGTCGCCACTACTGGCCGGTCCCGGCGCGGGGCGGATCACAGCAGGTCCGTTCGACACAGTGACACGACGATTCGTACTGCACTCGACACTCGGCGCAGACGACGGCTCCTTGTTCATGCGCTACTTGCGAGCTAGCTAGGGTTATTGGGTGCCTATTGTCAGTGCTGCTGTCTGTCCGCACCCGCCGCTGCTTGTTCCTGCGGTGGCAGGCGGTGCAGCAGCAGAGCTGGACGTACTACGCGCTGCCTGCCTCACCGCGATCGACCAGCTCGCGGATGCCGACGCATTGGTGATCGTGGGCGCGGGGGCGACCACAGGTACGCAGTACGAGAGCTCCGCTGGTGGCAGCTTCGGTCCGTACGGCGCTCCCTCGGTGCGGGTGGGCTCTGGTCTGGCAGTGCTGCCGTTGTCGCTGATGATGGGGTCGTGGCTTGTCTCGCAGAGCAAGGCAGCTGGTCTGCCGACTGTGCTGCGGACTGTCTCTGCTGACGAGTCGTTGAGCGGTTGTCTGGAGCTTGGTCAAGAGATTGCTGCTGGCAACGATCGTTTGGCGTTGCTTGTGATGGGGGACGGGTCGGCGCGGCGGAGTGAGCACTCGCCGGTGCACCTGCATCCGCGGGCGGAGATCTTCGACAGCACGGTCGCTGCTGCGCTGTCCTTGGCAGACACCACCACTCTTGCTGCACTCGATCCGGAGCTGGCCAGTGAGCTCAAGGCAGCTGGGCGAGCCCCGTGGCAAGTACTGGCCGGTGCGACGGCCTCTGCGTCGTACAGGGGTGAGCTGCTCTACCACGCAGCTCCGTACGGCGTCGGCTACTTCGTCGCAGCCTGGTCCTGAGGTACGTCTGGCCAGCGGTCCGCTGTGGCTGCCAGGTCGGCATGGCCTGCCTCTGTCAGCTGGTTGATCAGTTCAACCCGAGCAGCTCGTACTGCGTCGACCGCTTCCTCCGCAGTGGGGTATGGGCCGGACCAGTTGCAGACGGCGTCCCCTGCGAACCAACCGGCGGCCGCTCGGCGTACGTGCGACGCCGCGAGGCGATCAGCGGGTAGTGCGTCACCGCGCTCGGCGGCGATCTGGATGACTGCGTCGACGGTGACTACCTCCGCGCTCAGGTCGGTGAGCGGGCGGAGGTAGACAGCGTCGGTGTAGACGAACTCGTAGCCGGCCGGGGCCTGCTCTGCCAACCAGTCGAAGGCTTCGCGGGCCGTCGTACGGAGTGTCTCGGCGTTGTCCGGATCGGCCAGGGTGTGGACGCCGCACATCCTGGTGTGGGTCGGCCGAAGCTCGTTCTGCCACAGGCGAACCTGCAACTCGCCCCGCCCGTCCAGCCGGCGCCCCAGAATCCGGGCCAGCCCCACCACGTCGAAGTTCAGCTCGTCCGGCGTCCGCTTACTCCCCGGCTCGAACGGCTCGCCAGGCAACGTCCCCCGCGTAGTCCAAGGCCCGACATGCCAACGCTCCAACGTGGTCATGAATTGACCCTAACTGTGCTCGGGCACGGCTACGTCGAAGGTGGTGCAGAGGTCGGTGAGGATGGACCAGGCGCCTTGCAAGCCGACGGCGGTCATCCAGGTGATGTCGGGGACCTCGTGCACCTTCGGCGCGAGCGGCTTCCAGAGCGGGTTCGCCTTGAACTGGTCGGCCGTCTTCTTGCTCAGGCCTTTCTCGTCGTTGTAGGTCGCGACGAAGATCGCGTCACCGTCCGCGTCCTTGATCCGCTCGGCGCTGATCTCGGCCGCGAATCCGTCGACGTCCTGCGACTTCGGCCGCTTCAGCCCGGCGTCCTTCAGCACGATCCCGGAGAAGCTGGCGTTCTGGTACAGCCGGGTCGGCCCGTCCACGAACCGGACCACCGAGATGGTCGGGTTCTTGGCCTTCTCGTTGATCGAGGCACCGACCGACTTCGCGGCGGTCTCGTAGCTGGTGATCGCCTCGTTCGCGCGATCCTCCTCGCCGAGCGCCTTCGCCTCGAGCCGGATGTTGTCCTTCCAGGTCGGCCCGGTCGTCTCGCTCATCACCGTCGGCGCGATCTTGCTCAGCTGCGAGTACAGCTTCTCGTGCCGCACCTTCGCGGAGATGATCAGATCCGGCTTGAGGGCCGCGATCTTCTCCAGGTTCGGCTCCGCCAGCGTCCCGACCGACACCGCGTCCGCTCCGTACTTCGTCCGGTCGTCGCCGAGGTAGTCCGGCAGCTTCCCGTTGATCGTCCGGTAGTCCGTGAACCCCACCACCTGCGCGTGCAGGATCAGCGACGCATCCACGAAACTCGTGTCCAGCGCGACGACCCGCTTGGGCTTGGCCGGAATCTCGGCCTTCCCCATCGCGTGCTCGACCGTCCGCGGGAACCCGGCGTTCGCCGAGGCCTGCCCCGGATCCTCCTTCTTCTCCGAGGACCCTCCGCACCCCGTCAGAGCCAACGCGACAACAGCAACCAATGCCCCAAGGCGGACGCGCACAACCACTCCCCAACACTCGACAACAGATCCCAAGCACCCTACTCCACCAACTTAGGTAACCCTAACCATCCGGGCGTGCTGACGGACAGGAGGTGTGCCGCAAAAGCCGAGCCGGCGACGGCCGGTTGAGCCGGACCACCTGCCCGACCAGCGGACACCTCCTGTCCGTCGGTACACCGGCCACTGCGAACTGGCGGGTAAGGGTCACCTAAGGTTGGGGGTTATGTGGGGTGATCGCCGGGAGGCGCGGGTGGCGGCGCTGGTGGTTCTGGTGGTTGTCGTGGGGGTGGCGTTCGGGGCGAGTTTGGCGTTGGGGTCCCGGTGGTTGGGGGCGGGGGCGGTGTGGCATGCGCTCAGCGACAACACGGGGGCCGATGCGGATGTGATCGTCCGGAGTCTGCGGTTGCCCAGGACGGTGGTGGCGTCGGTGATCGGCGTGTGTCTGGGGATCGCGGGGGCGTTGATGCAGGGGCATACCCGGAACGCTTTGGCGGAGCCGGGGATTTTTGGGGTTAGCGCGGGAGCGGCGCTGGCGGTGGTGCTCGGGTTGCAGATCGGGCTGGTGGAGTCGGTCGGGTCGACCGTGTGGTGTGCGTTGGTCGGGGCGCTGGTGGCGACGTTCGGCGTACAGCGGCTGGCGTCGCGGGGGAGTGGAGCGTCGCCGGTCGGGCTGGCGTTGACGGGTGCCGCGGTGGCCGCGATGTTGGGGGCGTTGACGTCGGCGATCGTCTTGCTCGATGCGAACACGTTGGACGGGTATCGCTTCTGGGCCGTGGGGTCCGTGGCCGGGCGAGGCTTCGATGTGGTCGGGCAGGTGTTGCCGTTCGCGGTGGTCGGGTTGGTGCTGGCGATGCTCAACGCGCGCGACCTCGACCTGCTGGCCCTGGGCGACGATGTCGCCGCCGGTCTCGGATTGTCCGTACGCCGTGCGCGGCTCGTCGGACTCCTCGCGATCGGGTTGCTCACGGCGGCAGGAGTCGCCGCCTGCGGGACGATCGGGTTCCTCGGACTTCTTTCAGGTCATGTTGCAAGGCGGATCTTCGGCGCCCGGAACGCCTGGCTGATCCCCGCCGCCGGATTGACCGGAGCGGCCGCGCTGATCCTGGCGGACCTGGTCGGACGGCTGGTCGGCGGAGCCGGTGAGGTCCAGGCGGGCGTCGTACTGGGCATCGTCGGCGCCCCGCTCTTCGTGATCGTCGTACGGCGCCGGGCGGTCGCTCTGTGACCGCCCGAACCGCCACTCTCACCACAGTCTTCGCGGCAGCCGCAGTAGTTCTTGCACTCCTTTCACTAAGCCTTGGTACGACGAAGCTCCCGCCGGCCGAGGTCTTGAAGGCCCTCCTCGGTGCTGGCGAAGCCGGGACCCGGCTGATCGTGATCGAACTCCGCCTGCCCCGCGTCGCGACCGGCCTCCTCGTCGGGATCGCGTTCGCGGTCTCGGGCGCACTCCTGCAGACCTTGTCGCGCAACCCGCTGGCCAGCCCGGACATCATCGGCGTGAACTCAGGCGCGTCGGCAGCGGCGGTCGGCGTGATCGTCCTCGCGGGAACCGGCGGCGGCAACATTTCCGGCGCCGCCGAGCAAATCGGCCTGCCCCTCGCGGCAATGCTCGGCGGACTGCTGGCCACCCTGATCGTCGGTCTGCTCTCGATCCAGCGCGGTGTCGTCGACGCGAGCAAAGTGGTCCTGATCGGCGTCGGCGTCGCGGCGGCCGCCAACTCAGTCGTCGCCTGGCTCCTGGTAGTCGGCGACGTCACCGACGCGGGGCGTGCCGCTGCCTGGTTGGCCGGCTCGCTCAACGCACGCACCTGGGCCGATGCGACACCAGTAGGGATAGCAGTAGTAATCTTGTTGCCGATAGCAATAATGTTCGGTCGCGAACTGGAAGCACTGGTATTAGGTGACGACGTCGCTTCCTCACTCGGAGTCCGGGTCTCAAGAGTCCGCTTGGCACTCCTCATCGTGGCGACGGTTCTCGCCGCGATGGCAACAGCCGGTGCCGGCCCGATCGCGTTCGTCGCGCTGGTGGCCCCGCAGATCGCGCAACGCCTGGCGAAGACGGATCGCCCACCGATCCTCACCACGGCGATGCTCGGCGCCCTCTTCGTCACCGCCGCCGACCTGATCGCACGAAACGGCCTGCAAGTCCTCCAGGTCGGCCCGTACGAGCTCCCCGTCGGAGTCGTCACCGCCGCGGCCGGCGCGCCGTACCTGCTCCACCTCATCGGTCGTCAGCAGAAGGGGCGCTGAACAAAGTGCACGTCGAGAACCTCACCCTCGCCTACGACCCCGACAAGCCGGTGGTCACCGACCTCAGCCTCACTCTGCCGACCGGCCGACTGACGGCGATCGTCGGCCCCAACGGCTCCGGCAAATCCACCTTGTTGCGCGGCATGAGCAGGTTGCTCAAGCCAAGCAACGGCCGTGTTCTCCTGGACGGCAAGGACATCCATCAGCTTCCGGCCCGCGAGCTGGCCAGGAAACTAGGTCTCCTCCCACAAGGCCCGATCACCCCCGAAGGCATCACCGTCACCGAACTGGTCTCCCGCGGCCGGCATCCGCATCGCGGGCTGTTCGCCCGACTCACCGCGGAAGACGACGCGGCCATCGACGAAGCGCTCGAAGCCGTCGAACTCACCCGTCTCAAGGACAGGCCCGCCGACCAGTTGTCCGGGGGCCAACGGCAACGGGTCTGGATCGCGATGGTGCTTGCCCAGGGCACGCAGTACCTGTTGCTCGACGAGCCAACGACGTACCTGGATCTCGCCCACGCAGTCGACGTGATGAACGTGGTCCACGCGGCCGCCCACGGCGCTGGAAAGACCGTGGTGACTGTGCTGCACGACCTGACGCTGGCTGCTCAGTACGCCGATCACCTGGTCGTGATGGGCGATGGCAAGATCGCAGCACAAGGCAGACCTGCCGACGTACTGACCGTGGAACTCCTCGACGACGTGTTCGGCCTGCAAGCGACGGTGGTGGAAGTCGGCGGAGCGCCTGTCGTCGTACCGGATCGTAGGCTGCTGATATGACCTACTCCGCCAAGCAGCTCGCCGACCTGCTCGACGGCGAGTGCTCCTGGCTGGCCGTCCGTACTGCGGACGCGCTGCCCGGGCCGGAGTGGATCGACTGCGCGGACCTGCTCGCGGAACAGCAGGCCGGCGGCGACCCGACGTACGGGTGGCGGAAGGCGTTGCACGACGACTACGGGCGGGAGTACGCGATCGAGCCGCCCGAGCAGATCGCGGCGATGTTCGTGCTGATGTGGTACGTCTCGGTGCCGTCGATGATCGCCGGGATGGCGACGGCACTCACTGGGGTGTCACCGGACGTTTCGCCGCAGTCCCTTGCTTTTCGGAGGCATCCGACAGCGCACTACCCGGCCGAGGTCGCCCTGCTGTCCGGCCGGGTGGTCGGACTGGACGAGGCGGCCGCGCAGGTCGATGCGCACACCCGGACCTTCCTCGACTCCTACCGCCCCGGCGTGAAGCTGAGCTCGCGGCAGCGCTTCGGCGCGGTCGAGGACGAGCTCCGCGGCGCGCTCAAACTCATCGAGGACGCCCCGCACCGAGCCGCCGCGGCACAGGCTTTCAAGATCGACCTGGACCAACCCATGCGTACGTCGTGTTGCTTCATCTACGCACTTCCCAACGTCAACGCGTGCGGTGGTTGCCCGAGGGTGAGCTGACAGATTTCGCTCAGAGCGCAACTGGCGACCGATGCGACCAGTCGTGCGGGTGGCGGCACGACGGGTACCGGCGGGACCGGGAAATCCTCCTCCGGACGCTGCCGCGGAATATTGTCGGTGCCGCCCGGCACTATGTCGATCATGAATCTGACACAGTGTCCGGCGACCTCCCCGGCGCCGCTGACGTCATCAATGGGTAACCAGCTGTCGGTTGTCCGTGCCCAGGGCCGCGGTTAGGTTCGATGACGTGACGGAGCCTGGTGGTATCCCGGCGACGGCCCCGATCGGCTCACGTGCGGCCGCGGAGGGTTACGTCGAAATGGTGTGCTTCAAGCACGGTCCTCCCCAGCTGCAGGGCGTCGAGCTGGAGTGGACGGTGCATCATGCGGACGATCCGCACCGACCTCTCGATGCCGCACTACTGAGCAAGGCCCTGGGCGCTCATGCGCCCGCCACCCTGGTGCCCGGCAGCCCGCAGCTGCCGCTCGGCCGGGGTGCTCTGGTCACGGTGGAGCCGGGTGGCCAGGTCGAGATCTCCGGCCCCGCGTCAGCTTCAGTCACGAGGCTGATCGACGACACCGCCGCCGACGCGGCCGAACTGACTTCTCTGCTGGCAGCCGCCGGACTGGTACCGGGCGAACACGGCCTGGACGCCTACCGGCCGCCCCGCCGCATCCTTACTGTCCCGCGGTACGCGGCGATGGAACGCGCGTTCGCCCAGCTCGGCCCGCACGGCCCGAGGATGATGTGCAGCACCGCCGGACTGCAGATCTGCCTCGACGCCGGTGAAGCGGACCAGACCGCAACGCGCTGGCGGGCGCTGCACGACCTCGGCCCGACCCTGGTCGCGCTGTTCGCCAACTCCCGGCGCCGGACCGGCGAGGACACCGGCTGGGCCTCGGCCCGGACCGAGGCCACCTTCGGTACCTGCGCCCCGTTCACCGAGCCACCGCCGCTGGACGGCGACCCTGCCGCGGCCTGGGCCCGGATGGCGATGGAGGCGCCGGTGCTCTGCCTGCGCAGGGGTGACAACTGGGACGCACCGGCCGGGCTCACGTTCGGTGCGTGGGCCGACGGGGCGCTGCCCGGCGACCGCCCGACGTACGAGGATCTCGAATACCACCTGTCCACCTTGTTCCCCCCGGTCCGGCCGCGCGGGTATCTCGAGGTGCGGTACCTGGACACCCAGCCCGGCGACGGGTGGATCGCGCCGACCGTGCTGCTGACGGCGTTGATGTCGGATCCCGCGATCATCGCCCGAGCGATGGCGGCCGCCGAACCCGCAGCGGGCCGATGGTTCCCGGCGGCGCGGGAGGGACTCGACGACAAGCTGGTCCTGCAGGCCGCACGGGACGTGGTCGACCTCGGCACCGAAGTACTGGACCGCACCGGCGTCGGTCCCGATCTGCTCGGGCAAGTCGCAACCCGGCTGACCCGCATCGTCGACGACACCCAAAGAAGGCGAGCCTCATGAGTCACCAGTTATCCGACCTGACCGAGGAGGGTCTGCGGGCCTTCGTTGCCGGGCAGCTCGAGCGGTCGCGGTCGCGGACCGTGCAGCTGACCGATGCGGTCGACACCGACGATCTGGTCCGTCAGCACTCGAAACTGATGTCGCCGCTGGTCTGGGACTACGCCCACATCGGGAATCAGGAAGAGCTCTGGCTGGTCCGTGACGTGGGCGGTCGCGAGCCGGTCCGGCAGGACATCGACGAGCTGTACGACGCGTTCATGCACGCCCGGGCGGACCGCCCGTCATTGCCGTTGCTGAGCCCGACCGAGACCCGCGCCTACGTGGTCGAGGTGCGGGACAAGGTGCTCGACGTGCTCGACCACGTGAAGCTCGGCGGCGATCGGGAGCTGGTCGAGAACGCGTTCGCCTTCGGGATGATCGTGCAGCACGAGCAGCAGCACGACGAGACGATGCTCGCGACGCACCAACTCCGAACCGGTACGCCGGTGCTCGACGCGCCCGCGCCGCCTACCGGC
Organism: Kribbella sp. NPDC006257; assembly: GCF_040613535.1. NCBI lineage: Bacteria > Bacillati > Actinomycetota > Actinomycetes > Propionibacteriales > Kribbellaceae > Kribbella > Kribbella sp. NPDC006257. The sequence goes on from NZ_JBEXSJ010000054.1 coordinate 14,787, forward strand.
CGTCGACTCGCGCTTCCTGAAGTCCTGGTTCCGGGCGGTGTCTTCGAGATGGGGACGTCGATCGAGCCGTGGGCGCTGGACAACGAGCGGCCGGCGCATGCGGTGCACGTCGCGCCTTATGTGATCGACACCGCCCCGGTCAGCAACGGCGACTACCTGAGGTTCGTTGTCGGTGGCGGTTACCAGGATCCGAAGTGGTGGTCCGAAGCAGGTTGGGCGCATGTCCAGAAGGCTTCGCTCAAGGCACCGCGGTTCTGGGCGCAGGTCGACGGCAACTGGATGCGGACAAGGTTCGGTCACCGCGAGCTGTTGCCGCTCGACGAGCCGGTGATGCATGTCTGCTTCTACGAGGCCGAGGCGTATGCGGCCTGGGCGGGCAAGCGTCTGCCGACCGAAGAGGAGTGGGAGTTCGCTGCCCGTTTCGACCCGGCGACCGGCCGGACCAGGCGGTTCCCGTGGGGCGACGAGAGCCCCGGTCCGCAGCACGCGAACCTGGGCCAGCGGCATCTGCAGCCCGCCCCGATCGGTGCCTATCCGGCCGGCGCCTCGCCACTCGGTGTCGAGCAGCTGATCGGCGACGTCTGGGAGTGGACCAGCAGCGACTTCAAGCCGTACCCGGGCTTCCGCGCCTTCCCGTACGACGAGTACTCGCTGGTCTTCTTCGGCAACGACTACAAGATGCTGCGCGGAGGCTCGTTCGGCACCGACGAGGTGGTCGCCCGGAGTACGTTCCGCAACTGGGACTACCCGATCAGACGGCAGATCTTCGCCGGCTTCCGCTGCGCGCGGGATCCTCTTCCGTCGGAGCTTGTCTAGTGTGCCGACACCTGGCGTACCTCGGACCGGCGGTGCCGCTGGCATCGCTGGTCCTGGAGCCACCGCATTCGCTCTACCGGCAGAGCTGGGCGCCGGCGGACATGCGGGGTGGCGGTTCGGTCAACGCGGACGGCTTCGGTCTCGGTTGGTACGTCGACGGTGCACCGGTGCGCTACCGGCGGAGTGTGCCGATCTGGGCCGACGAGTCGCTGCCAGGGCTGGCCGGCTCGATCAAATCCGGAGCACTGCTGGCCGCAGTACGGAATGGGACGGTTGGTCAGCCGCTGACGGAGACTGCTGTTGCGCCGTTCACCAGAGATCAGTGGTTGTTCAGCCACAACGGGCTGATCGCCGGCTGGCCCGGTTCCGTCTCCAAACTGGCTGAGACCCTGCCCGTCTCCGAGCTGCTCACCCTCGACGCCCCAGTGGACTCCGCGTTGCTGTGGGCCTTGGTGCAAGACCGCCTGTACTCCGGTGCGCCTGCTGCCGAGGCGGTCGCGTCGGTGGTGCGCGACGTCGCCGCGGTCGCACCAGGTTCGCGGCTCAACCTGCTGCTGACCGACGGCGAACAGATCGTCGCGACGACCTGGACGCACGCGCTGTGGTTCCGGCGTACGGCGGACTTCGTTGCGGTCAGCTCCGAGCCATGGCAGCCCGAAGGCTGGGAAGAAGTGCCCGACCAATCGTTGCTGGTAGCAACCAAGAATTCACTGGCGATCACCCCCTTGGCTCCCCAACAGGCGGAGTCACCGATGGAAGGACGAGAGTGACCCTCATCGACCCCGAGATCGATATTCATCTGACCCCGGACTACGCGGCCCGCGCCCTGCGCGAGGACGCCCGGGACGGGTTGACCGCGGAGCCGAAATGGCTGGCGCCGAAGTGGTTCTACGACGCGCGTGGCAGTGAGTTGTTCGAGGAGATCACCCGGCTGCCGGAGTACTACCCGACCCGGGCGGAGCGGGAGATTCTCGAGGCAAGGTCCGGTGAGATCGCGGCGCTGACCGGGGCGAAGACGCTGGTCGAGCTCGGTTCGGGATCGTCGGAGAAGACGCGCCTGCTTCTGAACGGGCTGCGTGACCACGGCACGTTGACGACCTTCGTCCCGCTGGACGTGTCGGAGTCGGCGCTGCGCGAGGCGGCGGCCGCGATCACAGCGGACTACCCGGGCCTCATCGTGCACGGCGTGGTCGGCGACTTCACCGAGCACCTCGACAAGCTGCCGGGTGATGCCCCACGCGTGGTGGCGTTCCTCGGTGGCACGATCGGGAACCTGCTGCCGGACGAGCGCGAGGTCTTCTTCGCGTCGATCCGGGAGGTGCTGGAGCCGGGGGAGTGGCTGCTGCTCGGCACGGATCTGGTGAAGGATCCGGCCACCCTCGTCGCGGCGTACGACGACTCCGCGGGTGTGACGGCGGAGTTCAACAAGAACGTCCTGCGCGTGCTGAACCGGCAACTCGGCGCGGACTTCGACGTGGATGCGTTCACGCACGTCGCCGTGTGGGATGCGGAGAACGAGTGGATCGAGATGCACCTGCGCGCCGATCGGGCGATGCAGGTGCTGATCCCGGAGATCGGGCTCGAGGTCGAGTTCGCCGCCGGCGAGGAGCTGAGCACCGAGGTGTCGGCGAAGTTCCACCGGTACGGCGTCGAGGCCGAGCTCGGCAAGGCCGGCTTCACCCCCGGCGCCTGGTGGACCGACTCCGAAGAACGCTTCGCCCTCTCCCTCTGGCAAGCCGTCTAGCCGCTTACGTCCGAAGAACCGGAGGTGACGTCCCTCCGGTTCTTCGGACGTTAAGAGGGTTAGCCGGCCGACCTCCACCCCCCGCTTTCCCTAGCCTCAGCCTTTGATCAACCTGCAGATTTGATCAGGTCGTTGATCTTGCCGACGTAGGTCTGCAGATCGCTGACCGGCTTCTTGCCACTCAGGATCGGCTGGTACCAAGCCGTCGTGAGATCCGCGACCTGGGAGGCCCAGGTAGTGGTGAAGCGAACTCCGACCGTCTTCTCAGCCGCGAGATCAGCCTTGACCGTGTCGACGACCGTGGTCTGACCGGCCTTGGTGAGCGCGTCGAAGTAGCTGGCCTGCGCCGGGGTGTACGCCGGGGGCGCGACCGGCGAGGCGGGCAGCACGGCATCCCATACCTTCGAGTTCAGGTATTCGAGCACCTTGTACGTCGCGTCCTCGTTGGCCGTGTACTTCGGGGTGCAGATGCCCACCGAGTCGTACAGCGTGGTCGGCGTGGTGACCTGCGGGAACGGAGCGAACCCGTACTTGATCTTCGGCTTGTCGGTCTGGAACCCGGCCGCCAGCCACTGACCGCCGAACATCATCGGCACCTTGCCGGCCGAGAACAGCGCCTGCACGTTCGACGCGTCGTACCCGGGCGGAGCGACCGCGCCGGACTTGATCGCCGCGGCCAGCTTGGTCACCCCCTCGACGTACTTGTCGTCCGCCTCGGCCTTGGTCGGGTGGTTCACGTTGTCGGTGAACGGCGCGCCACCCGCGGACACGGAGTACATGCTCATCGTGAACGGCGAGTCGGCGGAGGTCAGCTGGTCCGCGACCAGTCCGTACTTCGCGCCGCCCTTGTTCGCCAGCTTCGTCGCGGCGGAGTACATGTCGTCCCAGGTCCAGCCCGACTTCGGCTCCGCGATGCCGGCCGCCTTGAACGCGTCGACGGAGTACCAGACGCCGTAGGTGTTCATCAGCGATGGCAGGCCGCCCATCTGACCGTCGGCGGTCTTCCAGTTCTCCATCGCGGATCCGACGAACTTGTCCGCGGTGAAGTCGCCGTCGCCCTTGCTGATCCGGTCGGCCCAGTCCACGGTCAGGCCCTGGGCGGTGTACTGCTGCTCGGTGTCGTTGCCGCACCAGAACAGGTCGGGCAGCTTCTTCGCCTGGGTCAGCGACGCGAGTTTGTCGCCGTACCCGCCGCTCGGGGTGTCGACCCGCTTGACGGTGATCTTGTCGTCCTTGAACCCGGCCAGTGCTTTGTCGATTGCCGCGTTGGTCTGGGCAGACTCCCACGTCATCACGGTCACGGTGACCGGGCCGTCGGTCTTCTTGCCCGAGTCGTCGGAGCCGCCGCACGCGGCTGTTGCCGTCAGCAACCCGGCGCACGCCAGCGTCGTACCGAAGATCTTCTTGTTCACAGCTGTGCTCCTATTTCTGGGTCGTGCTGCCGAGCGAGCCGAGGCCCTGGATGAAGTAGCGCTGCGCGGCGAAGAAGATGATCAGCGGCGGCAGCATGTAGAGCAGGTTCGTGGCCATGTAGTAGCTCCAGTCCGGCGTCTGCCCGGCGAACGGGGAGATGAAGGACGCCATTCCGACCGACAACGGCCATTTGTCGGAGGTGTACAGGTAGACCAGCGGATTGAGGAAGTCGTTCCAGGAGGCCTGGAAGGCGAGGATCGCCATCGTGATCCAGGCCGGCTTGGTCAGCGGCAGCATCACGCTGACGAAGATCCGCAGGTGGCCGGCGCCGTCGATCTTGGCGGCCTCGTCGATCGAGTACGGGATGGCCAGGAAGTACTGCCTGGCCAGGAAGATGAACAGCGGATTGCCGCCGAAGAAGGCCGGCACGATCAACGGCAGCCAGGTGTCGTACCAGCCGATGCTCTTGTACATCTGGAAGAGCGGGATCAGGCCGACCACACCGGGCAGCAACATGCTGCCGACGAACAGGTAGAACCAGAGCTTGCGGCCGGGGAACCGCAACCGGGCCAGCGCGTAGCCGGCCATCATCGCGGTCATCACCCCACCGAGCACGCTGAGCACGGTGATGATCGTTGAGTTGAGCAACAACCGCGGGAAGTGGATCGCCTTCGGCCCGTCGATGAAGTTGCTCCAGTTGAACTCGTGCGGGAGCAGTTTGGGCGGTACTTCGAAGACGGCCGTCTTGCTCTTCAGGCCGATCGCGATCATCCAGAGCAATGGGACCACCATCACGGCGCAGATGAAGAGCGCGGTTGCATACCACGACGCCGTACCGAGTGGTCTGTGTTTCTTCGGGCGCCTGGCCGGTTCGTCGAGTGCTCGCGCCAGTACGACGGGAGCCTCGGTCGCGGGGTCAGTCGGGAGTGTTGTCACTGTACGTCCAGAGCGAGGAGAACTTCGCGGTCAGGGCGATCACGGCGATGATCAGGATGAACAGCACCCAGACCTGGGCGGAGGCATAGCCGAGCTGCGGAATCCTGCCCAGGTTCGAGAAACCGTTGTTGTAGATCGAGAGCATCAGCACGTTGGTGCTGAAGCCGGGCCCGCCGCCGGTGAGGATCTTGGGCTGGTTGAAGGTCTGCAATGCGGCCGTGGTCTGCAGGATCACCTGCAGCAACATGATCGGGCTGATCATCGGCAGCGTGATCCGGAAGAAGACCGCGGCCGGTCCGGCGCCGTCGACCTTCGCCGCTTCGTACAGCTCGGTCGGCACCGCCTGCAGCGCGGCCAGGAAGATGATCATCGTGCCGCCGACGCCCCACAGCATCACGATCACGATGGACAGCATCGACATCGTCGGACTCTGCAGCCAGGAACTGGTCGGCAGGTGCAGCTTCTCGAGGATCGTGTTCGCCAGGCCCACCTGGGGATTGAGGATGAACTTCCACAGCGTGATGGTGGCGATGGCCGGCAGCACGACCGGCAGATAGGCCAGCGTCCGGACGATCCGGACCCCGGCGAACCGCTGGTTGCAGAACATCGCCAGGGCCAGGCCGATGCCGAGACTCAGCGGGACATAGAGCACGACGAGATAACCCGTTGCCTTGAGCGACGGCCAGAACGCGGGGTCGACGGTGAACATCCGGCGGAAGTTGTCCAGGCCGACGAAGACGGGATCGGTCAGGCCGTTGTACTTCGTCAATGCGAGGTAGAACGAGCGGATCAGCGGATAGACCACGAAGACCGAGAAACCGATGATCGGCGGCAGGATGAACAGGTACGCCGCCCTGGTATCGGAGCCGGCACTGCGGCTCATCCCGACTCGGGAACGATTCATCCTGCCTCCTGGACGGTAACGTTTCCAACCGCTTACTGTTGTGTGACGATGCCGTGTCGTGAGAGGGAAGTCAACCCTGTGTCCGAAACGTTTCCAAAGCAATCCGGGTCCAGCCGGCCGACGATGATCGACGTCGCGAAGGCGGCCGGAGTCGGGCTCGGCACGGTGTCCCGGGTGGTCAACGGCGGCGCGGGCGTGCGCGAGCAGACGGCGTCCCGGGTGCGGGCCGCGATCGACCAGCTCGGGTTCCAGCGCAACGAAGTCGCTCGCGCGCTGCGGCCCGGGAAGAAGTCGTCCAGCCTCGCGCTGGTGCTCGGCGATCTGACCAACCCGTTCTATGCGACGATCGCGAAAGCCGCTTTGGAGGTGGCCGGGCAGGACGGGTTCGCTGTCGTGCTCGGGTCCGTCGACGAGGACCCGGAAGGGGAGCGGCGGGCGATCCAGGAGCTGATCGGGCGCCAGGTCGCGGGGCTGATGATCGTTCCTGACCAGGGGGATCACTCGTATCTGGCCGGGGCGGGGATTCCGGTGGTGTTCGTCGACCGGCCGGCGCACGGGATCGACGCGGACATCGTGACGGTGGACAACCAGGGTGGTGGGCGGCTGGCCACGGATCACCTGCTGCGGCAGGGGCATCGGCGGATCGCGATCCTGCTGGCGCCGTCGTACCACACGACCGGGCGGCGGTTGCGCGGTTACCGGCTGGCCCATCGGACTGCTGGGCTGGAGGTCGACGAGTCGCTGGTCGTTCAGCTTCCGGAAGGTACCGCGGAGGCGGCGGAGAAGGCGACTCGCGAGTTGATGCATCGGTCGGACCCGCCGACCGGTCTGTTCGCCTCCACCAACTTCGTTGCCGAGGGCGTCCTTCGCGCACTCCGCGAGGTCGACCAGCAGCCCGCGGTAGTCGGCTTCGACGATTTCCGAATGGCCGACATGCTTCCTACTCCGGTCACCGTCGTTGCCTCCGACACCGCCGAACTAGGCCGCCTGGCCGCCCGCCTCCTCCTCGACCGCGCCTCCGGCACCGACACCCGAGCCCCCCAACGCATAGTCCTCCCCTGCGCCCTCATCCAACGAGGCTCCGGCGAACGCCCACCGGCCTGACCACCCCGGCGCCGCCCGCACCGACGCACATGAGGTGGTTGCCCCCGCCGCTCGCAACACCGCACCGCCATCCGGGCTCCCCACACCCAACGACCACCTCCCGTCCGTCGGTTCACCCCTACCCCTGCCCTCGGCCCTTCGCCCTTCCACCTCGCGGCGGTGCTGCGTCGAGCGTCTTTGTGCATGAGATGAGCATCTGGCGGGCGAGCGTCTGCTGATCCCATGCACAAAGACGTCCCGAAGTGACCGCCGACTCGCCTGCGGTTGAGGTGAGTGTGGCGTGTGAGGGGCGCGTTGGGGGAGCGTGACGTTCTGCTTCGGGGAAATTGGGCGGGATTTCGGCGGTTGGATCGGTAGCGTCGGCTGGGTGATCAGTGATGTGGACGGCTTGCCGGTGTACTACGAGTCCTTCGGCGAGGGGCGGCCGATCGTCTTCCTGCCCGGCTGGGGGAATGCGAACGGCGAAGGCCGGGACGTTCACGAGCCGGTGTTCGCGGGGCGAGAGGGGTGGCGCCGGATCTACCTCGACCCGCCCGGAACCGGGAACACACCGTCACGCCCGTGGATCGAAGACCAGGACGGAATGCTCGACGTGATAGCCCGCGCGATCGACAAAGTAGTCGGGCCAGCTCGCTCCGGGATCGGGTCGGCGCAGTCCAGGCTCGAGCCCGACTACCTCGCGGTGGAGCCGGACCATCTCGCGGTCGGGTCCGGCGATCTCGCGGTTGGGTCGGGCCGGTTTGCGGTGGTGGGTACTTCGGCCGGTGGGTTGCATGCTCGTGGGTTGGTTCGCCGAGACCCTGCTCGGATCATGGGGATGCTGCTGCGCGTGCCTGGTGTGGTGGTGGATCGCGCGGCGCGCCGACTGCCGGAGTACCAGGACCTGGGCCCCCAGTTCCAGGAAGCGAGTGAGCAGAAGCAGGCGAAGTACTACGACCCGGCCGAGCAGCAGGCGGATCTCGAGTTCCTCAGCGCGATCCAGAGCGACGTCACGAAGTACGGCCTGAGTGGTGACCTCCGAGTGCGACTGGAAGCGCCGACCCTGATCGTCACCGGCCGGCAGGACGTCATGACGGGCTACGCCGACGCTTGGGCCCTTCTCGACGACTACCCGCGCGCGACGTACGCAGTACTGGATCTCGCTGACCATGACCTGCCGGTCGTGAACCATGGCTTATATCAAGCCTTGGTGTCCGACTGGCTCGATCGCATGGAGGCAGCGGATGCGCCCTGAGACGCAGCCGGCGCTCGACCTACCCGGCCGTCTACGACTTGGTGAGGACAATAGGAACCAGGTTTCGCCGAGAAACCCGAGCGGTGTTCCGATCGAGCAGGACGGCCAGGTAGTTGCTGCCAGCAACCTCACGCTGTGGTGGGCGAAGCAGCATCGCGCAGAAGCTCGACTTCACGCCGTACGGACGAAATCTCGTCTTGAAACAAGCCTAGTGTCCGTAGGCGATGAAGCTGGCGTTCAAGGTGCCTCGCTGACGGGACGCGAGGACCCGGTCGCTGGAGGGGCGGTTGCGACCGGGTCCTGGTCCGTCGGGCCCCCGTGCCTGGGGTCCGGCGGACGGTCTAGAAGTTGGGCCAGGCCCAGCCGAGGTAGCTGTTGAAGTAGGGGAGGGAGCGGGTGCCGATCGCGCCGCTGACGCTGGTGGCCCAGAAGGTGCCGTCACCCTTGGCGACTCCGACATGCCCGTACGGCGCGGCGAGATCCCAGAAGACCAGGGCGCCCTTCGGCGGGTTGAGGTCACCGGGGTGCGCCATGCCGCGGGAGACGGCGTCGTTCCAGTCGATCTTGGCCGAACCCCAGACGAGGTCCTTGCCGTAGGAGTTCTCGGCGGCTTTCTCGCAGTAGCCCTGGTACGCCGTGGAGCCGCTACGCGCGGCGTACCAGGCGATCGCCTGGTCGGCGCGCGGGTTGCTGCTGCACAACGGTGCGATCAGGCCGGTGCTTCCGGTGTTCACGTAGGCGTCGGTGATGAAGCCCTTGCCGGGGATGTGGTCCCAGACCAGACTGCGACCGAACTTCCCGGTCACCGGTTCGCCGTAGGTCTGGCAGTCGATCTCGACCGCGCCGTTCGGCTGGTTGCCGACCGAGCCGAACGTGGTGGCGTTGCCGGACCGGATGGCGACCCCGGTACCGCTGTCGGTGACGACCGTGCCGGTGGCGGCGTGGGCGGGCAGGGTGACGGCACCGACCGCGGCGACGCCGCCGACGAGGGCGGTGCTGGTGATGCGCGCGAAGGTCTTGAGGAGAGCGGTCCGCATGATCAGATCCCTTCGATCAGGCCGGAGTTCGGGGCGGGGCTTGGCGATCCGGCGCTGGTTCCAGAGAATCAAAGGGTCACCGTGTTGTCGCAGTGGGCAACGAAAACGAATAACGGACAACCGAGTAGTCTCTGTGAACGAGTGACACTGGGGAGAAGACCGTGAGGCCAGCGCAGGCTCGCTCCGTGATCGGCAGTCGCATGCGGGAACTCCGGGAGGCGGCCGGCGTCCCGCTGACCCGGGCCGCGACCCTGTCCGGCTGGGACAAGGGCCACCTGTCCCGGGTCGAGCGCGGGCACACCAAACCAAGTCGGGAACTGATCGAGTGGTACGACGAATCGTTCGGCGCCGGCCAGGCGCTGGTGAACCAGTCGATGGAACTGGATGAGGCGGTCCGGGCCGGCAAGGACATGTCGCTACGGGACATGCGGCGGCGCGGATCCGTGCTGCATCCGATGCTGCTCGGTGGATCGGTTCCGGCCGATCACCATCCGGAGGATCGGGCCGAGTTGGTGGGGGAGACCGTGCCGGACGGCACCCGGGTCTGCCGGGACCAGGAGTTCGAGAAGAGCTGGGAGATCCGGAACAGCGGCGAACGGCCATGGCACGATCGCTGGCTGACCCGGCAGGGCGCCGCCGGGACGCCCGGCTGGATGCGGTCGCCGGCGCACACCAGGTTGCCGGACGCCGTGCCGGGTGAGGTGGTGACGGTACGGATGACGTTGCAGGCGCCGTCGCAGGTCGGAGCCTCCACGGCTTATTTCAAGGTCACCGACGAGGAAGGCCGGCTCTACTACCCAGGCCTTGAATCACCACCTGTCTATTGCACGATCTTCACCGTCTATGAGCTCTGAACGATGGTAGGTGATGGACACCGTCGCGGGCGGCGCGCTCCGCTAGAACGAAGTACGTAGTACTGGCTGCGCGAGTACGTAGTACTGGGGGCCTGGGATCTTTTCTGGATCCCGGGCCTTTACTTGTTGCTGTATTGCGCGTCGAGTTCGGCGTCGATCTCTGCCTTGCGCTTGATCCAGCGGTCGCTGAGACCGTCGACCTCCTCCTGGATGAACTTGAGGAAGCCCAGCGTCCCGCGGAGCCGGCGATCCGTGTCGGTACCCTCGCCGGCCGCCTCGATCATCAGCCGCACGCTGTCTTCCCAGCGGGTCAGGAAGCGGTCTTGCCGCATCATGCTCTGGTACCAGAAGTCGTCCTGGACCACGTACACGTCGCGGCGGCTGCCCGGGTCGCGCTCGCGGCTGGCCAGCCGCATCTGCTCGAGGTAGCGGACGGCTCCGGAGATCGCGGCCGGGCTCGCCTGCAGCTGCTCGGACAGCTCGGCCGCCGTCATCCGGCCCGGCTCGCTGCCCAGGATGGCGGCGAACACGCGGGCCGCCATCCGGGGCCAGCCCGTCTCGGCCAGCAGGTTGCCGAACTGCTCGGCGTACCGCTGGGCCGCTTCGTCGTCTCGTTGTGCGCTCACCGCCCCATCATCTCCTTTCGGTGACCGAAAAACCTGACCTGTGAGAGACGTGTTAGGAACATTCACAAACTTCTGAATGAAGTGTACCTTCTGAAGTATGACATCAGCCATCGTCGTCTCCGGACTGCACAAGTCCTACGGGAGTACACACGCCCTCGACGGTCTCGACCTCGACGTCGCGACCGGCGAGGTGCATGGATTCCTCGGCCCGAACGGAGCGGGGAAGTCCACCACCATCAGAGTCCTCCTCGGCCTGCTCAAAGGCGATCAGGGCGACGTGTCGCTGCTCGGCGGCGACCCGTGGCGCGATGCGGCGACGCTGCACAAGCGGCTCGCCTACGTCCCGGGTGACGTCAACCTCTGGCCGAACCTGACCGGCGGTGAGGTGATCGACCTGCTCGGCCGGCTGCGCGGCGGGCTCGATCCGAAGAAGCGCGACGACCTGCTGCAGCGGTTCGACCTGGACCCGACCAAGAAGGGCAGGACTTATTCCAAGGGCAATCGGCAGAAGGTCGCCCTGGTCGCGGCGCTCGCCTCGGACGTCGAACTGCTCATCTTGGACGAGCCCACGTCGGGCCTCGACCCGTTGATGGAAGAAGTTTTCCGCCAGTGCATCGAGGAGGAGCGCCACCGCGACCGGACCGTGCTGCTGTCGTCGCACATCCTGTCCGAGGTCGAGGCGCTCTGCGACCGGGTCAGCATCATCCGCCGCGGCAAGGTGGTCGAATCCGGCACGCTGGCGCAGCTCAGGCATCTGACCCGCACCTCGATCCAGGCTGAGCTCTCTTCGGCTCCGGTCGGACTCGACCGGCTGCCCGGCGTACACGGACTCGATGTCGAAGGCAGCAGAGTGCGGTGTGAGGTCGACACCGCCTTGTTGGAAGGCTTGATGAAAGAGCTGGCCGAAGCCGGCATCAAGAGCCTGGTAGCGCAGCCGCCGACGCTGGAAGAGCTCTTCCTGCGGCACTACGAGGAAGACACCGCTGAGCCTCTGGCGGCCGTGCGATGAACGAATTCGCTGGTACGTCGACATTGGTACGCCTCGCGCTCCGGCGGGACCGGGTGCTGTTGCCGATCTGGATCATCGTGTTCGTCTCGATGGCGGCCGGATCGGCCAAGGCATCGATCGACCTCTACCCGGACGTCGCCGAGCGGGTCTCCGCGGCCAACACCTCGAACTCTTCGGCGGCGCTCGTCTTCCTCTACGGCCGGATCTTCGACACCACCTCGTTGGGTGCATTGTCGCTGTTCAAGCTGACGTCCTTCGGGGCAATGCTGGTTGCCTTGCTGGCTGCGATGTTGGTCGTCCGGCACACCCGCACTGAGGAGGAGTCGGGCAGGCTGGAGTTGCTCAGTGCAGGGGTTTTGGGCCGGTACGCCGCACTGACGTCTGCCTTGATTGTCTCGGCGGGCACTGTCATCGTGATCGGCCTGCTGACTGCCCTGAGCCTGATCGGGACGGACCTGCCTGCTGCCGGTTCGTTCGCTTTCGGCCTCACCTGGGCCAGCGCCGGTCTCGCCTTCGCCGGGGTCGGTGCAGTGACCGCCCAGCTCAGCGAGGGCGCCCGTACGGCGAACGGCCTGACCGCCGTAGTACTTGGAATTAGCTATGTACTAAGGGGTGTAGGCGACTCCGGTCAGCAGTGGCTCTCGTGGTTCTCGCCGATCGGATGGTCACAACAGATCCGCCCGTACGCCGGGGATCGCTGGCTCGTAGTACTGGCTCCCCTCGCGCTGATGGCGCTGCTCGTCGCCGCGGCTTTCGCCCTGGTACGACGGCGTGATGTCGGCGCCGGCCTGGTGCGACCTCGTCCGGGCCCTGCCACAGGAGCGCCGTCGCTGCGTTCCCCGTTGGCGCTGGCCTGGCGGTTGCAGCGAGGAGCCTTGTACGGCTGGGCGTTCGCCTTCTTGCTGCTCGGCGTCGTCGTCGGCAACATCGCGAGCAACGTGGACGGGTTCGTGACTTCTTCCAGTGCTAAGGAAATGGTCGAAAAGCTCGGCGGCGTGAACGGCATCACCGACGCCTTCCTCTCCACCGAGATGGGGATGCTCGGCCTGCTCGCCTCCGCCTACGGCATCCAGGCTGCGCTGCGCCTGCGCTCCGAAGAGACGGCCCTCCGCGCAGAACCCTTGCTGGCAACAGGAATCACCCGATCCCGCTGGCTCGCGAGCCACGTGATCGTCGCCCTGTTCGGCACCGCCACCCTCGTCCTGCTCGGCGGCCTGGGCTCCGGCATCTCCAGCGGCGCCTCCCTCGGCAACATGGGCCACCAACTCCCACGCATGCTGGCGGCAGCAGCAGTCCAACTCCCCGCCATCTGGCTGGTCACAGCCCTGGTAGTGATCCTCTTCGGCTCCTTCCCCCACCTGGTCACCGCCAGCTGGGCCCTCTTCGGCGCCTTCCTCCTCCTAGGCCAGTTCGGGTCCCTCTTCAACTTCCCCCAACCCCTCATGGACATCTCCCCCTACGCCCACACCCCCCGCCTCCCCGGCGGCGACTTCACCCTCACCCCCGTCCTAGCCCTAACCGCCATAGCCGCAGCCCTCCTCCTAGCCGCCTTCTACACCTTCCGCCACCGAGACATCACCACCTGACCACCACTCTTCGGGGTGGCGCCGGTCTGAGGGGCCCGGCGCCACCCCGTTGCAACAAGCTGCAAATTTCATGGCCCGCCCTGCCCGCCCGGTATCAGTTCCCGGGCGGGCAGGTTGCGACAACATGCAATTTGGTATTGGTGGCCCCTGCACCTTGTTACGCTCCGGCTGCTCGGGGTGAGCATTCTGGGGAGGACCTATGACCGCCAAGTTCGGCGTGCGCCGCCGCATGCCCCGACGCGCTGTTCGTGCAGCCGCGATCGCCCTACTCGCCGTGGCGTTGTCCGGTCAGCTCCTGACCGCCACCGCCACAGCCGCCACACCGACGCCGCCGCCGGTCGCTGACGCAGCGCCTTGGACGACACCGGCGCCGACCGTCGCGCCACCGACGACCGCAGTACCGACGAGTGCGCCGTCGACCAAGGTGCCGTCGACGAAGGCTCCCGGCAAGCAGGCGCCCAAGAAGCTTTCGACGAAGACGACGGCTGCCTGCGGTGGTGCGCTGAGCTGGTACGCCGTGACGTCGTGCGTCACCATCGACGAGAACGAGAAGCACACCTACACGCTCCCCGCCACCGTCGCCCACGACCGGATCCTGCTCCGTCTGACGGCTACCGGCGAGGCTCGGATCGACGGACGCCTGACCGGCCCGGACGGTTCGGAATGCCTGGTCGGCGCCGACTATGAGCCCGTCGAATGTGACGTGGCGGTGGCCGGTGCCTACACCCTGACGGTTGAATCCACCTATCTCTCGGGCGCTTACGAGCTCTCGGTGGCGTCTGTTCGCTCCTCGTCGTGTACGCAACTGGACGTCGCGGACCTGTCGGCAGAGTCTCCCGGCCGAGCCGGCGACCTGCCGGGAGACGTCGTCGCGGATTGCTACCAGTTCTCCGCAGTGTCAGGCGATGTACTCCAGATCGGCCGCGGGGTCTGGATCTCGGCAATCTACGACGCTTCCGGCAACGAGGTCTGCAAGTCGCGGTACGACGAGACCTCCTGCACCATGTCGGGTCCTGGGCCCTACCGGGTATTCGTCCTGATGACCAGCAGCGGCGGAACCTCCTACACTCTCAGGCTTGCCCGCCTGACCGGTGACACCGGTTGTCCGACGCTCGCCGTTGCACCCTTCGGTGCGCCAGGCAACGCGGTCGCGACCGGTGACCTGCCGTCGAACGCCACCGGTTGCCGGTCGGTAGGTCTCTCGGCCGGCCCACATTCACTGAGGCTTTATCCCGGGGCTGTCTTCGGCAGCTACGTCCGGGCCGCTGTCTATGACGAGGCCGGTCAGCGAATCTGTGACGACCCACAGCAGATCTGCACCGTGCCGGTCGCGGGCACTCACACGATCGTCCTGACGAATACCGGATCTGCCATCGATTACAAGCTGTCGGTGATCGACCTCGGTGACTCTCGTGGATGCGCTTCGGAGGTTGGCACCAGCTGGGATCTGCCATTGCTGGAGAAGACCAGGTCGTCGGTCGTGCAGCTCGACTGCCAGCCGATCCAGGCCAGGGCGGGGGACCGGATCCTGGTCCGTTCGCCGAGCCGTGTCTACGGCGACATCGCCTCGACGATGGTCGTCGATGGCCACGGTGCCGCGACCTGCCCGACGGTTCTCGAAGTGGACGGTTGCGTTGTCGATGGCATCGGTCCGTTCCGCGTGTTGTCGGCGATCGATCAGTCAGCAGAGCCGAACGAATACCAGTTGGAGATCGGCAGACTGTCGAATCCGATCGGCTGCTCCCCCGTAGTACTGAGCAAGTTCGGCAGCCCCGCGCCCACGTCGCCGGACGGTAGTCGTTGTCGTCAGTTGACCGTCGATACACCTGGCACCTATGTGGTGGATCCGGTCGGCAGCCTCGAGGTGCTGGGTCTGTTCGGCGAGGACGGTCTGCGCGTGTGCGAGCAGGGGACGAGGTGCGAGCTCAAGGCTGCGGGCAAATACAACCTGGTGGCATCTACCGCTCAGCCTGTCGCGATCTTCCCCCTCACCTCCACGAACGGCTGTGTGACTCAGGGGACGGACACCTCCAAGGCGGTCAGCGGCACGGCTCTGCCGGCGGGGCAGTACGACTGCCTGACACTCGCCTCAGCTGTGGGTGCCGCGGTGATCATCACTGAGCCGGCGGCTCCGACCCAGACCAACGGATTCGTGCTCGATGCCCTGGGCAATCAGATCTGTTACTGGGATTCACAGGGCGCCTGGCCCTGCAAGCTCACCGGGACCGGCCCGTTCCGGGCGATCTTCGGCGACAACCCCTACACGAATGCCGCGCCCTACCGGTTGACCATCGCGCGGATCGACAGCGCAGGCTGCCAGATACTTCCGCAAGGCGACTTCACGATCCCCGGGGGAGTAACTGCCGCGTTGAGTCCTGATCGATTCACTGCCTGCTACACGATTCCGGCCGGAAGCCACTCGGCCGGTGAGGTGGTGCAGCTCGCCCGTACCGGTGCGACAGGCCAGGCAAAGCTCAAGGTCGTCGACAGCGAGGGCGTGACACCCTGCCACATCGACGCGACCAGCGGTTCGTTCGATGGCTGCGTCTTCACGGCGGGGAAGAGCTATACCGTCTTCCTGACCGGCGATGCGACCACGGCTGGTTTCCGGCTGACGAGGCGAGATGTTTCCTCGGCTGCCAAGGGATGCGCCGCGATCACTTCGACCACCATCGGGGCGACGGCCGCTAGCGGAACGTTGCCCGACAACTCGACTCTGCGCTGCTACCGGGTCATCGGAGTGGCCGCCGATCGATTCTTGATCAACACGCGGGATGCGCACGGGAGCGTCCGGGCCCTGGCCTACGGGGCGACCGGGCAGACCGTCTGCGGGACCGCTCGCGAAGGCCGCTGCGACGCGACCGGCTCCGCGGCGTACCAGGTGGTGGTCTACAACGACGCGACCCTCGGCGTACCTGGTGCCTACACGCTTGAGGCGCCTCGGATCGTCAAGGACGGAGTACCCGCAGCAGAGTGTGTGCGGGCTTCGTCGGCGTACGGCGTCGGTCCGTTGACCGGCGATCTGACGACTGCGAAGAACACGGCTTGTGTGGTCTTCCCGCTGGGCAGGTACGAATCCATGCAGGGCTACGTGGTGAACCAGGTCGCTAACGGGCCGTTGCCCTACCTGGTCACGTCTTGGGGCGGCTTCCCGATGTGTCAGGACTACGGCTCCGGCGATGGTGCGTTCCAGTGCAACAACATGACGGACGCCACTCAGACCCAGATGCTCTTGGTGAGCCTGCCCGAGCAGCAGCAGATCAGCACCCTGAAGTACAGGCTCAGCACCACCTGCGCACAGCCGCTCTGCGGTGGAGCCGTGTTCGGTGTCACGAGCGTGACGCCGACGACCGGTGTTGTGGGAACGACCGTGAGCGTGACTCTCAAGGGGACCGCTTTGCATCCGCGCGATGTGGTCCGGTTGACGGTGGCGGGCAAGCCGGCGATCACGGGCACGATGCGCTCGGTGTCGGCCGACCGGACAACCTCGATCTACGCCTTCAACCTCGCGGGCGCAGCACTCGGCGTACGGGATGTTTCTGTGACGTCCTTTGCCGGAGCATCGGTGACTTTGGCGAAGGCCTTCACCGTCCTGGGCGCCGCACCCAAGGCGACCAAGGCTCCGGCCCTGAGCGGCACTCCTCAGGTGAACCACACCATGACGGTTTCCACCGGCACCTGGTCGCCAACCTGCACCTCCTACACCTACCAGTGGTACTCCGGCGGCGTTGCCGTCGCCGGAGCGACGAAGTCGACCCTGGCCCTAACCTCTGCCCGAGCCAGCCGCAGCCTGTACGCCGCAGTCACCTGCGCTCGCACCGGGTATGCATCCGGGCGCGCCGTCAGCAACTCGGTCACCGTCCGCGCCTGACTCGGCTGCTCGCCCGGATCGGATTCAGCGATCCGGATGAGCGACGAGCCGTGATGTGACCTAGGTCACGGTCGACCGGTACAAAACGGCAAACTGTATGGGTCGAACTGTATGGGTTGTCGCTGTTGGCAACGGCTAGCGATCGTTAGGCTCCGTAGCGCATCAACGGGCTCGGGGGCGAGTCTAGGAGCAGTGGGGCCGATGTATCGGTGGAGTCTGTCCAATTTCACGGGAACAGGTACGCGCCGCGCAGTGGCGGTGACATGCGCGCTGGCGGCGGGTGTGTTCGGCTTGCTGGCGGTGGAGCCGGTAGGCGGCACTCATGCGGCTGCTGTGCCGAACGCCATCGACAATCGGTCCGCCCTTCAGCGCGCGGCCGATACCGGCCAGCCGGTCGAGGTGCTGCAAAAGCGGACGGAGGATTCACAAACCTTTGCGAATCCGAACGGAACCTTCACGCTCGAGCAGTCGGCGGTTCCGGTCCGCACGAAGAAGAACAATCAGTGGATTGATCTCGATCCGACCTTGGCGCGCGGCGCCGATGGAATGGTCAGGCCGAAAGCAACCACAATGGACATGGCATTTTCCTCCGGCGGTAGTGGTCCTCTGGTCGTCCTCGACTCGGACGGCCGCAAGCTGAAGCTGACCTGGCCGACGGCATTGCCGACGCCAACTGTTGGTAGTGACAATCTGACGTACGCCGCGGTGTATCCCGGAGTCGATCTGCGGATCAATGTCACCAAGGAGTCCTTCTCCGAGGTCCTTATCGTTCATAGTCGGCAAGCCGCTCTACAGCCGGAATTACAGCAGGTCGAGTTGGGCCTAGAAGCGCCAGGCTTGCAAATGCGTCGTACGGCCGGCGGAACCGTCGAGGCTGTCGACCACCTTGGCGAGACTGTGTTCTCGGCGCCTAAGCCCGCAATGTGGGACTCCAGCGGAGACGCTGCCGACCAGCCGCCGACAGCCGATCGCGCGGAAGAGCCCCTCGAAGGCGACAGCGTGGCGGCTATGCCCGTGGCTGTGACACAGGACAGCTTGACAGTTACGCCAGTTCGTTCGCTGATCGACGACCCCGAGACGGTCTATCCCTTGCATGTCGATCCCCCGTTCCTCGGTGCCAGGGTCGCTCGCTCGATGATCAACGAGCACTACCCGACAACCTCAAGTTGGGGCTGGGGCGGAGATGAGGGCGTCGGATACCAGTCCTACGAGCCGTGGAGCCGTAAGCGCCTGCTCTTCGGCTTCAGCGTCGGCCAGATTGCCGGTGCCGATGTCCAGTCCGCCGTCTTCAGCGCGTTCGAGACTTGGTCCGCCTCCTGTACCCCGAAGGTCGTCGAGGTCTGGAAGGTCGGAAGGTTCACTGATGCGACGACTTGGAGCAACGGCTCGGGCTCAGCGCTCTGGAAGCAGAAGCTGAGTTATGCCACTGCGGCCCACGGTCGTGAGGGCTGTGACCCAGGAGGCACTTGGGTGCCGTTCGCTGTTCCATCAGCGGTCAGCGAGGTAGTCAGTGCCCACGGTTCGACGGTTTACCTGGGAATGCGGGCATCCAGCGAAACGGATGAGACGGCTTGGAAGCGATTCCAATACGACGTCAAACTATCTGTCACCTATAACTATCCTCCGACGGTCGTCAATCCCCATACCAGGGATCCCAATACGGCATGTGTGACTACAAGCGCGAGCGACCCCGTGATCGGCGACAACACGCCGATTCCAGTGATTTCTATTGTGGATCCGGATACCGGTGGCGGTCAGCATGTCTGGGCCGATTTCGAGATGCGTCGAGCAGTCGACCAATCCCCATTCTTCACTTACACCACTGCAGCCAAGGCAGGCGGTTCAGGCATCTACTTCGAACCGCCACCCGAGGCTGTGGCGGTGCAACCGCTCTGGTCGAACACGACCTATGTTTGGCGGGCGCGGGCCCATGACGGTATAGCGACCTCGCCATGGTCGACTGGCTGTCTCTTCTACGTCGACACCACCAAACCGCCCGCACCGACAATCACCGTGGAGACAGCAGAACCACATCTGTTGAACCAGCCAATCACCATCAGGGTTGGCCCGAACGGCGGAACGGATCTCACCAGGTACGGCTACGCAATCAACGATGACGCCCCAGGGCCAGTCTCGCTGTCGCTGACATCCCCTACCTTCACGACCGTACCTCTGGCCTTCGGAACCTGGGCTGTCAGTGCCTGGAGCTACGACCAGGCAGGAAACCAAAGTGCTCAGGAGACGAAGGTCATCATCGTCAAAGGTGTCGACCCGATCGGGAAATGGCTCATGGATGAGGGAACGGGTTTGTCTACCGTGGATAAGAGCGGTAGCAATCACGGGATGAACCTAAGTCCGCAGGCTAGCTGGGATGAAGGCGATCGAGGAGTCTCAGAAGGCGATCGCTCCATTAGTCTTCACGGACTTCAGACCAGCGGTGACACGACGGCGACGGCCGCCTCCAACATCATTGACACCAGCCAGAGTTTCACCGTTGCTGCGCGGGTCAAGTTGGATATCAAGAGCAACCGCCAAGTCATCGTCAGCGAAGATCACCCCGGCCGGAGCAGTTTCGCACTCGGCACGAGCGAGATGACCTGGACAGGAAGAGACGGTTCGGAACCGGAGGATCAGGCGGATCGCTGGGTCAAGTGGAACTTCACCGTCTCCACCAGCAACGGACCTGTAACGACGGAGACCGACTTCGTTAACTACAAAGCTGGCGATTGGGCCCATGTGGTTGGAGTTTTCGATAGATCAACGAGGGACCTGCAGATCTACGTCGACGGCATTCTGCGGCAGAAGGTTGTTGCTGGAACGGCGGTGGCAACGAAGATTCCGGTGAAGACCTCTGTCGTGGACGGAACCGGCCCATTCCGGACGGGGCTGGGTATCGACAACAGTGCGGTCAACTACTGGTTCCGTGGCCTCGTCGACGACGTCAACGTCTACAACGGGCTCATCGGCGACGACTCAATCCAAGCCCTCGCATTGGGCGGCGGCCAGCAATGACACACGACGCCAAATCACGGAGCGTACATATGCGAAGGTTCAGGTCCATCCTGGTCACCGTCCTCAGCGTCAGCCTCCTGGCGGGCGTTGCCTCCTATGTGCCGCAGGCTGAGGCGAAGGCCTACAGCCGGCCGGCGCCTGCGGCGCAAGAAGACAAGTCTGTTGTCGGCCACGATCTGCAGGTGGCATCGGTCAAACGCCCAGACCCAACGGCGGTGGACGCCCAGAAGCCGACACCGCAGGCGATCTGGCCCGGAGCAGCGGACTCGACGATCGTGCTGGGATCGGCCAGCAAGTCAGCCGCTGCCAACCCAATCCCGGTATCTCCACAACGTGTCGGCAGCTCGCCTGTATTCGTGGCTCCGGCTCCGGCGTCCGCGAAGGCGAAGGTCTCTGATGCTCCCTCGGCTGTACGGGTGGAAGTGTTCGATCAGCAGCGGACGCAAGAGCTCGGTGTCAAGGGACTCGCTCTCCGAGTAGCTCGCACCGACGGCGTGGCATCGTCCGGCCGCCTCCGTGTGAAGGTCGACTACTCCTCGTTCAGGTACGCATTCGGAGGCGACTGGGGGAGCCGTCTTCGCCTGGTCCAACTTCATTGCTCTAGCGACAAGACCTGCGAGCAATCCACCGCCGTACCGAACGGTGTGAACGACGGCAAGGCAGGTACCTTCACGGCAGACGTACCAGTAGCTCAGGGGGTTTCTGCGTTCGCGTTGCTGGCGGCTCCGTCGGGTGCCTATGGCTCCTATGCTGCCTCCACGCTGGCTGCCGCGTCGACGTGGAATGTTGGCAAGCAGACCGGCGACTTCACCTGGAGCTATCCGTTCCGGATGCCACCCGGAACGGCTGGGCCGCGCCCCGAGTTGTCGATCGGGTACTCATCAGGCTCTGCCGACGGTCAGACCGCGTCGACCAACAACCAGCCGTCGTGGTTGGGGCAGGGGCAATCGCTCGAAGCCGGCTTCGTCGAGCGTAAATACGTGTCATGTGCGGATGACATGGACGCCAACTCGAACAACACGACCAAGACCGGCGATCTGTGCTGGAAGTCGAACAACGCGACGCTGTCGTTGGGCAGTCACTCGAGTGAACTCCTCTGGGACGACACGCAGAACAAGTGGAAGCTTCGCAAGGACGACGGCTCCCAGATCGAGCACAAGACAGGCGCTGCCAATGCTGACGGCGGCGATCTCATCGTTGACGGGAAGGGTGATGGGAGAGGTGAGTACTGGATATTGACCACAGCGGACGGCACGAAGTACTACTTCGGTCTCAATCCGCCGGCCAACGGGACGACGCCCACCAACTCCGTCAATACCGTTCCGGTCTTCGGCAACCACGCGGGTGAACCTTGCTACAAGGCTCCGAACTCCGGCGGGTTCGCGTCGTCGTACTGTCAGCAGGCCTGGCGCTGGAATATCGACCGCGTGGTCGACCGATCCGGCAACGTCATGACCTACCGGTACGTCAAGGAAACCAATAACTACGGGCGGAACAACAACACGGGTATCTCCACCTATGAGCGTGCGTCGTACCTGAGCTCCATCGAGTACGGCGAACGGGTCGGAGCTGACACGGGGGTACCGCCGGCCAGGGTCATCTTCGGTCCGACCGAGAGATGCCTGCCGAGCGGCACGATCACGTGCGCTCCTGAGCAACTGACTGCGTCGACAGCGTCGAGTTGGCCGGACGTGCCCTTCGACCAGATCTGTGCCTCCGCAACCACTTGCCCGAACCAAACATCGCCATCCTTCTTCACACGCAAGAGGCTGTACACGCTCTACACCCAGGTGCTGACGCCCGATGGCGCTCCTCGGACAGTCGATAGCTGGGCGTTCACCCAGTCCTTCCCGCCCACCGGTGACGGTACAGCGCCGTCGTTGTGGCTGAGCACAATCCAGCACAAAGGAATGGTCGGCGGACAGTACACAGACCCGCCAGTCACCCTCGTTGGGGTGGCGTTGGCGAACCGGGTCGCCGGGTTCCTCCAAAACGGCTTCCCGATGTACAAGTACCGGCTCTCGAGCGTGAAGACTGAGTCCGGTGCTCAGGTCTCGGTGAATTACTCTGGAGCTGAATGCACCTACACTGCGGTCAAGGACGCTGATCCGGCGACGAACACTCGGCGCTGCTTTCCGGCCTACTGGACCTCCGAGGGTGGAGCTACGCCAACATTGCATTGGTTCCACAAATATGTCGCCACACAACTTGTCGAAGACGACCTGATCACTGACGCACCCGATAAGGTCACGACGTACACCTATTCGGGTGGCGGGGCGTGGCACTATGACGACAATGAACTTACGCAGCCAAAATTCAGGACCTGGGGCGATTGGCGTGGTTACGGAACGGTTTATGAACAAACCGGACCGGTCGGGTTAGAGACGTCCGCAAGAACCTTGTACTTCCGCGGCATGCACGGGGATCGCGCGTCCGCTGCGGGCGGTACCAAGACAGTCAACGTCGTCGACTCCGCAGGAACCTCTTACGCCGACTTCGATCGCCTTAACGGGTACGTACGTGAGGAGATCACCTACAACGGCTCCGGCGGTGCCGAGGTAACCGGCACCATCAATACTCCGTGGCTGAAGCAGAGCGGAATCGGCGACGGGCACACCGCAACGCTTCTCAATACCTCGTACACCCGGATCCGCACGCGACTGGCTGACGGCTCGTACAGAGTGGCCGGCGTTGACACCGACTTCGATGCCTACGGCATGCCAACGGCCGTTAGCGACATAGGCGATGTCAGTCGAGGCGACGACGACCGCTGTACGCGGTATACCTACGTTCGAAATCTGGATTCTGATGTTGCGATCATCAGTACCGTCAGTCGCGAGGAAAAGGTCTCGGTCAGTTGCGACAGCACGCCAAGCCGGCCGACGCAGGTGATTTCTGACGAACGCACCTACTACGACAAGCACACTGATGTGGCTGCCGAGCCGACCGCGGGCTTGGTTACCAAGGTCGAGTCGATGACGGGGTGGAACGGCGGGCCGGTCTACAAGCAGCGAGCCAGAATGGCCTACGACACGCTGGGGCGCACTACCGAGACCTATGACGGCCTCGATCGGCTGACGAGCAGTGTCGAATTCGTTCCGGCGATCGGTGGCCCAGTTACCCAAACAAAGACCAAGGATGCTGCGGGCAACGTCAGTACCTCGACTCTTGAGCCTGCCTGGGGATCGCCGAAGCTCGAGGTCGACGCCAATGGCAAGCAGACCAATCTGGCCTATGACCCTTCCGGCCGACTGACGGGCGTCTGGCTGGCTGACCGTCCCACGTCAGGCGCCGCGTCGGTGAGCTTCTCCTACCTCTTGTCGAATACCGCTGGTCAACCGAACGTGGTGACCACTCAGGAGCTGAAGCCGAACGGGGCCTACAAGACCACCTTGGCGCTTCTTGATGGATTCCTCCGTCAGCGGCAGGTGCAGACGCCAGGCGCAAACGGCACCGGGCGCCTTATCACCGACACCAAGTACGGGAGCCGGGGCGTCGTAGCTAGCGAAGGTGGTCCCTTTTACGAGGCGACCACAGCACCCACCAACAAGGTGTACGACGTCCTGGAACAGAACCTGCCCGCAGAGACTCTCTACACCGTGGATGGTGTCAACCGAGTCACGACCGCGGTGTTCAAGACCGAGGGCGCCGAACGTTGGCGCACCCTCACCTCGTACGGAGGGAACTACGTTGCGGTGGATCCGCCTGCCGGCGCAACTCCCACGATGACCTTCAGCGACATCCGGGGAAACACGACTGAGCTCCGTCAATACCAGGGTGCCAACGCGACCGGCGCCTACGACAGCACCACCTACACGTACACGCCCGACGACCAGCTCGACACAATGAAGAACGCGGGCAACAGCGTCTGGAGCTACACCTACGACCTTCGCGGCCGACAGATCTCGGCAAGCGATCCGGACAAGGGCACCACGACCTCGACGTACGACGACGCCGACCGTCTGGTATCCAGCAAGGACGCCCGCAACCAGTCGCTGTTCTACGACTACGACGTCCTCGACCGTAAGACTGCCGTTCACAGCGGCTCTGCGGGTGGCCCGGTACTCACTTCGTGGAAGTACGACACGCTCGGCAAGGGGTTGCTGACTTCGTCGACACGCGTGATCGACGGCCACAGCTATGAGTCGGCGATCACCGGCTATGACGACCTGAATCGCCCGACCGGCACCCAGATCACAATCCCAGCTTCTGAAGGCAAGCTGGTAGGTACCTACTCCTCCAAGACCGCGTACAACCCCGACGGCAGTGTCGCGAATGTCGAAATGCCATCCGCACCGGGGCTTCCCCAGGAGACCGTTCGAACCATCTATGACCCGGCCGGCAACCTGCAGGCAGTCGGCGGTTGGTCCTCGTACGTGGTCGGCGCTCAGTACTCGTCATATGGCGATCCGACCCGATACACCATGGGAGATGTCCTTGGCCACAAGTCGACCTTCCAGGGCTTCACCTACGAGCCTGGAACTCGGCGGCTGACGACCATGAAGGTCGACAGAGAGAGCCAGGCGACAACCGACGACACCTTCAACTACACCTATGACGCAGCCGGCAACGTCACCGCACTTGCGCACTCGCAGATGCAGGGCGCGAGCGTCGACCGTCAGTGCTTCGACTACGACTATCTACGGCGCATGACGCAGGCTCGTACGACGTCGAACGCATCCTGCTCAACTGCTCCGACTACGGCGACGATGGGTACGACCTATCCCTACTGGCAGAGCTACGAGTACTGGAAGTCAGGCAACCGCTCGAAGGTCACCAACTACGCGGCTGTAGGCAACACCACGACGACCTATGCCTATCCGGCAGGGACAGCGCCGCACCCGCACGCGGTGACGGGTGTCAGCTCAAGTGGTCCGGCAGGAACGTCTGCGGACACCTACGGCTACGACGCGTCGGGCAATATGTCGACGCGGACTGTGTCCGGCGACACGGACACCTTCGGCTGGGACGCCGAGGGACGCTTGCAATCTGTGACCGGACCAGGCGGTAAGACCGACTTCGTGTACGACGCCGAGGGCGAACGGCTGATCAAGCACGACCCAACCGGTGCGACCCTGTACCTCGGCCAAACCGAGATCCGGCTGGACAAGGCCACAGACTCGGTCACGTCAACGCGCTACTACCAGTTCAACGGCGCAACCGTCGCCATGCGGACGAGTTCAACACAAGTGACGTCCCTAATTGCCGACCCGCAGGGGACGGCGACCGTTAGCGTAGACGTCCAGACCGATCAGTTGGTCCGCCGCTGGATGGACCCCTTCGGTGTTCCACGCGGAGAAGACGCAAACTGGAAATCAGACGCACGAGGCTTCGTCGACGGGAAGTTGGACAACTCGACCGGTCTGACGCATCTGGGTGCTCGGGAGTACGACCCGAAGCTAGGCAAGTTCATTTCCGTCGATCCGAAGGTCGACATCGCAGACCCGCAGACCCTGAACGCATACGCCTACTCGAACAGCAACCCGGCCACCTTCAGCGACCCCGACGGCATGATGTTCCTCGGCAGCAAGGGCAGCAAGGGCGGGGACGGGGCTTCTGAGACCCGCGGCACATCAGTTGTCGCGCAGAAGCAGTCCCAGAAGAAGAAGACCGGCAGCACCTGGATTTCTTACAAGGGTTACAGCGGTGACGAGATCACCAACGAGACCGAAGCTGACATCGATTCGAAGATCACCGCTCACTCCGAGGCGGTCCGCGAGGCCAAGGAACGAATCAAGCGAGTCATCAAGGACCTGGTGAAGATCGTCGCCGACGAACTTGGCATCACCGACGCCCTCAACTGCTTCACCAACGGCGACATCGGCTCCTGTGTAGCCACCGGCGTCACCATCTTGGCCTCCTTCGCTGGAGGCATAGCCGGCAAGATCCTCGCCAAATACGGCTCCCCCTGGAAGTGGAAGAAGGGCATAGAGCTAGTAGGCAAACTCAAGGACCTAGCCGGCAAGGCCATCGGCGGCATAAAGGACCTACTGAAGGCCGGTTCAAGTTCCTGCCCCGTCAACTCCTTCGTCCCAGGAACGAAGGTTCTCCTGGCAGACGGGACCAGTAAGCCGATTGAGCAACTGAAATTGGGCGATAAGGTCAAGGCGACAGACCCAGATACGGGCAAGACCGCCACTGAACCAGTCGTTGCAACGATCGTCGGCCGGGGCTCCAAGCACCTAGTTGACATTGCGGTGACGAGCAGCAAGCCTGGCGGCACCCTCGAGACAGCCAGCATCGTCGCGACGGATCGTCACCCGTTCTACCTTGCGTCCAAACATCGCTGGGTGAATGCGACCGAACTCGCCGTTGGTGATGTCCTTCAGCCCTACCTGCCTGGCGTTCGCAGCCGCGTTACCGCAGTGACACGCCGCGACGCCACGGCTCGGGTTCATAATCTCACTATTAGTGACCTGCATACGTACTATGTACTCGCGGGTGGTGCGCCGGTCCTAGTCCACAATGCGTCGTGCTGGCGGCTCGGTGCCGACTACTCCCTTCCAGGTAGGAACGGAGGTGCGCCGGCGTTGTCAACCATGCGCAAGAGATTCTGGAAGAACGAGGCTGCTGAGCCGGCTGCGGCTGATCAATGGGGCGCCGACAACGTCACTCGCATGCAGCGCGGATCAGCACCGCAGCGTATGAGGGACGATGGGAAGATGGAGTCAATGGAGTTGAGTCATGAACCGATCCCGGATCGAGAAGGTGGATTGCTGCTCACCCCGCGTTGGCCCGACGAGCATGCGCTAATTGATCCATTTCGCCACCTTGCGAGCGGTGACTGATGAGTGAAGAGAAAGCCCGCCTGGATGAATTATTCCGCGCGTCGAAGGGGGCGCCTATCGAGGTCGATGGCCAGACCGTGCGGATGTCGTATGAAGTTCCGGTTGGCGAAGGCGAAGCAGTCGGGACGGTTTCGGTACGTGGTTTTAAGCGCGAGCCTGTCCAAGGAATCTGCCTCGAAATGAAGAATGGTGGAACGCTGGAAATAAATGACATTCGTCATTCAGGGTTTGTGTTCTGGATGGACACGGCTCCTTCGGAGATTGAGTTCGGAATCACGGGAGTGGCAGGGTCAGGGTTGCGGATCTGGAATTGCTGGCGTGGCAAATTTGGCGAGCGCGCAGCATGGCTGGGCAGTGCAGGGCTAATCTGTGAACCGCGAGATTATAACTTCTATCGCGTTTCCTGTAGTGATGGGCTGGGAGGAGCAGAATTTGATGCAATTGAATTCGACTTCGAACTCAGGCGGCAGAGATAGAATCTAGGCCGTCGATGTGGAGTGCTTGCAGGGATGTGGAATGTGAGCTGCTGTGGGCAGGGAGTCAGGCAGGATGACTCGCGTGCTCCGGGAGGGTTGCCACGGCGATTGAGGTGATAGTCAATGGACTCCGGACAGTCCACCTACGACCGTCCGGAGTTTGCTGCCCGCATCGAAGAGGCGTGGTTGAGGCGTGACTCACAAGCACGGACCCTCAAGAGGTTTGATGAAGAGGAAGAAGTTGTTAGTGAGGCTGATCGGTACCGCCGTGAAGCCGCTTGGATTTATGGCGCAAGGTGCTGCTAACTGGCATCGTGTTCGATCAGATCTGTACTCGATTGTGAATCTCCAGCAGTCCGGCTGGGCTGACTCTTCCTACTACATCAATTTGGGGTTCTCGCCCGCCGAGACGGTTTCGGATGCCTGGATACCTGAATCGAAGTGCATGATCCGGTTTAGGATCGAGGCCATCAAGGCTATCGATTCAACTGCGCTAGACATATTAGATGAAGGTGCGGTGTGGATGGATGAAATAGAGTTTGAATCTATTCTTGGGCGAGATGTCTTAAGTCCGCTGGTTCAGTTCCTTGAGCGAATCGACGATTCTAGCGCGCTCGGACGCTTGTTGAATTCCGACGTTCCAGGTCGAGTGTTCATCCACAAGGATGCGGGAGCGATTTTGGGCCATCTTGGATGACTAGCCGGGAGTGCGTCGTCCGAGTGCGCATTAGCGACGAAGGACCCAGTGGTGGAACGTCAGGAGGAGGTCGGCTGGTTGGCGGCTCGACTCGCAGTTGAATGCGATTCTTGAGGCTTGGGGTTAGCTAGCGGCGCTCGGCTTCGAGGCGCTCATCTGTGTGGCGACGGAGGGCTGCTGTCTACGATCGGGGGCAGCAGTCTTTGAGGGAGCGGTCCGGGGAGTTTGTGGGCTTTGGGCCGAGCAGTATCTGGTCGTGGTGAGTACGGTGCGGGCGGATGGGAGTGTGCATTCTGTTCGGGTGGAGGCGACGGTCGATTCGAGCCGGGGATTGCTCGGGTGAATTGTTCGGGTGGGTCGCACAAGGCGCGGCAGATTCGGGCGATGGGAGGCTGCGGTTGCTGCTTCGTAGGTCGAGGGGCGGCGGTGGTCGACGCTCGAGGTGGGCTGTCGTCAGTGACGACCCGGAGCAGTCGCTGACGGCGTACGGCGGTATGCGAAGCGGTACAAGGAGCCTCGGGTGAATCCGGAGCGGGTCGGTTGGGCTGGCTGCAGGATCAGGTGCAGGTGGTCAGTTTGTTGGGGCATCATATGGAGCTGGTGCGGCCGCATGTTCGGCATGGCTGGCGGGTTGGGGTGCAGAGTTGGGTGCGCATACGCCGGCTGAGGTCGCGCAACTGCTGATTAATCGTGGGTACGGCGGGAGTCGGTTCACCATGTTGGAGCAGTTGGGGTCGCAGGATGAGCGGATCCGCACCGCGACTGCCGCCGAGTGGACCGCCGATGTGGATGCGCTGAACGTGATCGGTTTCGAGTGCGCTCAGGCACTCGTGCTGTCGACGGCGCCGGGCTTGCCGGACGTACTCATTCAACATCACTCGAATGGTCACCATTTTGAGGACACAACACATTCGCTCGGCCGCATTATCATGGACCGGCTGGGCGAGCACTTCTTCTACGGCGAGCGTGTGTGGTAAAGGGTTGGTCGAGCGGGTGCTCAGTATCGGAGTGCGATGGTAATTATTGAAGATATCGGCCAGTATGACTGGTGGCCGTATTCGGTCGTCGAGCCGGACCAGAAGTTGGCGGGTGTTTGGCTACCGGCCGAGGATGGCGCTGAAGGCCTGATTATTGCCGAGATGGCGCGATGCTTGAATCAGTGGAGCTGGCTGGTTAGTGGAACATGGTATGGGAAGGATGCCGCTTCAATACAAGGTTTTGACCGGTATCCGGGATTAATGAAGGATCTTATCGGGAGCGCGCAATCGCGAACTCCTCGCGAGTTGGCAACTGTGAGTGAATGGGGGGTTGGTAATCCGGATCCGGCGCAGCTCAGTAGCTTCGCGGCATCAGTAAGATCTTCTCGCGGCAGAAGTTACTGTCTTGCCCTGGCTCCGGAGGATTTCTCGCGCCGGACTTGGTATGGCGTCACCATGGGCGCATATTGGCGGGCCGTATTGGCGTTCCATTTCGAACCGGCTGGCTTGCAGTACACGGATCGCGCAATTGCGGGGTGCTATCTTGAGCAGCTTGCTAAAAGCAGGTTCGTCGCCGTTATCCCGCTCGATATGCATCCTCAATTTGGGTTTGCATTGATTGGCTCTGCGGAGCAGGCGGGACTGGTGGCGGCAGCTCTGGCGGACAGCATCCCCAGTATGCGGTTAGAGGAAGTAGCCAAGCTGCATGAGAGGGGCGGCGGCCTGGCGTTCTAGGCCTGATGGTGCCCGTCTGTTCAGCTCGTAGCCTAGGCCGATGCTAACGGCAACCTCCAATGGGTGACCAGGCGGGTAACACCTGGCGCCGGTCCTAATACATAACGCATCGTGTTGGCGTCTGGGTGTCGGGCGCGTATTGTCGGCAAGACGAGCCAAATTTCAAATCGGCGCCTGGGGCAAGCATATTAGCGATGGAAGGCTCAAATGGCAGGAGTGACGCAATTTGTGTTCATGTTTCGCAACGACGAGGCGCTACGAATCCAGGAGCAACATTTACGAGACCGCAACTTGAGAAAATGGGCATACCGTTCAGCAGTGGCATCGAAGGGCGTGGGAGAAATCTCTATGATGCTCGCGCGTCCCGTGCCACGCAATTGGAGCTTCCGTTAGATCAACGAGAGTTCTCCCACCTTTACTAATGGAGCCAGTGATGGCGCAGGTAGATGAGTAGATGGGGCTATCTCCCATTCGAGAACGATACCGCTGCTGATTTCGCTGACGATCTGGATGAGGCGCCGGAGTCGGAGCGTCTGGGTCGGCTGGCGGCAGCACTGTCCGTCGTTGCTGCAGGTGATGGGCACATCGACGCCGGTCGTGCGGAGGTTGCCATCGCGGCCGCTGCGATTGTTGTCCGGGATCTCCCCTGGGGTGATCGGTTTCAAACAAGTGAAGAGATACCAACTCAATGGGTTCCTGTGTTGTCGCCAGATCTGCTCAAGCTGGCGACCGGTGCGATTGATCGCCTGCTGAAAGGCGACAACGACTTGAGTGATGACTGGAGCGGTGAAGCCGATGGTGGGCAATGGGTAGGGACTCTGCGGCAGTTGGGCAGGGTTCTCTCCGGCGAAGACGCAGAACCACCAGAGAAGCTCTTCTAGTGCTAGGGCCTCGGACTTGGCGGATCCGCCCTCAGCCTTGGCCGGGCATCGCTGGCTCCCTGCAAGGGGGATAGCGGTCACGAGATCACGAACGAGACCGAAGCGGACATCGATTCGAAGATCACCGCTCACTCGGAGGCGGTCCGCGAGGCCAAGGAACGAATCAAACGAGTCATCAAGGACCTGGTGAAGATCGTCGCCGACGAACTTGGCATCACCGACGCCCTCAACTGCTTCACCAACGGCGACATCGGCTCCTGTGTAGCCACCGGCGTCACCATCCTGGCATTCTTCGCTGGAGGCATAGCTGGCAAGATCCTCGCCAAATACGGCTCCCCCTGGAAGTGGAAAAAGGGCATAGAACTAGTCGGCAAACTCAAAGACCTCGCCGGCGAGGCCGTCACCGGCATCAAGGATCTCCTAAGGGCAGGTTCCTGTAACTCGTTCGTCCCAGGAACCAAGGTCCTTCTCGCCGACGGCACCAGTAAACCGATCGAACAGCTAAAGCTGGGCGACAAGATGAAGGCGACCGATCCAACCACAGGCAAGAGCACTGACGAGCCCGTCGTCGCAACGATCATCGGTCGAGGAGCTAAACATCTCGTTGACGTTACGGTCGTGAGCAGCAAGCGTGGCGGTGGTGTCGAAAGAGCTCACATCGTGGCGACCGATCGTCATCCTTTCTACCTCGTGTCTGAGGGAGAGCGTGACTCAAGTTCGGAACCGCGCTTCTGACCTCCATGGCAAGCGCGGCGATGGTCGCGGCAGGCGTCCTGGCGGTCAGGTGCTCGGCCGCAGGTGTGGTAGGTGGTCAGACCTGGGCTTGTTCGTCTGCGGAGTTGGTCCAGGTCAGGTGGTGCCGCGGAGTTCTAGGTGGGTGTCGACGATGACCTGGGACTCGGGGGGCTGGTCGCCTGCTAGTTGGGCTAGGAGGAGGCGGGTCATTTCTCGGCCCATCTCCTCGGTGGGTTGGAAGACTGAGGTGAGGGGTGGGTCGGAGTGGCGGCCGCCGGGGGAGCCGTCGAAGCCGATGACGGCTACGTCGTCGGGGATGCGGCGGCCGGCGGCCTTGAGGACTCGCATGGCGCCGAAGGCCATCGGGTCGGAGGCGGCGAAGACGGCGTCCAGAGATGGATCGCGTTCCAGCAGGGCGGCCATCGCGCGGGCTCCGCTGTCTTCGCTGAAGTCGCCGTATTCGACCAGGTCGTCGCCGGCCACGTCGCGGAAGCCCTGCAGACGGGCGACGCCGGCGGACATGTCTTGAGGGCCGGCGACGCAGGCCAGCCGGCGGCGGCCCTGATCCAGCAGGTACTGCGCCGCCTGCCGCGCGCCGGTCGCGTTGTCCGCATCGACGAACACCATGTCCGGCCCAGCCAGCGGCCGGCCGCACAGAACCAGCGGAAGTCCGCTGGCACGTACCTTGGCCGGCAACGGGTCGTGGGCGTGCTGGGACAGCATCATCACGCCGTCCACGTGTTCCCGAGTCAGGAAGTGACCGGTGCGTTCCCGCTCGGCCGCGCTCTGCACCATCGACAACCACAGCTGCAGCTGCGTCTGGGCCATCGCCGAGCTGATGCCGCGGACGATGCCGGCGAAGTACGGCTCGGTGAAGAGCCGCTCGCCCGGTTCGGAGATCACCAGCGCCACACAGTCCGTACGCCGGGTGACCAGGTTCCGGGCCGCCCGGTTCGGCACGTACCCCAGTTCGTCGATCGCCTTGAGCACCGCGGCGCGTGCGGCGGGGCTGACCTGGGACGACCCGTTCACCACGCGCGAAGCGGTCCCCCGCCCCACCCCCGCCCTGGCCGCGACGGTTTCGATGGTGGGACGGGATTCGGTCATGGCGCTAGCCTGCCTCGGATCAGATCGCTGTACCAATACGCGCTGCTCTTCGGCGTTCGTGTCTGCGTCGCGTAGTCGACGTAGACCAGGCCGAAACGCCGCGAATACCCCCAGGACCATTCGAAGTTGTCGAACAGCGACCAGCAGAAGTACCCGCGCAGCGGCACCCCGGCGTCGATGGCCGCCTGGCAGGCCCGCAGATGGCCGTCCAGGTAGCTGATCCGGTCGGCATCCCGGATCAGACCGTCGGGATCCGGTACGTCGGCGAAGGCGGCGCCGTTCTCGGTGACGTACAGCGGCACCGCCGGGTACTCGAGCGACACGCGCTCCAGGACGCTGGTGAGCCCGTCGGCGTGGATCTCCCAGCCCATCGCGGTGACCGGCAGTTCACCTTTGGTGAAGCCCACGTGCTCGCTGCCGGGCCACGGCGATGCCCCGGTGCCGCCCCCGCCGCCATGACCGTCGTCGCCGGTGCCGGCTTCACCGGTCACCACGTGCCGGCTGTAGTAGTTCACGCCCAGCACGTCGAGCGGAGTCGAGATGACCGCCAGATCGTGGTCGCGGACGTGCGAGAAGTCCGTCACCGCGGCGAGATCGGCGACCACGTCGGCCGGGTATGACCCGAGCAGAACGGGGTCGAGGAAGAAACGGTTCTGCAGCCCGTCGATCCGCCGGGCGGCGTCCACGTCGATCTCACGTTCGCTCACCGGCACCACGTCGTACAGGTTGATCGTCACGCCGACCTTGCTGCCGCCGGATCTGATCAGGCCGGCGGCCAGACCGTGGCCGAGCATCAGGTGATGCCCGGCCCGGACCGCTGCCGCCGGATCCTGCCGGCCAGGCGCATGGACGCCGGAGCCGTAACCGAGGAACGCAGAGCACCACGGCTCGTTCAACGTGGTCCATTGCTTGACCCGATCACCCAGTACTGCGGTGATCGCGCCGGCGTAGTCGGCAAACCGCTCCGCCGTGTCCCGCTCGGGCCAGCCGCCGGCGTCCTCCAGCGGCTGCGGTAGATCCCAGTGGTACAGGGTCGGCCATGGCTCGATACCGGCTGCCAGCAGCTCGTCGATCAACCGTGAATAGAAGTCGACGCCGGCCTGGTTGAGCGCCCCGCGACCGCTCGGCTGGACCCGGGGCCAGGCGATCGAGAAGCGGTAGGCCTGCAGGCCGAGGCTCGCCATCAACCCGACGTCCGCGCGGTACCGGTCGTAGTGCTCGATCGCGACATCGCCGGTCTCGCCGCCCAGCACCCGGCCCGGTGTGTGCGAGAAGGTGTCCCAGATGGAGGGGCCGCGGCCGTCGGCGGTCGCGGCACCCTCCACCTGGTAGGCGGCCGTGGCGGCGCCGAAAAGGAACCCGGTGGGGAACTGGAGGCCGGTACCGGGTTCGGTCTGGCTGTCGGTTGTCACTACTTGATCGCACCTTCCATGAGTCCGCTGATGATCTGCCGGCCGAACAGGACGAACACCGCGAACAGGGGCAGCGTGGCAAGTGCTGTCGCCGCGAAGACCTGTGCGTAGTCGGTGTAGTACGCCGTCGCCAGCAAGCTGAGGGACAGCTGCACCGTTGGCGTGTTGGCGTCAAGTACGGCGTACGGCCAGATGAACTCGTTCCAAGTCTGCATGAAGGTGAGCAGACCGAGGACGGCCGCGGCGGGCCGCAGTACGGGCATGACGACGTTCCAGTAGATACGGAAGGTCGAGCAGCCGTCCACCCGGGCGGCCTCCACGAGCTCGTCGGAGATCGCCTCCATGGCGTACTGGCGCATCATGAAGACGCCGAAACCGCTGACCAGGAACGGCACGATCACCGCCTGCAGATGACCGTTCCAGCCGATCTTCACCATCAGCATGTAGAGCGGGATCAGGCCCAGCTGGACCGGCACCATCATGGTCCCGATGATCACCATCAGCATGCCGTTGCGGCCGCGGAAGCGCAGCTTGGCGAACGCGAACCCGGCCAGCGTGGAGAAGAACACGACCGAGATCGTCACCACGCTGGAGACCACCACCGAGTTCACCAGCCCGTAGGCGAAGGCGGCGTGCTCGTTGGCGAACACCCGCTCCACGTTCGCGCCGAGATCGCCGCCGGGCAGCAACGGCGGCGGTACGTCGTTGATCACGTCGTTGGACCGGGTGGCCACGACGAACATCCAGTAGATCGGGAACAGCGACAGCACACAGCCGACGACCAGTGCCAGGTACGTCGCGGGGCTGGTGCGCCACAACCGGATCGATGCGGCCCTCATCGTGCTGCCCTCCGGACGATCAGCAGGTTGATCAGTGAGAAGACCACGATCAGGCCGAACAGCGACCAGGCGATCGCGGCACCGTAGCCGTACTGGAAGCGCTGGAACGCGGTCTCGTACATGTACATCGTGACCGTCTGGAACTGCCCCAGCGTGCCGCCGAGCATCCTCCCGTTGCCGAAGATCACCGGCTCGGTGAACAGTTGCAGCCCGCCGATCGTGGAGATGATCACGGTGAACACCAGCGTCGGGCGCAGGTTCGGCACGGTGATCCGCCAGAACTGCTGCCAGGGCGCCGCCCCGTCCAGCGCGGCGGCCTCGAACAGGTCCTTCGGGATCGCCTGCATCGCGCCGAGCAGGATCAGCGTGTTGTAGCCGGTCCAGCGCCAGTCGACCATGGTGGCGATCGCGATCCAGCTGGACCAGGTGTTGGCCTGCCAGTCCACGGCGTCGAGGCCGAACCTGGTGATGATGTAGTTGACGAGGCCGACGTCACGGGCGAACAACTGCCCGAAGACGATGCCTACGGCCGCTACAGAGGTGACGTTGGGGATCAGCACACCCATTCGAAAGAAGGTCCGGGCACGGATCTTCCGGTTCAAAAGGTTCGCCATCGCCAGCGCCATCACGAGCTGAGGCACGGTCGCCAGTACGAAGATGCCGACTGTGTTCTTCAGCGCGTTCCAGAAGTCCGGATCCGAGAACAGCGCGGTGTAGTTGTCGAACCAGACGAAGGTGTGTTCACCGATCAGGTGCCAGTCGTGCAGGGACACCCAGCCGGTGTAGACCAGCGGGAACGCCCCGAAGACGGCGAACAGGACGAAGAACGGCGCGATGAAGAAGTACGGCGCGAACCTCATGTCCGCGCGGGTCAGCCGGGAGCGCCAGCCGCCCCCAAGAACTCACCCGCCCGGGACCGCTACATCTTCCGTGACGGTGAAG
>NZ_JBEXSJ010000055.1:0-50442 GCF_040613535.1 Kribbella sp. NPDC006257
TCGGCGCCCTCACCGTCCACGCCTTCCCGATGCGGCCCGCGGGCGACGTGCTCGGCGTACTGGCCATCTACCTCCTCCACGCCAATCGACCCGCCGAGTCCGACGAGACCGCACAGTTCCTGGCCGACACGATCGGCGCAGCCCTGTTACGCGACCCAGTTCCCTCCGGTGGTTCGGGCCAAGACGACGGAATGTGGTCGGTCCGCGCCGAGGTCCACCAGGCCACCGGCATGGTCATCGCCCAGTTACACCTGCCGCCCGATGACGCGCTCGCCATCCTGCGCGCCCACGCCTACGCCCACGACACCACACTGGCCGACATCGCTCACCAGGTCGTCACCCGCCAGCTCGACTTCCAAGGAGACTCATGACCAGCCACGCCACCACCCAGGCACCCCTGCCGGATAGGGCGGTCCGTGAACTGGCCGCCGCCACCGCAACCCTCGTCACCGACCACGACATCCTCGGCACCATCACCAACCTCCTCAACGGCTGCGCCGACTCCGTCGGCGCCGCCGCGGCCGGCATCATCATGGCCACCCCCGACAGCGGCCGCCCCGAATTCCTCGCCGCCACCAACCACCGCGCCCAGCACCTCGAGGTCTACCAAGTCCAGACCGACCAAGGCCCCGGCATCGACTGCATCACGACCGGCGGCACCATCACCGTCTCCGGACTACAAAACATCGGTAACCGCTGGCCCACCGTGCACGACGCCTTCCGCACCGCCGGTTTCGACGCGGTCCACGCCGCCCCGATGAACTGGCAGAGCCGCACCCTCGGCGCCGTCAACCTCTTCTTCGACACCAACCACCACCCCGGCGACCAGACAGCCCTGATCGCACAAGCCTTCGCCGACATCGCAAGCCTGGTTATCATCCACACCGGCGACCTACCGCCCACCCACATCACCGCCCAGACCCGCGCAGCCCTGGACGAACGCAGTGTCATCGAACGCGCCAAAGGCGTCATCGCCTACACCGACAATGTGCCCATGGACACTGCCTTCGACTACCTGACCACCCTCGCGCGCGAACAACAACAACCACTGACCGTCGTCGCCACAGCCATCATCGACCAAGCCGCAAAAGGCCCACTCCACCGATAAACCCAGTCAAGACATCTCCTCGGGCTGTCCGCCTCAAAGAGATCGCCCACCACGCCACTTGACTGTCCAGTGAAGGAAACCGTCCCACTTCTATTCATACCTCGAACCGCCAGGCATACCGTGCTGCCCAGGCAACTGATCGATCGCCGGGCTAGCTCCACCGCTACCGGCCCGAGAAGATCGGACGCCAGCTTGGCCACCGTCCCAGTGTTGCTCTAGGCAAGCGTTCTGCGCCAGCGGCAGGCCCGGCGCGAAGCCGTACCGTCCACCGCAGGTCGCTCAAGGTCCCACGGCGCTCAGTCTCCTCTCACTTGAGCCCTCAAGACCTAGGAGGCAGACGGCCGGCGACTTCGGGCGCACCATTCTCCGCGTGTGTTTGGCGAGGCAGCGCTTCTCGGGGTGACCGAAGGCGCGCCGATCCTCACCCTCGAACCCGTCACCCGCGGACCAGCACGGCCGCGCACCGACGCCCGACTTCCTGGCTGCCCTCGAGGACATTCACTACGGCACTCAGCGAAGGTGTAGAGACGAGGTGCACGCGATTTGTCAGGCTCGGGCATGATGTATGCGGTCGGGGCTCTCGCGTCGCGGGAGAGCCACGGTGAGATTCGCTACGCCATGCCCGGGAGTCTTGGTGACGTCTTCTGATTCTGCTGCGCCGCTCGATGCCGACGCCTTCGCGAAACTGGCCGTCGAACTGCACGGTACCGACGGTTTCGATGAGACCGTCGAGGCTGTGGTGCAGTTCGCGCTCCAGGCCGAGAACTGCACCTACGCCGGCGTCGCACTAGCTACTGCAGCCGGCGGTGTCGAGGTGGGCGCTGTGACCGACCCGCTCGTCGAAGCGCTCTACACAGCGCAGATCACCGACGATGACGGGCCGATGCTGACAGCTTTGCGGTCCGGAGCGACCGTCTATATCGCCGACGTCGACGCCGAAGACCGCTGGCCGCGGTGGCGGGCCCAGGTTGCGGAGGGGAAGATCCGCAGCGTGCTGCACGTGCCGATGCGATCCGGTCCGCAGGTGATCGGGGTGCTTTCCCTCTACACCTTGCACCCGGACGCCTTCACTCGGGACGACGAGGCGGTCGCGCACATCCTGGCCCGGCACGCCTCGGTTGCGGTAGCGACCGCGCGGCACGAGGAAACGCTGGCCCGGGCGGTGGATGCCCGCAAACTGGTCGGGCAGGCGATGGGCATCCTGATGGAGCGCTTCGGCCTCAGCGACGATCAGGCCTTCGCCTTGCTGCGGCGCTATTCCCAAGACACCAACACCAAACTGCGCGACGTCGCACAGGAGCTCATCGACACCCGCCGACTCCCGCCGGCACGGGTCATCGAACCGCGGGCGGATGCCTCGGCCTGATGCCCGGCCCCGGGAGTTCTGTGAACAGCCAGTCCACAACTGCTCGACATCCAGCGGCTGCAGGACGGTCGCAGCTGCGTCTTGCAACGGTTCGCTGCTGTCTGAGGGTCGGCGGCGAGTTGGTTGTACCGGGCCGTCCGGCTCAGCCGCTTCAGCGGGCCGGCTGACCGGCGTACGGA
The DNA here is from genome assembly GCF_040613535.1 of Kribbella sp. NPDC006257. NCBI lineage: Bacteria > Bacillati > Actinomycetota > Actinomycetes > Propionibacteriales > Kribbellaceae > Kribbella > Kribbella sp. NPDC006257. The sequence goes on from NZ_JBEXSJ010000055.1 coordinate 2,654, forward strand.
TCACCGTCAGCTGAGTGCTGCGAAGAGGGGTTGGATCAGGACTGCGTTGGGGTGGCCCAAAGGGACGGCGAGGACTGGCTGGTCGGAGTTGGTCGCGTAGATGTAGATCATGCCGGCGTGTGGCACGGGTGGGTGGACCGAGTTCCAGTCCAGGGACAACTTCGGACGCTTGCAGCTGATGCCATCCTGGTTCACCTTGATGCTGCCGCCGATCGTCACTGTCTCGCCCTGCCTGACCCTGTTGACCAGGTCGGTGAGCAAGCGTGGTTCGACGACCTGCGCCGACAGGTTCACCAGGAACGTCCACCAGTCCGGCAGCTCGTCTCGGCGGCCCGACCGCGAGTCGGTCACCGTGACCGCCGGCGCCGCCTTGTGCGGGTACTTGCCGACCTCGAAGTGCCAGTAGGTCGTGTAGGTGGTCGGGAACATGAAGCGCTTCTCGGTGACCTGCTCGACCCAGTAGCAGACCCACTCGATCTCGTCGAGCGGCATCGACCGCCGGCCGTAACTGATCTGCTGCCCGTCGGCCTGGAGCGAACTCCAGCCGACCTTGGTGTCGAGAACCGGGATCTGGCCGGGCTGCGGTTGCCGGTCGTGCTCGCTCACGTGATGCGCCTTTCAGGTCGGTAGGGGCTGATCGCGCGTGAGACGCGTAGCAATTACGTCTGGTTCCGCTGTACGTGTGGGTGTACCCGCGTCGAGACGGCCCAGGGATGGTCTCACCGCCCAAGCCGGCCGCGCCAGTGCCTCACATGACACCTGTTATCACCAGTTGGGTTAGCAACAGATGCGGGAGACTCGCTCGACAGAAGTTGCGATCGCTGGCCTGCACCGTTCCCACTGATGGTTCGGCTCGCTTCAGCCGCGCGATCCAGCCAGGGTGGATCCATGGCGACAGACAAAATGCCCAGGCACTGGTACGAGGATTACGAGCGTGGCCGGCCCGGCTATCCAGAGCAGGTCGTTGATCTCGCCGACCTCGCGCCGTCGGCAACAGCCCTCGAGCTTGCTGCCGGGACGGGCAAGCTCACCCATCAGCTGGTTTCGAGGATCGCGCACGTGGTGGCCGTCGAACCGGACCCTGGGATGCGTCGCATGCTCGTTGCGGGATGTCCGGGTGTCGAGGCGATCGATGGCACTGCGGAACAGATTCCGTTCGCGGACGACGCCGTCGACGCAGTCTTCGTCGCCCAGGCCTTCCACTGGTTCGACCACGAATCCGCGTTGATGGAGATCGCACGAGTCCTGCGACCGGGCGGAACCCTCGTGGTGGTGTGGAATGTGGCGAACGGATCGGTCGTTCCGTCCATCACGGCTGTCGAGAAGCTTCTCGCCCCCATCTGGCCTCGGGACTACGACTTCCCGCTAGACATGATGAGTGGCGACTGGACACCAGGTGCGTGGAACCTGCCCTTCGCCCAAGAAGCCTTCAGCCAGATCCGCGAGACGCGGCTGGCGAATCCTCAGACCGTCGACCCGCACGGGCTGGTCGCCTTCTTCGGCTCCATGGGCTGGGTCGCGAACCTTCCAGATGAGGAACGGCAACCACTTGTTGACGCCATGAGGTCACACCTCACCGCCACGGAGTATCTGCTGCCCTGGCAGACACGCGTGCAGTGGACGCGGCTCAACAAGCCGCAGTGACCGGAGGCGGTGCGGCTAACTGCGTCGAACGGCAGCCCACAGCCGCTCAGCGATCCCATCGGTCTCGGCCGAGCTACACCCGGCTCAGCAAGCCTCCCGGAGTTCGCACGGTCCGTTCAGCGAGCTGATGCGAGTATTCGGCGTAGCGCTGCTCTCGACTCGAGATCCCTACCCGGGCGAGCAGTTCGAGTGCAACACGTGGGTCCACGGATGGCCAATCCGAGCCCTCCGCGCCACCCGCCGACAAACCGGCCTCACCTGCGCCGAAGTCGCCAACACCCCCCACTGGCCCAAGCCGGCCAGGCGCATTGGGGCGTTGGATAGCCTACGGCCTGGAGGCGTGGTCTGTGATCATTGCGGCGTGAGCGAGCCAGTTTCGAAGGTTGCCGGGCGTCGGCGCGGGCCGCGGCGCGACGCACTCGACAACCGGGATCGCGTCCTGGCGGCGGCCACCATTGCCGTTCGGCGTGAGAGGGCCGCTGTACCGATGGCGACCATCGCGGCGGACGCCGGCGTCGGGACCGTCTATCGCCATTTCCTTCACGCGATGCGCTCCTCGGGTCGATTCGGCGGACCACCTCCCAGTTGCTGCCGCGGGCGGAAAGGTTGCCGACCCGCAGCACGGACATCGGGCTAATGTTTTCGTGTGACCGGGACCGCGTTGGGGGACGACGAGTTCGTGGTGCGCGCCGATCAGTACCGGCCGGAGCTGCTTGCCTATTGCTATCGAATGCTCGGATCGTTGGCCGATGCCGAGGATGCGGTGCAAGAGACTTACGTGCGCGCCTGGCGAGCCTTCGACTCGTTCGAAGAACGGGCGTCGTTGAGGACCTGGTTGTATCGGATCGCGACGAACACCTGCTTGAGCGCCTTGACGCACCACGGCCGGCGGGTGCTGCCGTCCGGGTTGGGGGCTCCGAGTCAGGACTCGTCCGGCCCGCCGAATTCGGTGGATACGAGTGTGACGTGGCTGCAGCCCTTTCCGGATGACCGGTTGCCGGACTCGAGCGATCCGGCCGCGATCGTCGCAGCCAGAGACACCGTGCGGCTCGCGCTCGTCGCCAGCCTGCAGTACCTGCCGCCCCGCCAGCGCGTAGTGCTCATCCTTCGCGAGGTGCTCGCCTGGAGTGCCGCTGAGGTTGCCGAGCTGCTCGACATTTCGGTTGCGGCCGTGAAGAGCGCTCTGCAGCGGGCTCGGGCACGGCTGGACGCTGTGGCGCCGGTCGCGGACCAGGTAGGCGAGCTGACCGAGCCGCAGAAGCGCGAGCTGCTCGACCGCTACGTCGCCGCGTTCGAGACGGCCGATCCGGCAGCACTCGAACGGCTGTTGCGCGCCGACGCCGCGCTCGAGGCGCCTCCGTTGCGTCGGTGGTACTCCGGGATCAGGTACTGCATGCCCTACATGCGACAGCACGTGCTGGGTTCGCCAGGGCACTGGCGGATGCTGCCGGCTAGTGCCAACGGCCAGCCCGCGGTCGCCGCCTACTACCGCGGTGCGGACGGCAGCTATCTCCCTTACGGGATCGTGGTGCTCACGGCAGATGCGGACGGGATTTCACGCATCACCGCGTTCGGCGACGGAGATCTGGTCACAGCATTCGGGTTCCCGGCGGTCCCGCCAGACGCGTAATTCGTCCATTGGTCACGAAGGTCGACCGAAATCTCCTGACTCTGACCGATTCCTTCTGGCCGCGCGGTCGGTCTGTAGTGCGACGGTTGCCGAAGGGTCGGCAACCCCACACAAGGAGGTTCGTCATGCGCAAACTGACTGTTTCGACCCTGGCCTCGCTCGACGGCGTCATCCAGGACCCGGGCGGGTTCGGCGAGACCGACCAAGGCGGCTGGGCAAACCAGTACTTCACCGACCAGGCGCGGCAGGAGGCGCTGGACCGTTTGCTGGCCAGCGACTACTTCCTGCTGGGGCGGACCACCTACGAGCTGATGTACCGGTCCTGGGGCAACGTCAAAGACGGCGGCCCGTACCTCGACCGGACGAACGAGATTCCCAAGCTCGTCGCATCAACAACGCTGACCGGGTCGCTGCCCTGGAACGCGACGGTGATCCACGGCGACGTGGCCGAGGAGATCGCCCAGCTCAAGCAGCAAACCGGTGGGGACATCGAGATGTACGGCAGCTCCACGCTGGTGCAGACGCTGATGAAGCACAACCTGATCGACGAATACCGGGTCGCGGTCCACCCGCTCGTTCTCGGCAGCGGAACGCGACTGTTCCCCGATGGTGGTGTCCCGACCACCCTCCAGCTCAACGATGCACGGAAGCTCGAATCCGGCGTGGTCGAGCTGATCTACCTGCCAGCAGGCCGGCCGGCGTGATTGGCGCAACCGACCCCAAATTGCGTGGACGCAAATTTGCGGACGCGCAGAAATTTGCTAAGGTGCCGTCATGTCCACCATCGACGACGAAGAGGCCGGTCTGCGGACGCGGAAGAAGTTGGAGACGCGGGCCGCATTGAGCGCGGCGGCGCTGCGCCTGGCGCAGGAGCACGGGCTCGACAACGTCCGCGTCGACGACATCGCCGCCGCGGCGAACGTTTCGCCCCGCACCTACAACAACTACTTCTCGAGCCGGGAACAGGCCATCTGCGTCGCCCTCGCGACAGAACGGACGCTGCGTGCCGGCGCGGCACTGCGTGCGATCACGATGGATGACCGCCTCGAGCAGGCTCTGCCCCGGACGATCATCGACGTCTACGGCGAAGAACCCGACACCGCGACCGTCGAGCTGGTGAACTCTGCTCCAGCGCTGCGGCGGGAGTACGTGCAGACGTTGGTTGCCATCGACAACCGACTGGCAGAGGTGATCGCCCCACGCACAGGTTCCGACAGCCTGGCACCACGCGTCATCGCCGCCGCGATCACCAACGCTCTGCGCATTGCCATGGAGGACTGGCTGGCTGCGGAGACGTCGGTCGCCTTGACGGACCTGCTGAGCGGCTGCCTGGCACCGCTCTTCCCAGCACTACATGCACTGGACCACAACCTACCGAAGGGCCGGCGATGACCGAGCGCAAGGCTGACGTTCTTCCCGTTCCGGGCGCGAGTCTGTACTACGAAGTGCGCGGAAGCGGGCCACTGCTGCTGATCTTGGCGGGCGGCGACGGCGGCGCGAACGCATCAGACCTCCTGGTCGAGCAATTGGCCGGCCACTATGCCGTCGTGACGTACGATCGCCGGGGTCTGTCGCGCAGCACCCGACAGGACGAGGCAGATAACCTTGACCTCACGGTGCACGCCGACGACGCCGCCCGCATCCTGGAGTCCCTGACCGATGAGCCCGCCGATGTGCTCGGGTTCAGCATCGGAGCCCTCATCGGGCTTGATCTCGCCGCGCGCTACCCCGCCCGCGTCCGGCGGTTGGTCGCACACGAGCCGCCCCTGACCCAACTACTCCCCGAGGCCGATCGCACCCAGGCAGTCCAAGCACAGCAGGCGATCGAGGACACCTACCGCGACGCCGGCCTGCTTCAGGCAATGCAGCGTTTCGGGGCGATGACCCAACTCAGCTTCGATGACCGCGAACCGGGCGTCGAGCTTCCCCGACCGAGCGCTGACCGGGCGACGAACCTGAACTTCTTCCTCACCCACGATGCGCCCGCGGCACGCCGGTACCGTGCAGATCCCGACCAACTCAAGGCTCTCGCGGGAAAGATCCAGCCTGCCGCCGGAACCACCTCGCGCAACATCTTCCCCCATAAGTGCGCCGTCCGCCTGGCAGAGTTGCTCGGAACTCCGCTCGCCGAGTTCCCAGGCGGACATTCAGGCTTCCTCACGCACCCCCAAGCCTTCGCCACAGTCCTTCGCCGGCACCTCGACAGCCCGGCCGCTTGATCAGCCGACGTGGATGCCGGGGCGGCGGGTGGGGTCGTCTTCGTGCTGGCGGATGATCTCGCGGACGACGGGGGCGGTGTCGCCGCGGCCGAGGATGAGGTAGCGCAGCAGGTGGCTGAGCGGGTTGCCCTCGGACCATTCGAAGTGGCAGTGCGGCCGGACGCCGGTGGTGTCGCGCAAGGTCAGCAGGATCGCGGCGATCGCGTTCGGCGCCGCGGGGCTCTCGGTCCGCAGGATCCGGTAGCCGCCGACCTCGACGCCAACGACGCGCAGTACGTCGCTGAAGGTGGAGGGGTCGACGACATCGATCTCGAGGAACAGCACGTCGGCGTTGCCGGGCACCGGGTCCATCGCGCGCACCTCGGCCTCCTTGGCCGCGTACTCCGCCTCGTCACCGGCCTGGCGGCGATTCGCGATCAGGTTGAGCGCGCCGTCGTTGGCGACCGAGTCGGTGATGAACCGGCGGGCGGTGTCGTCGAACTCGATCCGGTCCGCGCGCAGTTCCGTCGTACGGGCGACCCGGGAGATCAGCGAGACGGTGATGATACCGGCGATGAACAGCCCGGAGATGGCGATCCCGTCGGGCTTCTCCCTGATGTTCTCGACCAGCGCGTAGAGCAGCACCAGCGTCAGCACGGTGAAGGCGATCGTCTGCCGGCGCTGCCGGCGATGCGCGGCCGAGACGGTGACAGCCACGGCCCCGGACACCATCATCGCCAGGATGCCGGTCGCGTAGGCGCCGGCCTGCGCGTCCACGTCGGCACCGAACGCGATCGTGATCGCCACGCTGATCGCGGTGTAGACGATCACGACCGGCCGCACCGCGCGGCCCCATTCCGGTGCCATCCCGTACGCCGGGAGGTAGCGCGGAACGATGTTGATCAGCCCGGCCATCGCCGAGGCGCCGGCGAACCACAAGATCAAGACGCTGCTGATGTCGTAGGCGGTACCGAAGACCTCGCCGAGATGTTCGTGGGCGAGGTAGGCCATCGCGCGACCGCTGGCCGCGCCGCCGGGCTTGAACTCGTCGGCCGGGATGAGCACGGTGGTGATGAAGCTGGTCGCGAGCAGGTAGACGCTCATGATCAAGGCCGCGACGGTCAGCAGCTTCTTGGTGTTGCGGATCCGGTCGGCCAGCCGCTGCTCGGCGTCCTCGCCGTCGGCCGCGACCAGCGGCATCATGCTGACGCCGGTCTCGAACCCGGACAGACCGAGCACCAGTAACGGGAACGCCACGATCGCGGGACCGATCACCCCGCCGACGCCCTCGCGGCCGGCCGTCAACGCGTCGACCCAACTCGACAGCGCCCCACTCGTCGTGGCGACGTCGTACAGGCCGACCGCGACGACGGCGGCATTCAGCACCAGGAAGATCCCGACCAGCGGAATCGCGACACCGACCGCTTCGCTGAAACCGAGCAGGAACACCCCGCCCAGGATCAGCAGAAGCACCACGGTGACGACGACTTCCTGCCCGTGCAGAAACCCCGGTATGTACGGGTTCTCCAGCAGATGCACTGTCGCGTCGGCCGACGACAGCGTGATGGTGATGATCCACGAGGTCGCCACGAAGCCGAGCAGCACCAGGACGAACAGCTTTCCCCGCCAGAACGGCAGCAGGTTCTCCAGCATCGAGATCGAGCCCTGACCGTGCGGGCTCTCCTTCGCCACCCGCCGGTACATCGGCAACATGCCCAGCAGCGTGAGCGCCACGATCAGTAACGTTGCCAACGGCGACAAGGCGCCCGCCGCAAGAGCCGCGATGCCGGGCAGGTAGGACAAGGTCGAGAAGTAGTCCACGCCGGTCAGGCACATCACCTTCCACCAGGCCTGCGGCGACGCGTGATCTTCCGACGCCTCAGGCCCGACCGGCTGCACCCGGTGCCGCAGCAGCCATCCCGTCACGCCTCCGGACGGCGCGCGGGACATACCCGGCCCATCGACACTCGCAGGGACGATCAGCTTCTCAGACGTTGTCACGCCCCACAGGATGCCTGATCCCCCAGGCCACCCCCGAACCACCCACTGTGTGTCGTGCCACCGAAGGCTCACGGCCGCCGCGGAGCTGCCAGTCAGCTGGTGAGGAGGCATTAAAAATGTCTGGTTCGGCTGGGAGACTGGGGCGGTGATTGATCCGACTGCGGCGAGTCCGCATAAGAGCAAGCCCGAGGGGCAGGCGGCCGTGTCGGGGGTGCGGATGCCGGCGGTTCGATGGTTTTCGCCGGTGCAGCTGTTCAGGACGTCGCGAGAGGCGAGCGCCGGTACGGAGTTCGCGAGGTTCGCCGACAAGCGGGAGACGCAGTCCGGCGTACCGCTGGAGTTCTACGACCTGACGGACGGTGTCACCGACGCGTACACCATCGACTACGTCGCGGACACCGGAGACGGCTTCAATGCGACCTTTGCCGTGGCCGCGCAGGTCAATGGACTGTTCGGTGCACCCGAGCCGGCGGACCTCCTCGTTCTCGGCGGCGACGAGGTCTATCCGGTCGCCTCGGTCAGGAACTACGAAGACCGGTTGGTGGCGCCGTTCGACGCGGCCCGCCCAGCGGACGCCTACGGCCAGGCCCAGTTGATCGATGGCGCGTTCGTCGTCGCTCTGCCCGGCAATCATGACTGGTACGACGCGCTGGTGGCGTTTCGCCGGAACTTCTGCGAGTCCTGGATCGGACGACCCGCGGCGTCAGGTCTCGTGCCGACCAAGCCGGGGGCCTGGCGCGACGTCATCTTGAGCAGACAAGCGATCCAGTCGCGCTCGTACTTCGCACTCAAACTGCCGCACGGCTGGTGGCTGTGGGGGATCGACAGTCAGCTGGATTCTCATATCGATGCCGTTCAGCTCGACTACTTCTCCCGCGCCCGGGAACTCATCTCCGAGACCGACCGGGTCATCCTCTGTACGGCGCGACCCAGCTGGCTCGACCATGCCACGAAAGACGATCGGTACTGGACCTCGAACCGTGAGGTCCTGGTCTGGTTCCTCGACCGGATGTTCGGCAACGGGGAGAACCCGGGCAAGCCTGATCGCCGTCACCAGGTGCCCATCATGCTCAGCGGGGACAAGCACCACTATGCCCATTATCAAAGGGAATCCGAGTCGCCCGAGTCACCTGAACACCTGGTCACCTGCGGCGGTGGTGGCGCCTATCTCTCGCCGACCCATCCGTTGGAAGAGTCGCTGCCGGTCGACTGGCAGCTGGCCGCGGGGACGCCGACCGACTACGTGTTGAAGAAGGCGTTCCCCACCGCAGCGGACTCAAGAGAACTGCGGAAGAAGTGGCCGCAGATCCCGTTCCGCAACGGCGGCTGGTGGCCAACCCTGGTGGGTGGTGTTCAGGTCGTCCTCGCCGTCCTCCTCACCCTCGCGATCAGCAAACACAACGCGACAGCATGGGTCTTCTCCGGACTCGTCGCCCTGGTCGTGCTCGGCGCCCTGACCGCATTCAACCGAGGCTTCACCTCACCGTGGCTGCCGACGTACAAGAGATTCGTCCCAGGGATGGTCCATGGCTTCGCGTACGTCGGCGCTGCCGTGGGCTGTGCCTTCATCGTGCGTTCCGTGCTCACCGAATGGTCGTGGGGCCGCGGCCTCGTGGCAGTGATCGCCTACCTGTTCTTCGGCGCACTGGCAGTCTGGGGATTCGCCCTGTACCTGCGCATCGCCGACCACTTCGGATTCCACGAGGACCAGCTCTTCTCCGCCCTGCGCATCGAAGACCGCAAGTCCTACCTGCGGCTGACCATCTCGCCCCCGACCCACCCCGCCACCACAGGCGACCTCCGTATCGACGCGATCGGCATTCCCGCAGTCCACCGCCAGAACCCGGCCGGCCCCCTCCAACCCTCCCCCACCGAACCCATCGAAACCTTCCATTGGCCCACTCGACCGTCACAGCACCCGAGCTGACGGACCATTTCGCGTTTCGGTTCAGGTGAGCCGATGGCGGCCTAGTCTCGCCAGCAGCGGCGGTGCCGAAGGGCGGTGGCGCCTGGGAGGAGTGGGGTGGATGGACATCAATCGGAGGCGGTTGCTGGCGCTGGGGGCCGGGGCGGCGGTTGCGGCGACTGCGGGTGGGGTGGCGACGCCCGCTGTGGGAGCGGTGGACACGAGCGGTGCGGGCGGTGTGCCGTCGGATGCGGCGCTGGCGCGGTCGCTGGGGTTGCGGAGTGAGTACGCGAAAGGACAGCACTACGTCATCGGTGGGCACGGTGAACCCCTGGTGCTGCTGCCGGGCTGGCCGCAGACCTGGTGGGAGTTCCACAAGATCCTGCCTGCGCTGGCGAAGCGGTACACGGTGATCGCGGTCGATCTTCGGGGCATGGGCGGATCCGACAAGCCCGCCGACGGGTACGACAAGAAGACGATGGCGCGCGACGTCCACGAGCTCGTCCAGCACCTGGGCTACGACTCGGTGAACGTCGCCGGCCACGACATCGGCGCGATGGTCGCGCACAGCTTCGCGGTCAACCACCGGGCGGCGACGCGCAAGGTCGTCCTGATGGATGTCGGGCACCCCGACGAGTCCCTCTACCAGCAGCCCTTGCTGGTCAAGCCGGGGCAGGGATTCAGCCTCTGGTGGTTCGCCTTCAACCAGGTCCAGGGCCTGCCGGAGCAGCTGATCACCGGACGTTCGCGGTACCTGGTCGACTACTTCATGGACGCCTTCCCGCCGGACCCATCGATGATCGACGAGCTCTCGCGGCGGATCTACGCCCACGCGTACGCCGGTCCGCAGGCGATCCGTGCCGGCAACGCGTGGTATCAGGCGTTCCACACCGACGTCGTGGACTTCGCCACCTACGACCGCATCACAGCACCGTTCCTCGGGTTGACCTCGGAGTACAGCTACGACTTCATGAAAACCGTCTGGGCCGGCCAGGGCACCGACGTACGGGTCCACAAGGTCCCGGGCACCGGCCACTTCCTCGCCGAGGAGAACCCCCAGGCCGTCATCGCCGAACTAAAAGCCTTCCTGGGCTAACGACGGCCTCAGCACCCTGTGCAGCCCTGGGTCTGGTTCGGGAGAGCCAGATCCAGGATCTGTCATCACCGACCTGTGGTGCCTGCTTCTACGACGTCTCCCGCGCCTGCCGATCCGCCGACTAGACGCGGGCTGCCCGGCGGACAAAGATCAGCGCGAGCACGATGGCCATGACTGCGAGGGCAGTGATGCCGGCCGCGTGGATGCCGTCGACGAACGCGTTGCGGACCTGGTCGAAGAACCGCGGATCCTGCGACGCCTGGCCGAAGCCGTCGACCCAGCTGCCCTCCGCATGGCCGGCCGAGGCGGACAGCCGCGCGCGGTACACGACGGTCGCCAGGCTGCCCATGATCACCAGGCCGGTAGCGATGCCGATCTCGTTGGCGGTCTGGGCGAGCGACGCGGCCGAGCCGGCCTGTTCCTGGGGTGCATGGGAAATGATGTCGTTCATCAGGAACGGGAACGCGGCCCCGATGCCGGCCGTACTCAGGACGGCCCCACAGACGATGAAGGCCACCCCGGACCTGCTCGGCGGCAGGATCGCGAGCGGCACGAAGCCGGCGGCCATGATCACCAGACTGCCCTGGACGACGCGCATCGGCGGGATCCGCCGGCCGAGCCAAGGCCCGGTGTTCGAGGCGATGATCATCGCGATCGTCGACGGAATCAGCCACAAGGCGGACTGCAACGGCGTGAAACCCAGCGCCGACTGGAGGTAGAAGGCCGCGAAGATCGAGGTTCCGCCCATCAGCAGTGCGGTCAGGAAGAGCACGATCATCGCGCGACTCACGCTGGGTCGCCGGAGCAGGGTCAGATCGACCAGCGGGTGCTCGAGCGTGCGCTGACGGCGTACGAAGATCGCGCCCAGGGCGACGCCGATCGCGGCGAGGCCGACCGCCTGCCAGAGTTGCGCGCCATTGACCGCCCACTTCAGCGCGCCGGCGATGGTGAGAATCGAGGCGAGGCAGAGCGCGGCGCTGCGCAGATCCAGCGGCGCGGTGACCTGGGTCTGCGACTCCGGCAGTAGTCGCGGCGCGGCGAGTAGCGTCACCAGCATCACCGGTACGCCGAGCAGGAACACCGAGCCCCACCACCAGTACTGCAACATCACGCCACCGATCAGCGGCGCGACCGCCATCCCCGCGAGGAAGCAGGTCATGTAGACGCCCATCGCGGAGATCCGTGCCTTCGGGTCGGCGAAGAGCTGGCCGATCAGCGCCATCGAGGCCGGCATGATCGCCGCGCCCGCGACCCCCATCACCGCCCGGGCGACGATCACCATCCACGGCTCGGTCGAGAAGGCCGCGGCCGCCGACGCGAGCGCGAACACCGCGGCGCAGGCGACGATCAGCCGGCGCCGGCCGATCCGGTCGCCGACCGCGCCCATCGTGATCATCGTGCCGCCGACCATGAACCCGTAGATGTCGTTCATCCACAGCAGCTCGGTCGGCGACGGGCGCAGCGCGGCGGACATCTGGGGCAGCGCGACGCCGAGCACGCTGATGTCGATCGCGATCAGCAGCGACGGCAGCGACAACAAGGCCAGCGCGAGCCGCGCCCGGCGCGCCGGCGCCCCCTGGCCGACGGACCCGTCGAGCACCCCGGTCATGCGCCGACGCCGTACTGCGAGACGACGACCTGGCCATCGAGGACGGTCGTCTGAATGTGCTGGAGGTTGTTGCGGTGCTCCGGGTGGGCGAACAAGGGCCGCCCGCCGCCGAGCACGACCGGGTGGACGGCGATATGGAACTCGTCGATCAGCCCGAGCTCGGCCAGCGCGCCGGCCAGCGCCGACCCGCCGGTGAGCAGCAGGTCCGCACCGGGCTCGGCCTTCAGGTCGGCGACCTCCTGCGCGAGATCCTTGCCGATCACCCGGCTGGTCCACTCGTCACCGGCGTAACTGTGCGAGACCACAATCTTCGGCGTCGCCCGCCAGAACGGCGCGAACGCGGTGGTGTGCGGGTCGTCGCTGATCGACTCGGCGTTCGGCCAGAAACCGACCATCATCTCCCAGACCGGCCGGCCGAACAGCAACGTGTCGACCCGCTGGTCCAGAGCCTCCGAGTACGCCGAAAGCTCCGGACCCATCCGCGGCCAGTCGAACTCCCCGTTCGGCCCGTCGATGAAGCCGTCGACCGAGGCATGGACCCAGTACACGATCTTGCGCATGCTCTTTCTCCTTCAGTGCGAGTGTGGTGGTCACCCATCGGTCGGACCCGATCGCCACTTCTTGACATCGCACTTCAGTCTTTCTGCCCGCGCCCGCCGCCTGCCAGATCCAAATGTGGACACTCCCCGAGGACCAATGTCATCGGGGAGTGTGCGGGCCGGGTCAGTTCAGGCGGCCGACGGCGACCTTCGCGATCGACTCCATCGTCTGGCCGGCCGGGCCCCAGGTACCGGTGACCTCGATGATGCCGAAGTTGGTGCCCTTGGAGAAGACGATCGCGCCGCCGCTGGCCCGGGTCTCGCTGCCGCGATACGACAGCGCCCAGGTCGCCGTACCGGAACCGACCGGCGAGGAGCTGGTCTTGCCGTAGTGGAAGTCCCACGGCGACGAGCTGCCCTGGCAGCCGCGGATTCCGCTGTCGAGCAGCGTCTTGGCGTAGGCCTTGGCCTGGGCCGGCGTCTCCGCCTGGGCGACCGACTCGTAGAGCGCCACGTTCTTGTTCTTCCGGCTCGTCCAGGCGGCCGTGAACGGCTTCTTGGCCCCGGGCAGTACGGCGGTCCACGGGTTGCCCTCGCCGAGGCAGCCGGAGAAGTCCTCGTCGCGGTTCAGCGTAACGGTCGCTGTGTCCAGGGTCACCTGGATCGCGCTCAGGTCCTCGCTCTGGATCAACTGGCTCGAGCCCAGGGCGACGAAGGTGTCACCCGGATCGGCCGTCGCGATGCTCGGCCGCCAGCCGAGGCCGATAGAGGCCACGGAGGCCGCGAGCGCGCCGGCCATGACGGTAGCGGCAAAGGTACGAAGAACTCTGCTGGACATCTTGAGGACCCCTTCTCTGGTCGTGCTGGTGAGCACGGCTTGTTTGTCGTCACCACCAGAGAGGGGACGGGTCGCGGTTTTGTTGGATGCGACTTTTTTCAGTCGAGCCGGCCGGCCGCCGTGCGGCTCAGGCCGGCCAGCTGCTGGGAGGCGTTGCCGCCGGCAACCACGCACGCGGGCTCGTCGCCGGCGCTCGCGCAGAAGTTGATCTCGAACACGCCGACGTGGATGCCGCGCCGCATGACCGCGATCCCACCGTCGATCTTTTCGCCGCTGGGTGCCTTGCCGGTCGTGTTCAGGCTGCCGTCGACGCTGCCGAGCCAGCTGACAGTGGTCACCGGGTCGAGGTTCTCCTGGTGCGTCGGGCCGTAGACCCAGTGCCCCGGCTCCTTCTTCTGGCAGGCCTCGAGCTTGCGGAGAACCTTGGTGTAGCTCTCCGCGGCCTCCTCTTCGCTTTTAGCAGCGATCACCTGCTGATAGGCGACGATTTTCTCGGCCTCCCACGCTCGCTGGACCGGCGGACCGCTCACCGCGACGTTGTCCAGCGTCTCCATATTGTCGCAACCCACCAGTTCCAGCCGGACGTCCGGCGGCCGCTGGGTCACCGTCAGGCCGACCTTGCGGAAGTCGGCGTCGGTCAGCATGTTCGCCGCCACAACCGGGCCCCCGTCGGGCGCGCTGGAGGTGTGCGGAGAGCTTGGCCGGGGAGTTGTCTTCAGCGTGGTCGGCGTCGGGCCGGGCTTGCCGCCACCGTCATGGCCGCCGCGGTCGGGCAGCACGAAGGCGCCCACCAGCGTGCCGAGCGCGGCCGCGGCGCTGAGCACGGAGACCGCCAGCCTGGTCTTCACGAGAACCTCGCCCCGTCCACCCGTAGTCGCGGCTCCATGAACTTGCGGGCCCGGTGGATCCGGTCCTTCACGGTGCCCATCCGGGTCTTGGTCAGGTCGGCGATCTCCTGGTAACTCAGCTCACCGAGGTCGCGCAGGATGAATGACTCCACCAGAGCAGGATGACTCTGCTCCAGCTCATCCAGCGCATCGAGCAGGTCGAGCCGGGTGCCGGCGATCACGCTGGTGGTCCGCGGGTCGGGCGACTCGGGAACGGCGCTCACCCCGCTCAGCGCATCGGCCCGGTCCCGGAGCGAGCGATAGGTGGACCGGGCGGAGTTGGACGCGATCACGGTCACCCACCCGAGGAAGGACCCACGTCCGGCGTACGACGTGAGCTTGCGGCTGATGATCAACAGGGCATCCTGAGCGGCGTCCTCGGCGTCGGCGTGGTGCGGGAGGAACTTGGTGCACCGGCGTAACACCACCGGCCGGACCCGGAGCAGCACCTCGTCCAGAGCCGCCTGGTCGCCGCCCTTGGCCGCCTCCACCAGGTTCTCCAGAGCATCGTCGTCCTGCATCACTATGTAGGTCTCCACTCTTCCGCTGACTGACCGGCAACTTGGTACATCATTAGCCATGATGAGACACATCGGGCGCTATCGCTTGGACCGCAGCGTCGGCTCCGGCGCCTTCGCGACCGTGTGGAAGGGGTACGACCCCGAGCTCGAGACGACCGTCGCGGTGAAGGTGCTGGCCGACAACTGGGTGCTGCACGCCGACGTCCGGGAGCGTTTTCTGAGCGAGGCGCGGGTGCTGCGCCGGATCGAGAGCAGGCGGGTGATCCGGGTCCACGACGTCGGCGTGGACAACAACCGGCCGTACTTCGTGATGGACTACATCAACGGCGGTACGCTCGCCGACCGGGTCGGGAAACTGGAGCCGGACGAGGCGGTGCGGCTCGCGGCCGAGGCGGCGGAGGCTGTCCACGTCCTCCACGAGGCGGGTTTCATCCACCGCGACATCAAGCCCAGCAACCTGCTGCTCGACGAGACCACCGAGCCGGTCCGCGTCCTGGTCGCCGACCTGGGCAGCGCGAAACGCCTCGCCGACGCCAGCGGCTACACGGTCACCGCCGGTACGCCGGCCTACATGGCCCCCGAACAGGTCGGCGGCCTCGGCGACTTCGACGCCCGCGCCGACGTCTACTCCCTCGGCGTCCTCACCTGGGAACTCCTGTCCGGCGATCGCCCGGAAACCACCTCGCACCGACGTCGGCCGCGCAAGCCGGCCGAGATCACCGGCATCCCTCCGCGAGTGGCCGAGCTCCTCAACAGCGCCATCGACCACGACCCCGCCCAGCGCCCTCGTGACGCCCAGACCTTCGCCCAGGCGCTGATCGCAGCAAATGCGGAGACCGGCCGCGTACGCCGTACCGGGTGGTCGGCCTCGCTGGTCTGGACCACCTCGCTCGTCGTCTTCGCACTCGCAACGATCATCGCCTGGCTGAAGATCTGACCACGTCCCCGGCGCCAGGAGTTCCGGACCCGACTAGCTGTTCCAGACCTCGAAGGATGAGATCTGACCGGCGATCCAGCCGGTGTTGGCGGTGATGTTGAGGCGGAAGTAGCGCTGGGTCGTCGGGGTGAAGGTGATGGTCACCGTGTTGTTGTTGCCGGGGGCAAAGGAGTAGCCGGCGGACCCGACGACGGTGCTGAAGGTCGTGCCATTGGTGCTGCCGAGAACGGACAGGGTCTGAGTGCGCTGTCCCCACCCGGCCGGCAGTTGCAGGACGATCCGGCCGGCGCTCTGAGCGGAGCCGAGATCGACCTGGAGCCACTGTGGGAAGGCGTTGTTCGCGCTCTCCCAGTACGTTGCCTGGTTGCCATCGGTCGCATTGCTCGACTGGTAGACATCGTTGTGGCTCGACTCGCCGGTGGCCTTACCTGCGGCGAGGTTGGTGTTGGGCGTATTGCCGCCGGTGCCGCTCGAGTACACCTCGAACTCCGAGACCTGTCCCGCAGGCCAGCCACTGTTGCCGGTGATGTTGACCCGCAGATAGCGAGCGTTCGTCGTCGGAACGGTGATGTTCACGACGTTGGCCGGTGAGGTGAACGTGTAGGTCGCGGACGCTACCGGCGTACCGAAGTTCGATCCGTCGGTGCTTGCCTGGACCGACAATGTCTGGGTGCGCGTGCCCCAGGCCGACGAAGGCGGTAGCTTCAGCGTCACCTTGCCGACGCTGCGCGCGGCTCCGAGGTCGACCTGCAGCCACTGCGGGAAGGCGTTGTTGGCGCTCTCCCAATAGGTGTTCGCATCGCCGTCCGTTGCCGTGCTCGCGGCCTGCGTGCCGTTGACCTGGCTGCTCGCCGTTGCAGGCTTGCCGAGGGCAAGGTTCGTATCGGTCCCGATCCCGTTGCCTGACAGGGAGATCGAGGTCGGGCTGTTGTTGGCGTTGCTCGTCAAAGTGACGCCGCCGGCACGTGCTCCCGAAGCGGTCGGCCGGAAGGTGACGGTGACCGTGCAGGACGCGCCGACTGCCAGAGTCGTGCAGTTGTTGGCCTGGCTGAAGTCGCCCGAGGTGGACACGCCGGAGACGGAGGCTGACGCCGTACCGGAGTTGGTCACCGTAACCGCTTGGGTCGCCGAGGAGCTTCCCACCAGCGTGTCCGCGAAGGACAGATTGCTCGGGTTCGGGTTGAGGATCGGCCCGGGGGCGACGCCGGTGCCCGAGAGCGCGACCGTGCTGGTGACTCCGGCTGCGGTGACTGTCAGGTTGCCGTTCCGGCCACCGGCTGCGGTCGGGCTGAAGGTCACGTTGATCGTGCACGAGGCGCCGGCCGCGATGCTGGTGCCGCAGTTGTTGGTCTGGCTGTAGTCACCGGTGACCGCGACCGAGCTGACCGGTGCCGCGGCGGTACCGCTGTTCGTGACGGTGACAGGCTGGGCGGAACTCGCTGCGCCGGTTGCCACGGAGCCGAAGCTCAGTGCGGTCGGGCTGACCGAGATCTGCGAACCGTTGTCCGGCAGGTACGGCGGGAACGCGGGCGAGGTGATGTTCTGGCACTGCCCGGGAGCGAAGATGCCCGAGTTGCCGCCGCCATCGGTCAGTGTGAAGCCGACGCCGCAGTTGTAGATGGGTCCGGGCGCCTGTGTGCCGGTGGCCGTGCTGTTGGTGATGGTCGCCGAGCCACCGACCTGCTCCTGGACCACCCAGGTCCCGGTGTTCTGGATCGTCGCGTTGTTGATGTGCACGTTGGCGATGTTCGAGCCCGAGACGAACTGGATCGCCTCGAACGGGCTCTGCTGGATCAGCAGGTTGTCGACGTTCGTCAGGCCGGTCATCGCACCGTCGCGCGCGTCGAACCACAGTGCTCCGACGCCGAAGTTCCAGTTCGGGTCCAGTCCCCCGGATCGGATGATCGTGTTGCGTAGTACGTCCGTGCGGCCGAGCATCGTCGAGCCGAACCGCTGTGCGACGTGGATCCCGCCGCCCTGGGTGAGGCCGGCGTCGATCACCCGGTTGTCGGTGACGAAGTTGTCGTGCCCGCCGTAGATGGCGATGCCGTTGGCAAGGATCGGGTACTGCACGGTGTTGTGGTCGAACGAGTCGTTGACGTCGGCGTTCTGCTCGGCCCAGGTGGCCAGGCCGTCGTCACCGAGGTTGCGCAGATCGCTGTTGGTGACCTTGGAATTGGTGACGCCGTTGTGGAAGTTCACCCCGTCGGCCGTCACGTTGCGGATCCGCATCCCGCTGAAGACCAGGTTGGTGAACGGGCCGTCCATCCAGGCGCCGACCTTCTCGTGCTCGATCCACACCCGGTCGACGGTGGAGTTGTTCAGCGCGCCGCCGATGCCGTTCACCTGGGCGCCGTCGTTGCGCTCCTGGACGTCACCGAAGATGGCGAAGTCCGACAGGTGTACGCCGCTGCTCGCGTTCGGCGCGTAGTTGCCGT
Organism: Kribbella sp. NPDC006257; assembly: GCF_040613535.1. Taxonomy (NCBI): domain Bacteria; kingdom Bacillati; phylum Actinomycetota; class Actinomycetes; order Propionibacteriales; family Kribbellaceae; genus Kribbella; species Kribbella sp. NPDC006257. The sequence continues at coordinate 20,898 of NZ_JBEXSJ010000055.1, forward strand.
AGAAGCCCGGCGCGGCACCGACGACGGTCGAGCGCCACATGCCCGCGCCCTTGAAGGTGATGTTGTTCAGGATCAGGTGACCCGGGATCTTGAACGTTCCCGCCGGGATCCACACGGTGCCACCCGGACCGGCCGCGGCCATCGCCGAGTTGAACGCGTTGGTGGAATCCGCGGCACCCGTCGGGTCCGCGCCCTGACTCGTCACCGAGACCGAACCGGCCGGCTGGGAGAGCGCACCCGCGACGTTCTCGAAATCCGCGAAATCGATCGTGTACGACGAAGCGGTGTCCTCCGCGTCGACCTGCAACCGGAACTTGGTGCCGGCCGGGTAGGTGGTCGAGAACAACCGGTGTGCCTCGTCGTAGAAGTGGTGCGGGTTGCTCCCCGGCGAGTTGGTGAACGGATAGCCGCCGTAGTACCAGCTGTACGCGTTCGTCAGGGTGACGTTGGGCTGCTTGGTGCCGTTGACGTAAAGCGACAGTGGCGCGGTGTAGACGGAGCCGCCGCCGGTGTCCGGGATGCTGTAGCGGAAGACGATCGAGTTGGTCGCGGCGGGCGTCGTGAACTCAACGAACTTGCCGGTCCCCTGCAGCGTTACCGCCTTCCGGTACGACGCCTCCGCAGCCAGCGTGTTGTACGCCGCACTCGGCCCGATCACGGTCCCATTGGTCGACGAGTTCTCAGCCTGTACTTCGACGTACGGCAAGGTGGCTCCGACTCCACCGGACGCCACAGCCCACGCCGGCGCGGCAGCAACAACTGTGATTCCAGCGGCGACCAGCGCACCGCAGAGGGCCCCGACGCGAGCCCTCCCACTCCAGTTGCTCAATCGGGACATGGGCGGCTCTCTTTCGACGGGGGCGTGGCGAGACCGTAACGCCACGGACACATCGACGCAATATCTCAATCAATCTTTGCAAGAAACAGACCTCGCCCAATGCCTGGGATCGGGAACCTAGGATCTGAGCGTGATCGATGAGCTGCTGGACGACTTCATCCGGGCCGATCGGGACGACGGGCTCGGCGTCTACGGGATCTGCGTGTACCGGGAGGGGGAGCCGCTGGTCGAACGACGGACCCGGTCCGACGACCGGGTGAACCTGTACTCGGTCTCGAAGGCCTTCACCTCGGTGGCGCTGGGGATGGCCGAGGCGGAGGGCCGGCTCGGCCTCGACGACCGGCTCCTCGATCACTTCCCCGAGCTCCGGACGATCGCCGCCGACGGGGTCGAACAGGTGACGCTACGGCAGCTGGTCACGATGACCAGCGGGACGAGCCACGAGTGGTTCGCCGAAGTCCGGATCGACGCGGCGGACCTGCTGCACGAGATCGTTGCCGCGCCCCTCGCCGCGGAGCCCGGAACCACCTTCTCCTACACAGGTTCCGGCCCGTACGCCGTCGGCCGCGTCATCGCGCGGGCCACCGGTGCGAACCTGCGCGACTACCTCCTACCGCGGCTCTTCGCCCCGCTGGATCTCCACAACCCCGCCTGGCACACCTGCCCGAACGGCTACCCGTTCGCCGAGAGCGACCTCTTCCTCCGCACCCACGAACTCGCCCGCTTCGCCCGACTCCTCCTGCAGGAAGGCGAATGGGAGGGCCGGCAACTGGTCCCAGCAGATTACGTACGCCGGATGACGTCCGACCCGGTCGACACCAGCACCGTCACCTACGGCGGCTCCCGCTGGACCCACGGCTACGGCCTCGGCGTCTGGATCGACGAGAACGACACCTACCGCATGGACGGCCGCTACGGCCAGTACGCCCTCATCAACCCCACCACCCGCACCGCCATCACCGTCACCGCCCACTCCGAAGACGATCCCAAACTCCTGGAAGCCCTCCACACCCACGTACTCAACCGCCTGAGTTAGCGTTCGCGGGTGGACGTTCAAGTGATCGAGGGTCGCCTGCTCGAAGTACCGACGCCGGATGCGACCGGAATGGACCGGCGGGCTTTCGGCGAATTCATTTCTCCGCGCGGCGAGCTCGCGTCCTATGCCATCGGCTGGACCACGGGCCAGGATCAGCACATCGGCCGGATCTCGATCGGCATCGGCGCCGGCAACCCGGGCGGCGCAACCTTCCACGCGGTGATCTTCGACAACGGCAGCGAGTATGCGTTCAGCCTGATCGACGAGCCCTTCGAGCGAGTGCCCGAAGGCGGTCCGGACCTCACCGCCGCGCAGGCTCGGGCGCACGACACCCTGCCGTTCATCTGGTGGGTGGCGGACAACGCGATGTTCCAGGACCGTCGAGCGCTGTGGCTGAGGCACTGGCTGGTGGGGACCACCTGCATCCAGACCCCGGAAGTCTTCGAGCGGCGCGAGCCCATCCTCCTGGTCACCTACGACGACGATGACGGACTCTGGCAGCTCATCGGCAGCACGGGCGCGGAGGACGAAGGCAAGCTCGGCCACCTGAGCCACGCGATCGACGAGGACCAGACCCTGCTCGACGTCCTCGACCTCTCCCCCGGCGAGACGGCCACCCGCGAACACCCAGGCGGCCCCTGGACCCGGCACATGCCTGGCTGAGGTGCTACACCCGGAGGACGATCTTGCCTCGCCGCGCCGGTGGGCCTCCTGCGCGGCGGCCTCTTCGACATCGAGGACGGAGACGAGGAAGCCGCCGTCCTTCAGCACCTGCACCGGAACGGAGGCTGGTGTCGCCCGCGCGATCGGGTCGAAGACCACATCGACCGGGACCTGGGCTCGCCGTCCAACGTCTGGACTACGCCCGCCGGCTCCTCGAGGACACCGACTGCCGGTCGACCCAGATCGCCGAACGCACCGGCCTCGGCAGCGGAACCAATCTCCGTCACCAGCTCCGCGACAGCGCGGTCGCCGACTTGGCCCAGTTCTGGTGGAGGTTGTCGAGGTAGGACTGGGCCTGGGAGCCCGGCTTTGCACCGTTGGCAAAGGCGCGCATGTTGCGGGCGCCCGCGTTGTAGCCGAGGGCAAGCAATTCGTCCTTCCTGAACTTTCCCGTACCGCGAGGCAGGCGCGCGGCGAGATCGTGGAGATGCCAGGCAGCCGCCTCGATCGCGAGCTCCGGATGGTCGGGCAACTCGTCCCAGCTCCGCCGGGCGAACGAGCGGCCGCGCTTCGCTTCGTCGAAGGCCGCCCTGTGCATGTTGGCGATCCCGAAGGCCGCGTCCGGCTTGATGTGCTGCCAGGAGCGTTCCAGTTGCGGGTTATGCGGCTTGTAGTCCTCGTTGTACAAGATTGCCATCAGCAACTGAGGGCTGATCCCTGCTCGCCCGGCCGACCGACGAACCTGCCCGGCGAACTGCGCCGGGTCATAGTTCTCGAACCAGTCAGCCTCCGGCGAAGGCTTGGGGATCGACGGCGTCACCGAGACCTGCGGTTGCACCGCCGGCTTCGGCAAGTCAGCGGTCGAGTCACTGGAGTCGCCACCGCGCGCAGCCCACGCCGCCACGATCACGGCACCCGCCGCGACCCACCACCAGCCCTTGCTCACACCAGAACGATACGGCCCGCGCCGGCCGAGGTCTGGACACGCTCCGCCCGGATGTGGTCACATACCGTCTGCACGAAGTTTCCATCGTTGTAGATCCGCCCCTCCAAGGATCGGAGTTCTATCGTGCAAAAGACCATCGCGCTCACCCTCGCTGCCTGCGCCGTGGCGGCCGGCACCGTCGCCCTGCCCGCCGCCGCCAGACCTGACCGGCAGACAATCGTCGCGGGCAACGCCAGATTCCAGGTGCTCTCGCCGACCTTGATCCGGACCGAGTACGCCGGTGACGGACGGTTCCAGGACGCCGCGACCTTCAACGCCGTCGGCCGAAACGCCTTCACTCCGACGCCGTTCACCTCCTCGACCACCAACGGCGTACTGACCATCCGGACCAGCGCGGCAACGCTGACCTATCGCCTGGGCTCTGGTCCGTTCGACGCCGGCAACCTCGGCATCAGCCTGAACGCCGGACCCGCGAAGGTCGCTGCCGCCCCCTGGCATCGGCTGACCTGCACGGTCGGTGCCTTGTGCGAAGCCGAAGACATCACCGCGGACGGCCTAGGCACGGCGACCGACCACAACGGCTTCACCGGCGGTGGATTCCTCGCCGGCTTCGAGACCACCGGCGCCCAGGCCAGCGCGAACGTGGACGCCACGAAAGCAGGCACCTACACATTCGCCGCCCGCTATGCCAACGGCACCGGTGGCGACGGCAAACACGAAGTACGGACCCTCAGTTTGTCTGTCGATGGCGGTCCGCCCCAGAGCATCACCCTCGCCCCGACCAACGACTGGGATTCCTGGGCGCTCGCCTCCGCACCGCTCGCGCTCGGCGCCGGCCATCATCTCGTGAAGATCAGCCGGTCGGCGACCGACTCGGGCAACATCAACCTCGACAGCTTCGCCGTCCTGGAGGCGAACACTGCCTACCCACCCGCGTCCGCGCGCGCCTACGGCGACTGCGCCTTCGGGGTCAGTTGCGAAGCCGAGGCCGGTCTCCCCGGCGGCTCGGCGACGCTGGCAAGCGACCATCCGTCGTACGCCGGGCGTGGTTTCGTCGCCGAGCTCAACGAGGGCGCGAGCCTCACCCAGCGCATCGTCGGTGTCCCCGCCGACGGCACCTACGACCTATTTCTGCGCTATGCGAACGGCGTCGGCGGCGACGGCCGTCACGAAACGCGAACCGCCGCTGTCACCGCCGCCGGCGTCACCCGTACTGCGTCCTTCCCGGCGACCGCCGACTGGAACGCCTGGGCGACCACGTCGGTCCCGGTCGATCTCAAAGCGGGCACCAACGACGTCGTCGTCAGCTGCCCCGGTACGACGAGTTGCCACGTGAACCTCGACACGATCGGAACCGGAGGCCCCGCACCGCAACCACATCTCGCGCTCGGCGGCTATCGCCGTGGCCTCGATGGTGTCAACGGCGACAACGGCTCCCCGTCCACCACCGAAGGCCTCCTGCACCAGGACGGCTGGTATCTCCTGGACGACACCACCTCAGCGCTCTACAACGGCGGCCGGGTCACCCAGCGCCCGACGCACGGCGCGAACCCTTACCAGGATGGCTATGTCTTTGCCTTCGGCCACAATTACAAGGCGGGACTCGGTGACCTGGCGACGTTGACCGGACCACCCGAACTGCTACCGCGATGGGCCTACGGTGTCTGGTACTCGGAGTACTTCGATCGCACCGCCGCCGACTACCGCGACACGATCCTGCCGCAGTTCCGCGCGAACGGCGTACCGCTGGATGTGCTCGTCACCGACACCGACTTCAAGGCGCCGGACACCTGGAACGGCTGGGAGTTCGACCGGACGAAGTTCCCCGACCCGGCGGCGTTCTTCGCCTGGTCCAAGTCGCAAGGTCTGCACAACAACCTCAACATCCATCCCAGCATCATGGGGTCCGACCCACAGTTCGCCCAGGCGCAGGCGACCGCGAAGGGCAAGCTGACCAAGTCCGGTTGCGGCACCGACTGCTACGTCTTCGACTGGGGCGACCCGGACCAGCTCAAGGCGTACCTCGATCTGCACCGCGAGATGATGCGACAAGGCAACGACTTCTGGTGGCTCGACTGGTGTTGCGACAGCTCACGTTCCAGCCTGTCCGGTGTCACGCCGGATGCATGGATCAACCAGCAGTACGCCGATCTGGCCGCGCCGGCCATAGGTCGCGGGTTCGCCATCTCGCGGGCCTATGGTTCGCTGCAGGCCGGCGGTTACGGCGGGCCGATCGGGCTGGCTACGGGTCCCTGGGCGGACAAGCGCAGTACGTTGCACTTCACCGGCGACACGTCCTCGACCTGGGGCACACTCCGGATGGAGGTCGGCATCACCCCGGCCGAGTCGGTGGCGACCGGCATGTCGGCGATCAGCCACGACATCGGCGGTCACAACGACACCACCGGGCTGCCCGGCAGCGAGATCTACACCTCCGGTGGCCAGCAGCGCCGGACATTCAAGCTGCCCGACGACATGTACGCCCGCTGGGTCCAGCTCGGCACGTTCCAGCCGATCGACCGGCTGCACAGCAACCACAGCGACCGGCTGCCGTGGCAATACGGTACGGCGGCCGCGCAGTCGGCGACCCGTTTCCTCAACCTGCGCGAGAACCTGGTGCCCTACACGTACACCCTCGCCCAGCAGGCGGCGACAACCGGCGTACCGGTAGTTCGTCCGACCTATCTGGAGTATCCGGAAGAGGCTGCCGCCTACACCGCCGCTGGCAACGAGTACTTCTACGGCCCCGATCTCCTGGTTGCTCCGGTGACGACGCCGGGGACGCAGGCGACCACCACAGTCTGGTTCCCGCCCGGCCAGTGGACGGACTACTTCACCGGCAAGACGTACGCCGGTGGAACGACCCAGCAGGTCACCAGCTCCCTGGACACCATGCCGGTCTTCCTGCGTTCGGGCGGCATCATGACCACCCGCACGGCCAACGTGACCAACGACGTACAGAACCCACTCACAAAGGTCACCGCGACCGTAGCCACCGGCGGCAACGGCCGTTTCACCCTCTACGAGGACAACGGCTCGACGACCGACAAGTCGCAGAGCGCGAGGACGAGGCTCACATACACCGAGAACCATGGCGAGCACACCTTGTCCATCGGCCCGTCACAAGGCCGGTTCCCTGGCCAGGTGAGCGCACGGGAATGGACCGTCAAGTTCCTCGGCGTACCGACGGCACCGGCAAAGGTCAGTGCCGATCACCAGGACACCCACAACTGGTCCTGGGACGCCGCCACCCAGACCCTCACCGTGAAGGTCGCCTCCGCCAACCATCGGATCTCGTTCTGAGAGTCAGTCGAAGGGACCCGAGCCGGGTTCGGTGCGACCACTGCCGAACAGGTCGGACCCGTCGGTGGTCCGGCGCGGCTCGGGGATCCGGTCGGCGTACCGCTTGACGCGGGCGATCGCGAGCAGGATGGGAAGCGCGACGAGCCCAACAATGAGCAGCAGTACGCCGGGGACCCGGTAGTCGGGATCGCGCACCAGCAAGATCCCGGCGACCGCCGAGCCTGCCGCCACCGCACCCCACGGGCCGAGAGTCCAACGCCGCGCCATCCCCGCGACCGCCACCCAACCTGCTACTACGGCGACCACGGCCGCCACCGTCGACGCCGCACTCCCGTCGAGCATCGCCGCAGCCACCAGGGCCGCGGCGAGGACGAGGAGCGCAAGCCAGACAGGAACCCTTGGCGCTGGTCGCGAATCGCGCAGTTCAGTCACGGCGCCCCACATTACAAGGCTCCCGGTGCGCCGCCTACCCGACAGCCAACCCCAAGCGAAACCCTTTCGGCCTCCGCCAAACAGCACCCCGCCTCGCCCCCATCCGGGAAAAAGTAGGACCATGAGAATCGGACAATGCAAGACCGTGGCGCTCGTCGGACTACTGATGAGCGTTCTGGCCGCAGGTGTGATGACGCCGGCCACTGCAGCACCCATCAACAGTGGGTACGGCGAGCAGCAGGCCGGTGGAATCTCGCCGGCTGTGGTCGCCGCCGCACCGACAACCTCACCGGCCGCTGCCCAGCGATTCCAGGTACCGGCCGGATGGTTCGAAGAGTGCCCGACCGGCTACGTCTGCGCGACGGTTCCGTACGGCAGCGGTTCTTACGTCTTCAGATTTCTCCACTACGCCACCTACACCCTGTACAACTGGAACGGCGTTGGCGTCGTCGACAACAGGCAGACCGGTGGTGCGGCCGCCCGTCTCCTGGGCAGCAACGGCGGCCAGCTCATCTGTAAGACCCCGCCGGTCCGCGACACCGTCAATTGGGGCCCGATCTACTACATCCAACTGACCGCAAGCACCTGCTGAGTCGCTAGGTCAGTGTCACCACCGTGCCCTCCGTTCGAGCCTCCTCGGCGGCCCAGACGACCCGATGCGTAGCGAGACTTGCGGCGGCGTCCGTTGGCAACAAGCTCGGATCGCCGGTGGCGACCGCGCGCAGGAAGCTGGCGGTGAGCTCCTGGTCGCCACCCCCATGACCATCGCCGTCAGCCTCCGGTACGGCGAGCAGCTCTTCCTCACCGGTGCGGAAGTCGACCAGCCGGATCGTGCTGCCGTCGCCGTCCAGGAAGCCATGCGTGCCGAGGAGTCGGGTGCGGCGATGCTCCATCGGCGTGAACGCGCTCATCGTGAACGAGCAGGTACCCCCGTCGGGGAACTCCAGGTTCACCACCTGATGGTCGACCACATCGTTGTCGCACGCATACACGCAGCGCCCGTACGGACCGGTTCGGAGTGCTTCGAGGACGCCCGCCTCGGTGCGCTCGTTCGTCACCGCACCCAGCGGCCAGAAGTGCTGATCGGGATCGGCCAACGCTCCGAGATAGAGGCGCTTGGCCGAGTAGGGACAGCTCGCGTTGAGGGGACAGTCGACACACCGCGCTGCCGCCCGCGGCGGTCGCTCGGAGGCCTTGAAATGCGTGAGGCTGCCGAACGAACTGACCCGCGCCGGCATCGCGCCGAACAGATGCACGAGCCAGTCGAGATCGTGACAGGCCTTGGTGAGCAGCATCGGCGCCGAGGTGTCCGAGCGCCGCCAGTTCCCGCGGACGAAGGAATGCGCCTGATGCCACCAGCCGACCGGTTCCAGGTGCTGTACGTTCACCAGCCTCCCGATCCGGCCGGACTCGAGGAGCTCCTTCAGCATCCGCGTGTACGGCGTGTATCTCAGCACATGGCAGACCGCCAGGATGATCCCGTTGCGGTGCGCGGCAGCGGTGATCGCCCGGGCATCCTCCTCGGTCGTCGCCATCGGCTTCTCCAGCAACAGGTGATAGCCGAGATCAGCCAGCCGTACGGCGGGTGCCGTGTGCAACTGGTCCTGCGTCGCCACGATCGCCGCATCCCCAAGTCTCCCGGCAGCGGCGAGGTCGGCCCAGTCGGCGTACCGGTGTTCGCTCGGTACGCCGAACTCGTCGCCGAGCGCCGAGCGCCGGACCGGATCCGGCTCGGCGATCGCGACCACCCGCGCACCCCCGTCGCCGACCGCACCCCGGGCGTACAGCTGCCCCCGCAGACCGCCGCCCACCAGGGCTAGAGTCACGCCAGTCATGGATTCCTTCCCGCGCCTACGATAGGTAATTATCCAGGAGTCCATCATTATTGGCAGCGATGTCGAAGAACCTCAAGGGGGCGGCGATGACCGAGGAGCAGAGCGGCGGTGACCTGTCCCGGCTGCGCCAGCTCAACGCGATGGCCGTGATCCGGATTCTGCGCTCCGATCAGCCACTGACGCTGACCGAGCTGGCCAAGCGGACCGGTCTGTCCCGCGCCTCCACCGAGGACGTGGTTCGTGAACTGGCCGGCCGCGGCTGGGTCGCCGAGCTCGAACCGGCGACCGGCACCCTCGGCCGGCCCGCCCGCCGCTACCGGTTCGCCGCCGATGCCGGCCGGGTGCTCGGCATCGACATCGGCGGCCATACGATCCGCGCCCTGGTCGCCGATCTCGACGGTGAGGTGACGAGCTCGGCTGTGCTGAACGTGACGCCGCAGCTCGGCCGCCTGCAGCGGTTGGCCGTCCTCGACGACTGTGTCGCCGCCGCACTGACAAAGGCCGGAACAACGCCCGATCAGATCTGGTCGACCGGCGTCGCCACCACCGGTCTGGTCGACGGCACCGGCAAGGTGATGCTGTCGGATTCGCTGGCGGAGTGGACCGGTGTCGACTTGGCCGGCCACCTGAAACGCCAGGTCGCCGGGGACGTCCGGGTCGAGAACGACAGCAAGCTGGCCGCGCTGGCCGAGTCGTGGCGCGGGGTCGCCCGGCACGCCAAGGACGTGGTGTTCCTGCTGGCCGGCCTGCGCACCGGTACCGGCCTGATCATCGACGGCAAGCTGCATCGCGGTTTCGCCAACGCCTCCGGCGAGATCGGCGCCCTGCCCGCGGTCGGCTGGCAGCGCGCGCCGGAGCATCTGCGCGCCTGGGCCGGCACCCAGGAGGACAAGTTCGGCGACGTCTTCCTGGCGGCGCGCGACGGTGATCGCGAGGCCGTCCGGGCGGTCCGGAAGTACACCCGCGACGTGGCGGTCGGCGTCTCCGCGCTGATCCTGACGCTCGATCCCGAGCTGCTCGTGATCGGCGGCGGCTTCTCCCGGTCGGCCGACGTGGTGGTCGAGCCACTGCGCCGCGAACTCGACCGGTGGTGCCTGCGCACGCCGGAGATCCGGGTCTCGACGTTCGGTGACGAGGGGGTCGCGTTCGGCGCGGTCCGGCTCGCGCTCGAACAGGTCGAGGCCATGATTGCCCGGAACTGACCAGTTCTGAGCAGATTTGCGCATCGATTTCCGCTGAACCCTTGACATCATTTCCATGGACTCCATGATTAATCCCATTCACTGCGGGACGTTCAGGAGGAACCGGGATGAGGATGGCGAAGGTGCTGAGCGCAGCACTGCTGACAGGTCTGCTGGCCGTGGCGGGGTGTTCGGGCGGCGACGACAAGGCGGCGTCCGACCCGAACGCGAAGGTCACGCTGTCGTACGGCGTCTGGGACGCCAACCAGAAACCGGTGATGGAGTCGCTCGCGGCCGAGTTCACCAAGACCCACCCCAACATCACCGTCCAGGTCCAGCTCACCCCGTGGGCGGACTACTGGACCAAGCTCAAGGCCGCCGCGACCGGCGGGGCGGCACCGGACGTGTTCTGGATGAACGGCCCGAACTTCCAGCTCTACGCCTCGAACAAGGTGATCGCACCGATGCCGGGCGACGCGGACCTGTCGGTCTACCCCAAGCCGCTGACCGACCTGTACACCTTCGAGGGCAAGCCGTACGGACTTCCGAAGGACATGGACACCGTCGCGGTCTGGTACAACAAGAAACTCTTCGACGCGAAGAAACTGCCCTACCCGAAGGACGACTGGACCTGGGCCGACTTCCAGGACACCGCCGCGAAACTCACCGATCCGGCCAAGGGCGTCTACGGCACCGCGGCCCAGCTGGGCAGCTTCCAGGAGTACCAGTACGACACGATCGCCCAGGCCGGCGGCTACGTGATCTCACCGGACGGCAAGAAGTCCGGGTACAGCGACCCGAAGACGATCGCCGGCCTGAAGTTCTGGACCGACCTGATCGAGAAGAAGAACTCCCCCGACCTGAAGACGATGACCGACACCACGCCGATCCAGCTCTTCGAGGCCGGCAAGATCGCGATGTACTGGGGCGGTTCGTGGAACGTCTCGGAGTTCACCGCGAACAGCTACACCAAGGGCAAGGTCGACGTCGCCCCGCTGCCCAAGGGTGAGAAGCAGGCCACCATCATCCACGGGGTCGCCAACGTGGTTTCGACCAAGACCGCGCACCCCGACCAGGCCTGGGAGTTCGTCCGGTACCTGGGCTCGAAGGACGCGGCGGAGCTCCTCGGCCAGAAGGGTCCCATCCCGGCGTACGACGGAACGCAGACCGCGTGGGTCAAGGCGCATCCCGAGCTGAAGCTCCAGACCTTCCTCGACTCCGTCAGCTACTCGGTGCCGTTCCCGGTCTCGAAGAACACCGCCGCCTGGAACGAAGCCGAACTCACCTACCTCACCAAAGCGTGGACCGGTGCGGAGCCGATCGACAAGGCCGCCACTGAGCTCGCCGATGCCATGAATACGCTGCTGGCGAAGGAATGACGGCGACGATGACCCCACCGCAGCATTCCGCGACCGCGGATGCGCGGCGTGGAGCGGAGCGTGGGGGGTGGTGGAGGAGGGGCCGGGCGCTCGGGCGGCGGCGAGGCCCCGGCCGCCTCAAGGAGGCCTTGTGGGGTTACGCCTTCATCGCCCCCACCGGGTTGGGGATCGCGGTCTTCTACCTGTGGCCGGTGCTGCAGACCGCGTACTTCTCGCTCACCGAATGGGGCGCGTTCGGTGGGCACACCTGGACGGGGATCGACAACTACCGCCGGCTGGTCGACGATCCGGAGGTCGGCAGGGCGCTCGTCAACACGCTGACCTACACGGGTCTCGGCCTGCTCAGCATCCCGCTCGCGATCGGCTTCGCAGTCCTGCTCAATCGCAAGGGCATGCGGTTCGTCGGCCTCTACCGCACGTTGTTCTTCCTCCCGGTCGTCACGATGCCGGTGGCGATCGCGATGGTCTGGCGGTGGCTCTACAACGGCGACTACGGCCTGATCAACTACCTGCTCTCGCTGATCGGCATCGACGGGCCGAACTGGGTCGCCGACCCGGCGACCGCGCTCTACGCGCTCGTCGTGGTCGGCATCTGGAGCAGCGTCGGCTACAACCTGATCATCTTCCTGGCCGGCCTCCAGGCGATCCCCAAGGAGTACTACGACGCTGCCGCCATCGATGGGGCCAGTCCCGCTCGCCAGTTCTTCCACGTCACGCTGCCGTTGCTCTCGCCGACCGCGTTCTTCGTTTCGGTCGTGTCGGTGATCGGCTCGCTGCAACTGTTCGACCTGGTCTACGTGATGGCGGGCTCCGGCGCCGGTGCGCGGGCGAACCCGGCGTTCCCCCGGCTGGAGACCGTCGTGCAGTTGTTCTACGACCGAGCCTTCGTCACCAACGACCGTGGCTACGCGGCCGCGATCGTGATGATGCTGCTGCTCATCATCGTCGTCCTGACCGCCCTGCAGTTCCGGTTCCAGAAGAGGTGGGTGCACTATGCGTAAGAAGAACACTGGCGTGCACACCATCCTGGTCGCCTCGGCGCTCGCGATGGTCGCGCCGTTCGTCTGGCAGATCATCACCTCGCTGAAGTCGTTGAGCAATGCAACGAAGGTCCCGCCGTCGCTGCTGCCCGAAGGCCGCTGGGACAACTACAGCAAGGTCTTCGACGTACTCCCTTTCGGTCACCAGTTCCTCAACACCGTGCTGATGGCCGGGCTGCGGACGATCGGCCAGGTGCTGTTCTGCTCGATGGCCGCCTACGCCTTCGCCCGACTACGGTTCCCCGGCCGTAACGTCCTGTTCGGGATCCTGCTGTCGGTGTTGATGGTGCCGCCGCAGCTGTTCATCATTCCGCAGTACCAGATCATGTCGTCGCTCGGCTGGCTCAACTCCCTGCAGGCGTTGGTGGTTCCGGGGTTGTTCAGCGCATTCGGCGTCTTCCTGCTCCGCCAGTTCTTCCTCGGCCTGCCCAGAGAACTCGAGGAAGCCGCAGCCATCGACGGCGCCGGCCCCGTCCGCATCTACTGGTCGATCGTGCTCCCACTCGCGCGGCCCGGCTTGGTCGCGCTGGCTCTCCTCGTTCTTCTCTGGTCCTGGAACGACCTGTTCTGGCCGCTGGTGGTCAACACCGACCCCGGCAAGATGACGCTGTCCGCCGGTCTCGCCTCCCTCCAAGGACAGTTCCAGACCGACTACCCCGTCCTGATGGCAGGCTCCCTGCTCGCCTCCCTCCCCATCATCGCCATCTTCACCCTGCTCCAACGCCAGTTCATCCAAGGCATCGCAACATCCGGCATCAAAGGCTGACTCCAGGAGGCTCCCGCCCATGAGAACCCTGAAACTACTGGCCGGCGTCGCAGCCGGCACCCTCGCCGCCGCACTCGCGATCGTGTCACCCGCCTACGCCACCATCAGTGGGCCCTCGGCAACCAACGACGCGACCACCGTCACCTATCAGTTCACGTTCACCGGCGCCCCGCAGTACGCGCGCACCTATATCGACACCGACCGGAACACCGCCACCGGCTACGCGCAGGGCGGAATCGGGGCCGACTACCTGCTGGAGAACAACAGCCTGTACCACCACAACGGCGGTGGCTGGAGTTGGACGCTGGTCACGACCGTGACGTACTCCGCCACCGGCGGCGTCGCCCGCTGGACCGTGAACCGCGCCGACATCGGCGAGACCGCGACCCCGAACGACGCCGATCTCGTCTTCCAGGTCGAGAGCCCACTGGAGACCTCTTCGAAGCTCACCCACGTCTACAGCGGTGGCGGTGGCGGCTCTGGCTCGCAGGTGAACTACACGGCCGCGACCGACAACTTCGCGAACCCGGAGCGAGGGCTGTACCACCACACGGGAGACTGCGACAAGACCGACTTCTCGCTTGCGACCTTGCAGAGTTATCGCACCAGCCAGGGGATCTCGCTAGTGATGTGCGTGTTCTACCTTGCAGAGTTCAAGAACTCAGCCATCTCGCAGGCCGCTTTGGATCAGCTCCAGCAACAGCTCACGACGGTTCGCGCTGCTGGATTGAAGATGATCCTGCGCTTCGCCTACACGACCTCGACGACCGGTGACGACGCGCCGCTGTCCCGGGTGCAGTCGCACCTCGACCAGCTCGCGCCGTACCTGAGCAGCAACAAGGACGTCATCGCCGTCATGCAGTCAGGGTTCATCGGCGCCTGGGGCGAGTGGTACTACACGCAGAACTTCGGCAACGCCGGCACCGTGACCTCGACCGACTGGGCCAACCGCAAGGCGGTCGTCGACAAGATCCTCAGCGTGCTCCCGTCGGACCGGATGGTCCAGCTCCGGACTCCGAAGATGAAGCGGACGATGTACTCGACCAGCCCGGTCGCCCCCGGTTCGGCGTACAACGGCTCGGCACTGTCCAGGCTCGGCCACCACAACGACTGTTTCCTGGCCAGCCCGGACGACTTCGGCACCTACGAGAACACCTCGGTGGAGTATCCCTACCTGCAGTCGGACACCACGTACGTCGCGATGGGCGGCGAAACCTGCGGCGTGAATGCTCCCCGCTCGACCTGTCCCACCGCACAGACCGAGCTCGCGCAATTCCACTGGTCCTTCATCAACACCGACTACGAACCCAACGTGCTGAGCTCCTGGAACGCCGGCGGCTGCCTGGCCGACATCACCAAGCGCCTCGGCTACCGCTTCACCTTGCAGAACGGCACCTACCCGACGACCGCCACCAGAGGCGGCAGCCTGCCGATCACGATCAACCTGCAGAACACCGGCTACGCCACCCCGTACAACCCCCACAACGTTGAGCTCGTACTGCGTAACACGTCCACCGGCGCGCTCACCCGACTCGCTGTGAACACCGACCCTCGCAAGTGGACGCCCGGCGCGACAGCGACGATCTCGCAAACGCTCACCGTGCCGTCCAACCTCGCGACCGGCTCCTACGCGCTGCTGCTCAACCTGCCCGATCCGCAGCTGTCCACCCGCCCCGAGTACTCCGTGCGCTTCGCCAACCAGTCCACCTGGGAGTCGACGACGGGCATGAACTCGCTCCTCCGCACCATCACCGTCAGCTAGGCGAAGGAATCCACCATGAGACGGCTCATCGCTGCCATCGCAGTGCTCGGTCTTGCGCTGCCGACCCAAGCTGCCGTTGCCAGTAGCAACGGAATGCAGACCACCCACACCCACAGCTACACCGCATCCGACGACGTGATCGCCAACCCGGAGCGCGGCTTCTACCACCACACCGAGACGCACTACTACGCGGACGGCTCGGGTTACACGCCCCTCGATGCCACGACGCTGCGCAACTTCCGGACCCAGGAAGACATCACGCAGATCCTCCGGGTCTTCTACCTGGAGAAGTTCGCCGGCCAGGACGTCCTCGACAAGGCCTACCTGGACAAGGTCCGGGCCGACTTCCGGACCATCCGGGCCGCCGGAGTGAAGGCGATCGTCCGCTTCGCCTACGCCCTTCCCGGTGACGGCTGGCCACCGCCCACGCCGTACGGCGACGCGCCGCTGCCCCGGGTGCTCAAGCACATCAAACAGCTGACACCGATCCTGCGGGAGAACTCCGACGTCATCGAACTCGTCCAGGAGGGCTTCATCGGGTTGTGGGGCGAGGGGTACTACACCGACTACTTCTCCGATCCCACCGATCCGAGCATCGTCACCGATCAGAACTGGGCCGACCGCAAGGCCGTCACCGACGCGCTGCTCCGTGCGCTCCCCCGCGACCGGATGATCCAGGTGCGCACGCCGTACATGAAGCAACGCACGTACGGCGTACCGACCGGCACCGCCGGTGGGCTCGACGCGGCGCACGCGTACGACGGGTCGCCGGTGGCCCGGATCGGGCATCACAACGACTGTTTCCTGGCGAGTCCGGACGACTTCGGCACCTATCTCAGCGATCCGATCGAGCTCGACAAGGACTTCGTCGCGCAGGACAGCAAGTACCTGCCGCAGGGTGGCGAGACGTGTGCCGTGAATTCGCCCCGGTCGGACTGGCCGTCGGCGTCGGAGGAGATGGCGAGGATGCACTTCTCGTTCCTCAACACCGACTACAACCACGATGTGTTGAACACCTGGGGTTCCGAGATCACCACGGCGAAGAAGCAGCTCGGCTATCGCTTCAGTCTGGTGAAGGGGACGTTCAGTGGTAGTGCTCGCCCGCGCGGCAACGTCTCGGTCAACCTGGATATCCGCAACAGCGGCTGGGCCGCGCCGTTCAACCCGCGGAAGGTCGAGTTGGTCTTCCAAGGCGCCAAGCACAGCTACAAAGTCACGCTTCCCGTTGATCCGCGCCGATGGGCACCCGGTACTACGACCTCCCTTGCGCTCCAGGTGCGGGCACCCGCCGTACCGGGTCACTACCGCCTGCTGCTCAACGTTTCGGACGGGGCGCCGCGGTTGCAGGGGAATCCGGCCTATTCGATCCAGTTCGCCAACACCGGCACCTGGCAGCCCGCGACCGGTTACAACGATCTCGGTCAGGTCGTGACGGTCAAGTAGACCTTATTGAGCGGCCCCGTCTGCGATCCGGAAGACGGGACCATAGCTGCCGTCGGCGGCGGCTTTCAGCACCGTCTTGCCGCCGCCGATGGTCAGCTTCACGGCAGTGTTGTTGCCCAGCCTGGCTGCCTTGCCGGTCAGCGAGACGTCGTTGAGGACGATGTCGCCCTTGGGGTTGCCGAGGACGACGACGTACAGGTTGTTGCCTTTGGCAGTGAAGACGACCTTGTCGCCGGCGGCCGTTGTCGTCGCGGACCTGGTCCATGGGCGGCTGCCGTCCATCGCCTCGCGGTTGGTTCGCAGCCAGGCGCCAACCCCGGTGAGGCGGCTGAGTTGCGCCGGGACGATCTCGCCCTCGCCGCCGCTCGGGCCGACGTTGAGCAGGAAGGCGCCGTTGTTCGCCGCCGCCTTGCCGAGTGAGGCGATCAGGTCGGGCGTCTTGGCGTAGTCGGCCTCGGTCTCCGCCCGGTTGTAGCCGAACGATCCGCCGATCCCGCGATCCTGCTGCCAGAACTTGGTCTGGATGCTGTCGAAGTCGGTGTACTCCGGTGTCCGGAAGTCGCTGTGCGGCACGTCGGCCGGCGTACTGATGCCATCGGCAACGTCCTTGTTCTTGAACAACGGCTTCATCAGGGTGTCGAATCCCCAGCGCATCGGCTTCGGGCTCATCACCTGGCTCCCGAACGACGCCGTCCGCCAGCGATCGTCGACGACTCCCTCCGGAACCGTGTTGTAGTAGTCCGCGATGAGCGAGTAGAGCCGCTTCGAACCGGTCGGCCAGGAGATGTCGTTCCAGAGGATGTCCGGCTTGTACCTGGTGATCAACTCGTGCACCTGGTCGATAACGTATCGGCGGTAGTCCTCGCCGTAATGCAAGTAGGAGTAGTCGCCGAGTGTCTGCACAATCTTCTTCTGGAACGTCCAGTCGACGCCGCCGGAGTAGTAGACCCCGAACTTCAGTCCCTGCTTGCGTACGGCGGCAGCCAACTCTCCCATCAGGTCCCGCTTGGAGTGGAAGTCAGGCGCATGCGGATTCCGTACTGCGGTAGGCCACATCGAGTACCCATCCGCGTACTTCGCCGTCACCACGACGTACGAAGCACCCGCCGACTTGAACTGCTTGGCCCACTCGTCCGGGTTCCACTTGGTGAGCCCGGCCTCGAAGGTCTTGGCGAAGTCTGCGTACGACGCGTCGCCGTAGTGCTCCCGGTGGAACTTCGCGGTCGGCGACGTCGGGTCCTTCATCGCATTCGCGTAATCCTCGGCGTACGGGTTCCGCGTCATCGCATGGTTGTACTGCGTCTCCAACAGCTGGTTGAACGTCGTCCCAGTCGGCGCATACCCCGGCACGGAGTACAACCCCCAATGGATCATCACCCCGAACTTCGCATCCTGAAACCACTTCGGCAGCGGATGCTTGTTCAACGACTTCAGCTCCGCCGTATACGGCCCGGACGTAGTCATCTCCGCCTTCCGCCCGTCCTGCCACGCCCAGATCTTGGTCCCGGCCAGGAAGACCAGAACCAGCACCAGGGCTAGTACGACGAGTCCGCCGAACGCCCGGCGAATCCGGTGCCGCTTCTTCTTCGGGGACAGCTTGGGCTGGATCAGTTCGGTCGACATACCCCCAGCCTTACGCCTCCACCTCACCTCCCGAGTCCACCAACAGAATCAACACGCCAACTAAAGGTGGACCCCCGTGTGACCCTCGCACTGCTGGGCGGCGTGGATGCAACCACTGTCACGCAGGGATTGCAAGGTGGGGCCGCCGCTGGTGGGCAGAAGATCGGCGCAACCGTCGTAACCGTGGGCAGGCGCGGTGTGCCATGCCGCTACCACGCAGGGAGTGCGGGGTTGGCAGGCGTGGAACGCCCTGCCGGTACCCTGGAAAGGGTGCGGAGGCAGGCGGAAACGGGGATTCTTGCTGCTTTGATCACGCCCGGCTCCCGGGCGGCGCCTGGCTACGACCGGCCCACCCCGCGGGATCGGGTCGTGGATGTCACCTTTGTGGTGGTCGGATTCCTGCTTGGCGCGCTCGGGCTTGGGGACGTGGCGAGTACGGCGAGGTTCGACCCGCCGGGGTGGCTGATCCTGGCGACCTGGATCGCGTCGGCGCTTTCGCTGGCCGTGCGGCGCAAGTGGCCGGTCGGGTTGGCGGTCGTGCTGATTGTGCTGTCGGTGTTCTTCCCGCCTGTCGGTGGTCCGAGCGTGCTGGCGCTGTTCAGTGCCGCGGTACATCGCCGATCGGAGGTCAGCCTGGCGCTCTGCGGAGCAGGTGTTGCCTCCGGCATCGTTCAGTTCTGGATCTATCCCCCGTCCGGCGAAGCGTCGTACTGGATTGCCGTCGGCATCACCGCGTTGGGCTGCCTGGCGCTCACCGCCTGGGGCATCGTCGTCCGCACCCGCCGCGAACTGATGGCCTCCCTCACCGAACGCGCCGTCCGCGCCGAAACCGAGCAAAAGCTACGAGTCGAGCAAGGACAACGCCAGGAACGCGAACGGATCGCCCGAGAAATGCACGACGCCCTCGGCCACCGCTTGTCGCTGCTCTCGGTCCACGCCGGCGCCGTCGAGTTCCGCCCCGAGATGCCCGCCGCCGAACTCTCCCGCGCAGCCGGCGTGATCCGCACCAGCGCCCGAGAGGCCGTCGAAGACCTCCGCGCAATCGTCGGCGTCCTCCGCTCCCACCACACCGTCGAAGGCCCACGCCGAGGAATCGCCGAGCTCAACGACCTGATCACCGAGTCCCGCGCAGCCGGCATGACCCTAGAAGTTGCCGTCGCTCTCGACCTCACCACGGTCCCCGACTCCGTAGGCCGCCACGCTTACCGCATCATCCAAGAAGCCCTCACCAACGCCCGCAAACACGCCCCCACCCAACCCGTCAACGCCGCAGTAGGCGGACAACCCGGCACAGGCCTAACCATCGAGGTCACCAACCCGCTGGCCACAGGCGCATCCCCCGGACCGCACGGCGCAGGCGGCTCGGGCGGCTTGGGCGGCTCCCGCGACTCGAGTGGGCCGGGGTCTCAGGTCGGCCTGATCGGCCTCGCCGAGCGCGCTTCGCTGGCAGACGGTCGATTCGAGCACGGCGTGACGCCAAGCGGCGAGTTCCGTCTCTCCGCCTGGCTCCCCTGGCCGAAGGACGCACGATGACCGTTCGGCTTTTGGTGGTGGACGATGATCCGTTGGTGCGCGCTGGGTTGGCGGCGATGTTGGGTGGTACGGCTGAGTTGGAGTTGGTGGGGCAGGCGGGTGATGGGCGGGAGGCGGTTGACGCCGTACGGGATGTTCGGCCGGACGTCGTATTGATGGATATCGGGATGCCTGTGCTGGACGGTGTTGCGGCTACTGCGGCGATCCGGCGGCGTGATGATCCGCCGGCGGTGATCATGTTGACTACGTTTGGGTCCGAGGAATATCTGCTCAAAGCATTGCGCGCCGGCGCATCTGGTTATCTGCTGAAGGATGCTGCCCCAGTGGAGATCGTCGACGCGGTACTGCGGGTTGCTGCCGACGAGTCGGTGTTGTCGGCGCAGTCGACGCGTCAGCTGATGGATTACGTGAGCTCGACCGATCGTGACGGTCGCCGGGAAGCAGCCGTCACGACCTTGAGCGTGCTGACCGGCCGGGAACGCGACGTCGCGCTAGCTGTTGCCCAGGGCAAGAGCAATGCCGAGATCGCCGACGAGCTCGATCTCGGCCTTGCCACCGTCAAGACCCATCTGACGCGCGCGCTACGGAAGCTCGACCTGAACAGCCGCGTGCAACTCGCCATCCTGGCCCACGACGCGGACCTCGTCTAACTCAGTTTGAGGTAATCCACGTTGAACCCACCGGTTTCACAGAACAGCGTGACGAGCTGATCCCCAGCAGGCAACGTCACCTGCGCATGCACCGACTGGTAGTTCGCCCAGCCGCCCGTATCCGGCACCGACACCTTCGCCAGCACATTCCCGGCAGCATCGCGCAGTGAAATCGCATCGGTCGCTACCGCACCCGTCCCGTTCGCGACGCGAAGCTCCACGTCGTACGTCGCAGACTGCGTGACATCCACCCGGTACTGCAGCCAATTCCCGGCAGCCGTCCAGCCGACGTTCTTGCCGCCGCTGGCCGATGGGTTGCTCTCGATGAAGTTCGCACCACCGTCGGTCCAGCCGTGCTGAGCGACGTACGACTCCGCCTCGACCTTCTCCCCGATCGGAGTGCCATGCGGCGTGACTGTCACGTGCACAGTGACTTCAGCGTGTGCCGCCCCATCGGTGACCCGGAACTTCAGATCCTGGCTTGCGGCCGAGGTCGGGTGCAGCGTCACCAGTCCGGTCCGCGCGTCGAGGCTGACACCGTCCGGAAGGTCGATCGCGTAGTACGAGAGCTTGTCGCGATCGCGGTCGGTTGCCGACAGTTGCACGTACGACGTGGCGTACTGATCCGCGACCACGTCGCCTACAGGCCGGACTACCGGCGCGTGGTTGCCGTGTGCCGACGGGACGTCGCCCTGCCAGCGGTAGGTCGCATAGGAGTTCGCGGGAACCGTCGCGGTGAACGACTTGCCGGCCAGGACGACCTTGACCGTCTTCGGCGTGGCATTGCTGTTGCCGAGGATCGCGACGAAGTGGTCGCCGCGGTCCTTGTAGACGACGTTGCTGATGCCGTTCGTGGTCGCGCTCGACTCGACCCGGACGTCGTCGGGCGTGAGGTACTTGGCGAACTGGCCCATCGCATAGAGCTCATCGCGCACGGTGAAGGTCTTGGTCGTGGTGTCGACCTTCACCAGCCGGTTCGGCCACTTGGTGGTGCGGGCGACCTCGTCCCAGTCGAGGTTGTTGTCCCGCGCGGGCGTCCAGTGCAGCGTGCCGCCGTCCTGGTCGGTGGTCTGCGCCCACATCACGTACGACGAGGCGTCGAGCCGGAAGTAGTTCAGGATCGTGGCCGGGTTGAGGTCACTCGTCTCGGTCATGTGCACCGGCTTGCCGGTCTGCTCGTACGCGTCCCGCATGACCTTCGGGTCACCCCAGTACGGGTGGAAGGCGATCGCATCCGCCGCCTTGGCAGCGTTCGGGTCGTCGAGGATCCGGTAGTAGTTCTTCGTCTCGGTGCTGTTCGGGTCGCGCCAGTCGTAGAAGTTGAAGTCGTGCACGTAGAGCTGGGTGTTCAGGTGCGCGCGCTTCACCTCGCGCTTGATCGCGATCGCCAGCTTCTGCTGCTGCTCGACACTGATGTCCATCGCGGGGTAGACCACGTCGATACCGGGCTCGTTCAGCAGGGTCAGGGCGTCGACCTTGATCCCGTACTTCGCGTAGGCCTGCACGTACTTCACGTAGTACCGGGCGAACACCTCGATGGCGTCGTCGCGGAGCTTGCCGACCTGGTAGTACGACGTGGTGCTGCCGGGCTTCAGCGCGACCTCGCCGAGGAACTTGTTGTTGGTCTTCATCCAGGCCGGAGCACTCCACGCGGAGGCGAAGAAGGTCGCCCGCGGGTTGTAGCGCTGGATCAGCTTGACCGTGTCGACGATGTGCAGGTCGACGTCCCGCTTGATCGAGAAGTACTTGAGGTTCCAGTCCTCCACGCCGGCCGGCGGTTCGTCGTACGACCAGAACGGCAGGTGCTCGATCAGGTCCGGGCTGCCGATGGTCAGCCGGAAGCGGTCGAACCCGGCACCGGTCCTCGGGTCGACCAGCAGCTTGATCGCCTTGTCCCGCTCAGCCGGCGTGAGCTTCCAGAGGTTGGAGACGCTGGTCTCGTCCAGCGAGAAGCCAATACCGCTGTAGCGCTGCCGCAGCGTGCTCGGGTCGATGACGACGGTGGCGTCACCAGCGCCACCGTCATCCGGTACGACGTGCGTCGTCGGCAGCGGCTGCCACTGCTGGGCCGAGCCACTGGAGTACGTACCGGTGACGGCACCGTGGTCCGGCCGACTGACCGTCGTCGGCCCAGCGGGCGCCGGCCTGGCGGTGGCGGCCAGGCCCCCGCTCGCCGCGAGCAGGCTGCCTGCCGCGAGCATGCCAACCGCCGCGGCAGCGTTGACTATGACGGAACGGGATCGCCTCACGAGTCCTCCTCGACATCAGCGGGAATGCGCTTGCGGCCGACAGCCTAGACATAATTCACCCCTTTATCTATGCCTTGAAGTATCTGTCGATCCGGCGACCCGGTGTCCTGGTGCGTTGTAGATGCGCCAAGGGGAAGCGAAGTTATCGATAGGCGCGGGCCTGGAGCTCGAACAACTCTGCGTAGCGACCGCCGGTGGCGAGGAGGTCCTCGTGGCTGCCGATCTCCTCGACCCGGCCCTGGTGCATCACGACGATGAGGTCGGCCATCCGGACGGTGGAGAAGCGGTGCGAGACCAAGACGGTGATGCCGCCGGTCTCGGCAGCAGCGATCTTGGCCGCGGCGGCGTACTGCTCGTAGAGGCGGTGCTCGGCTTCCGGGTCCAGCGCGGCAGTCGGCTCGTCGAGCAGCAACAGCAGGGGTCGTTCGCGCATGAACGCTCGGGCCAGGGCGAGGCGCTGCCACTGGCCGCCGGACAGTTCGACGCCGTCGGTGAACTTCTTGCCCAGTTGGGTGTCCAGGCCCTTCGGCAACCCGGCGACGACCGACGTCGCGTCACCCCGCGCGACTGCTCGTCGTACGGCGTCCTCGTCCGCCGCGCGTTCGACGTCGCCGATCCCGACCACCTCGCGCGCGAGCAGCTCGAACTTGACGAAGTCCTGGAATCCGGCGGAGAGCTGCGCTCGCCAAGCCTCCGGCGTGATCGAAGCGAGGTCGGTCCCGTCGACGAGCACCTGCCCGGTCGTCGGGTCGTACATCCGCGCGAGCAGCTTCACCAGCGTCGTCTTGCCGGCACCGTTCTCGCCGACCAACGCGATCGCCGAGCCCGCCGGCAGACTAAGACTGACATCGCTGAGGACAGCGGAATCGCTTCCAGGGTAGGAGAATCCGACGTTCTTCAGCTCGATGCCGGAGGTCAGCCGCGGCGGCGCCGGCGTCTTGCTCGCCTTCCACGAGTTGTTCTTCGCGTACTCCCGCAGCCAGTCGAAGCGGCCGAAGCTCCGTACGACTTCGCCGACCCAGTACACGTTCTGCGCGATCCCGCCGGTCATCTGATCGACCTGCGGCGCCAGCAACAAGACCAGTACGACGTCGCCCGCCGTCGCGTCACCGGCCCGCGCCCGGCCGACCACCCAGACCACCGCGCCGGCGTACGCGAGACCGAACACCAGGCGCACCGCTCCGTCGACCTTGCCACCCCAGCGCGCCGCGTCGACCCGGCGCCGGAATCGCTCGGTCTGCAAGAAGAAGATCTTGTCCAGCAGCACCTGCGCGAGACCGAAGACCCGCAACTCGAGGGCGGTCCGCGGGTCCTTCGCCACGTCGATGAGCCGCCCGACCAGCCGTTCCTGGGGCTGCGAGTCTTCCCAGGCCTTCTGCTGCCGCGTGCTGCTCAAGTACGCCGACCAGATCCGTGCCGTGCCGAGCAATGGCAGCAACAGCAGCAGCGGATGGACCGACCCGAGCAGCCCGAGCACCGTCACGGTGTTGGCCACTGTCCCGATCAGCCAGAGCAGCACCTCGGCGCCCACGCCCATCCGCCATGCGCGTTCCCGGACCAGCTCGAGCCGGTCGGAGACATCAGGTCGCTCGTGATGCGACAGACCCGGGATCCTCGTCGTCAGATCCAGCAGATCGGCGTGCACCCGGCCTTCCATCCGCTCCTGTGCAGTGCTCTGCAGCGGGAAGCCGACCACATCGGCGACGAACGAGACCGCCAGACCGGCGACGATGATCGCGATGCCGAGCCCGATCGTGTCCCGCTGTCCGGTCGCCAGACCGTCGACGAGCCGACTCACGCCGTACGTCTGCGTCGGTGCCGTGACCGCTCGCGCCGCGACCAGCACGGCCGACGCCACCATCAGCGACGGTGCGGCCCAGAACGACGTAGACAACCACAGGCCGATGATCCGAAGACTACGCATCGCTGGCCGCCTCCTCCGCCCTCACGTATCGCTCAGCCTGCAGCCGGAACAGGGCGGCGTACGTCCCGTCCTGTTCCAGCAACTGCTCGTGGGTTCCGTCCTCCACGATCCGCCCGCCTTCGAGTACGCAGATGCGGTTGGCATTGCGGACGACCGAGAAGCGGTGCGAAATGATCAGCGACGCCACCCCCGACGTCAGCTCCAGATATCGCTCGACCAGCTCGGCCTCGGCCCGTACGTCCAACGCGGCCGCAGGCTCGTCCAGTACGAGCACCCCGGCCCCGGCCTGTACTGCGAACAGCGCCCGCGCCAGGGCGACGCGTTGCCACTCACCTCCGGACAAGTCGACGCCACCATCGAAGGTCTTGTCGAGAATCGTGTCCCAGCCGCCCGGCAATCGGCGTACCACGTCGTCGATGCCCGACTCGCGGGCGACCTTGGCGAGTGCGGCCTTGTCGTTGATCCTTTCGACGGCACCAAACACGACGTTGTCTGTCACCGACAAGGGGAAGCGCAGGAAGTCCTGCACGATCGCGGCGACGCGGCGTTGCCAGGCTGCGAGATCGAGCTCCGCCAGATCGACACCAT
Organism: Kribbella sp. NPDC006257; assembly: GCF_040613535.1. Lineage (NCBI taxonomy): Bacteria > Bacillati > Actinomycetota > Actinomycetes > Propionibacteriales > Kribbellaceae > Kribbella > Kribbella sp. NPDC006257. The sequence goes on from NZ_JBEXSJ010000055.1 coordinate 46,089, forward strand.
CGACCGTGATCCGTCCGGTGGTCGGTCGATAGGCTCCGCCGAGCAGCTTGACGAGGGTCGACTTGCCGACTCCGTTGACGCCGACCAGCGCGAGTGCCTCGTGCGCGCGGATCGTCAGGTCGAGATCACGGAGGACGTCGATCTCGGAACCCGGGTACCGGAAGCTGACCTGCTCGAACCGGATCTCGCGGGCCGGCATGGTCTCGACGCGACGCCTGGTCGTCGCGGCCACCTCGCTCGTCGCGCTCGGCCCGGTCGTCGCGCTCGGCCCGGTCGTCGCGCTCGGCCCGGTCGTCGCGGTCCGCCCGGTCGTCGCGCTCCGCTCGGTCATCGTGGTCGGCTCCGGATGCCGCTCGGCGATCGTGCGGGGCAGTTGCTCCATCGCCCGGAACGCCGAGAGACCGCGGCGGACCTGCGCCACGCCGTACCCGTTCATCGACATCCCGACGGCGAGGATGGCCGGCACGGTGGTGGCGACCTGGGTCAGCGGCAGGTCGCCGTCGAGCGCGGCGCGGCCGACCAGCACGATGGCGAGGCCGTTCGCGAGGAGACGCACCAGGCCGACGAGGATGGACCAGTAGACATTCGCTCGTCGCTTCGCCCAGACGGCGCGGATGCCGGCGGTCCATTCGCTGGCATACCGGCGTACGAGCCAATCGTGGAGACCGAAGACGCGGAGCTCCTTGGGCGCATCCCGCATGCCGAGGTCGAACAGGTATCCGGCGCGCCGCTGCTCCTCGGTGTTTCCCCACCACACGTCGATCTCGCGCTCGACCATCTTGCCGGTGAACAGCTCGAGCCCGATCGTGACCACGCAGAGCGGGACGGCGACGAGCCAGGAGAACATCACGCCGACGATGACTGTGGAGCCCAGCAGGGTGACCCGGCTCGCGAGCACATGCGGGAACTGGGACAGGCCCTGCGCCAGATGGAATCCACCCTTGCCTTTGGCCCGCTCCTGCAGGTCCAGTACTTCGGTGTCCTCGAGGTGCTCGACCCGGCGCGGCCGGAGCAACGGCTCTGTAATGCCCACGCCGATCTCGCGGTTGACCGCAGCATCCATGGTCAGCGAAGCGACCTGCTGAACCGCGGGCGTGAGACTGTCCACGACGAACACCACCAGCAGCGCGGCGAGCAGCCACCCGAACGTGGTCAGCGACATCGCACCAGGCGCATCGTTGATCACGTCCGGAACAGCACCGACGACCTGCCCGGTCAGCAGCGTAACCGCCATGCCCAGCAGGGATCCCAGCATAGCCAGACCCATGGTCAGAGCTGTGCTGCGAGGCGAAGCCCGCAAGGCATACCGGAACAGAGTCAACACCTGACAGACCGTAGCTGCGCCCACCGACAAAACGCATCCGAGTTTCGCCGTAGCCTGCTTCCATGACCGACGAACCCTTGCAGGGCGGCCGAATGAGCCCCGGTGTGGCCCGCCGCGGCGAGACCGTACGACGTCCGACGGGTCCGTGGTCGCCGGCAGTTCATGCCTATCTGAGGCATCTCGAGAAGGTCGGGTTCGCCGGTGCGCCACGCGTGCTGGGGGTCGAGGGCGACACCGAGGTACTGAGCTATGTCGCGGGCGAGGTGCCGTCGGATCCCAACTGGGAACCCGGCAAGGGAAATCTGCTACCAGCGGAGATTCGGTCCGATGAGTGTCTTGCCGCGACGGCCGTGCTGCTTCGCGAACTGCACGAGGCCGGTGCGGGGTTCTCTTCACGCGAGTCGGACTACCAGTTTCACCCGCATCCCTTGCGTCCCGGCGAGGTGATGACGCATGGCGATCTCGGACCGTGGAACACCGTCTACCGCGACGGATTGCCAGTGGCGTTCATCGACTGGGACGCGTGTCAGCCGGTCGATCGCGTTGTGGATGTTGCTACCGCGGCCTGGGCGTATCTACCTCTCGACACCGACCAGGCGCTCACCGAAACCGGCTTCGATCCACTGCCCGACCTGGGCCACCGTCTCCGATTGTTCGTCGATGCGTATGGCGGGCTGGACCGTGCTTCGGTGCTGCCTGCGCTTGTCCAGGCGAAGCTGCGGGCTGCCGCGAATGTCTTCTACTGGGGTCTTGGTGCCGAGGACTCAGCTGTCTCGCTGGAGTTCTATGCCGCTGAGCTGCGGTGGTTGGAGAGCCGTTCGGCGGAGTTGGCGCGGGCGTTAGAGAGGTAGCGGGCGGTTCTCGACGATGCTCTTCATGACGAGGGTGGAGGTGAGGCGGCGTACGCCGGGAAGGGTCGCCAGGCGCTCGTCGTACAGGCGCTGGAAGTCGGGGAGATCGCGAGTGATGACCCGTCAGCCGGAACCCGTCCAGCCGCCGCCCTGTTGGTGAGCCGGATCTCGGGCATTGTGGTGGCCGTTCTCGGCGTAGCTCTAGTGGCCGAACAACTGATGCGCTAGACGGGGAGACCTATGGAAGAGCAGGCGACCATCGAAGTGCAGGATCGTGTCAGATCCAGCTTCGAACGGCAGGGATTGATGGAGCATCTCGGTGCCCGCCTCACCTACATCGCACCCGGCCGTGTCCACATCCAGTTGCCGAGCCGTACTGAGGTGACCCAGCAGCACGGCTACTTCCACGCCGGCGCCACTAGCGCGATCGCCGACAGCGCCGGTGGGTACGCGGCTTTCACCCTGTTCCCCGAGGATTCCTCGGTCCTCACCGTCGAATACAAGATCAACCTCCTGGCCCCTGCCGAAGGCGACTATCTGGAAGCCGTCGGCACCGTACTGCGCTCCGGCCGTACCCTGACCGTCTGCAATCTGGAGGTCTTCGCAGCCACCCCCACCCAGCGCATCCTCATCGCCACCGGCCAGCAAACCGTCATCCGGATAGAGACGCGCCCCGAACGCTGAAGTCACCGCGACCGATGACGAACTGCCGATAGAAACTCGGCACGCCCAGGAATATCTCGTCCTCGCCCCGACCGGTCTCGATCATGCCGAGCGAGGTGAGGATCCGGATCGAAGCCTCATTTGCGTCGACAGCCTCGGCCCAGATCTCGTCCAGCTTCAGCTCCCCGAAGCCGTGCTCAAGTCCCCGCCGAGCCACTGTCCCGCCCAAACCCTGGCCCCATCGCGCGGACGGGCCGACGACGTACCCGAGTTCGCGTCTGCGCTCTTCGTCTCCCGCGAAGTCGACGTACCCGACGACCTGCTCCCCGGCAACCGCCGCAAGTCGCAGATGGTCTGGTTTCGGTTGGGTGATCAGCTTCCGCCAATGCTCCTCCGCCACAACGGCATCCGCCGTCCACCCGGCATGCTCACAGAAGAGATTGTCCAGCGCCCAGGCCGCGCAGGTCGGTACGTCCGAGAGAGCCAGCGGCCGCAGAATTACCTCGCTGGCCAACGTCTCCACGGCGAAAGCCTAACCACAACTGATGCGGTACGCCGGGGCGAGTTGGTCGCGGAGGCACTTTGCCGTTCCGTCCAGATCCGGACGACGAACTGGGAGCACCCGGGCCGTGACTCTGGGGGCGGATAGGTTGGATGGATGGTGCATGAGGGTGGGGGTTCGCAGCCGCCGCAGGACGGGGCTCCGCAGTACGGGGTTCCGCAGGACGGAGGTCCGCAGTACGGGGTTCCGCAGTACGGGCCGCCGAAGCGGAGTCGTGGGCCGTTGGTGTTGGTGGCGGTGCTCGGGGTGACGTTGGTCGCGGTACTGGCGATCGGTGCTGTGGTGCTGCTGCGTAACGGCGATTCGAAAACCGACAGCGCGCCGAAGAGTGCAGGGGTGGTCGAGTTCCGGCGAGTGGTGAAGACCGAGCAGGGGCTATGCGCGACGCCCGCAGAGCAAGGCGTTGCTTGCGATTCGGACGGCAACCGCTACACCCTCGGCAAGGTCGAGGTCGACGGCAGCCACGTGCGCTCGGTGAAGGCCGAGTCGCAGGACGACCGGTGGTATCTGCTGCTGAGCTTCGACGACGAAGGCAAGAAGTTGTTCAGCGCCCTCACCTCCGAACTCGCCCAGAAAACACCCCCGGACAACCAGATCGCGATCGTCGTCAACGGCTCGGTCGTCACCGCCCCCACCGTCCAGTCGGCCATCACCGACGGCCAGGTCCAGATCTCCGGCACCTTCACCAAGGAAGCCGCAGAAAAACTAGCCACCCAGATCACCGGCTGACCCCACATCCGACCGCACGTCTCCCCGCTCGGCGGCGAATCCACCGATGGGTCGAAAGATGCCGCTGGGCCGAACCATGCGAACTACCCGGAGGAGTCCGGTGGTGGGTCGTAGATGACGGGGTTGTTGCGGTAGCTGCGACCGGTGGGGCTGGTCCAGGTCCAGCTGCCGTCGGGGTTGGCGGCGATCTCCCAGCCGCCTTCGTGCTTGAGGCGGTGATGATGC
>NZ_JBEXSJ010000056.1:0-50119 GCF_040613535.1 Kribbella sp. NPDC006257
CGAAACCCTTCCCGCGATCCCGGACGAAGATCTCCGCCCGGTCGCCGTCGACCTCCGGCGTCGGCACCGGGTCCGGCCCGGTGCCAGCGCAGCAGCTGACCCCCTGCGGAGTCGTACGCCGAGGCGCTCAGGCCGCGTGCGCTGACCTCGAGACCGATCGCCGCATAGGCGGATCCGTCCAGCACCAGCAAGGTGGCCGGCCGGCCGACGTGATTCTGCGTCTGGTGCGTCTCGCGCACCAGCCGGCGGTCGATCAGGTCGGCGACGATGCTGGTCACGGTCGCCTTGTTCAGCCCGGTGCCGGCCGCGATCGCGGCGCGCGAACAGGGCGCCTCGCGGCGCAGGGTGCCCAGCACTGCGGCCAGGTTGGTGGCGCGGACGTCGGTGTGGTCCGCGGTCTGTGTGGTCAAGGTCCGTCCTGTCGACTCGTCGCCGGGGCCGCCTGTGGCTGCTTCAGTTCTACACCTTGTGGAGCCATCCGGCGTGAGCTAATTTGTTTGGCTACTAGCCCAACTAATTCTACCCCGGGACGGCCACCGTTCCCAGTACGAGAGGGATTTCATCGTGACCGGACCAGTGGGCGGCTCGACCAGCCGCCGGACTTTCATCTCCCTGCTCGGCGCCGGCGCGGCGGCCGCGGCCGGCGGCGGCGCGCTGGCGGGTTGCTCCTCCGGTGACGGCAGTTCGTCGACCAAGGGCCATGCCGAGACCGAGGACAAGCTGACCGGCCTGCTGCCGAAGTACATCGCGTACGAGTCGGTCAAGCCGGACCTGCCGGGCGAGAACGGTGCCTCGCCGGGATTCACCCATTACCCCGCCGAACTGAAGCGCGGGGTGCCGGACAAGGCGGTGCACAGCGGCAAGGAGGTCTCGGCGATGACCCCGCTGTGGGCCCCGCTGCCGCCCGGACTGGGCAAGAACTCCTACTTCGACGCGAACAACGAGCGGATCGGCGCACCGGTCCGGTTCAACATCCTCAGCGGTAACGACTACGGCGACAAGCTCGGCCCGCTGCTTGCCGCGGGCAACGTCCCGGAACTGCTCTGCATCCCGGGCTGGAACATCTCCGGCCTGACCAGATTCGGTCAGGCGGTCGACAAGCTGTTCGAGGACCTGACCCCCTACCTGGCCGGCGACAAGGCCTCGGCGTACCCGATGCTGGCGAACCTGCCGACCCGGGCCTGGGCCTACGGCGTGTGGAACTCGCAGCTGAAGGCGGTGCCGTTCCCCTCCGACGGCTTCCCGTGGGCGCTGTTCTACCGCAAGGACATCTTCGACCAGGTCGGCGCCGCGCCGCCGAAGACCGCCGACGACCTGCTCGCGCTGGGCAAGCAGCTCACCGACGCCAAGCGCAACCGGTGGGCGTTCGGCGGCATCGCCGACGAGGTGCAGCGGGCGTTCGGCGTACCGTCGAACTGGCGGAAGGGCTCCGACGGCAAGCTGGTGAACAAGATCGAGACGCCGGAGTTCGAGGAGGCGACCGCCTTCGTCCGCCGGATCTTCCAGCTCGGCTACGTGCACCCGACCGTGGTCGGCAACAACGCGGTCGACCAGAAGCCGTTGTTCGAGGGTGGCCAGATCGTGATCCGGCAGGACGGCCTCGGAGCCTGGACCGAGACACTCCAGCGCCAGCAGGCGATCAACCCGAAGTTCGGGATGGGGATCGTCACCCCGTTCGCGCACGACGGTGGTACGCCGATCGTCTGGAGCGGCGACCCGGCGGGCATCTTCACCTTCGTCAAGAAGGGTGTCGGCAAGGACCGGATCGCGGAACTGCTCGGCGTACTCAACTACACCGCGGCGCCGTTCGGCACCGAGGAGAACCAGCTCTACAACTATGGAGTCGAGGGCAAGCACTACACCCGGCAGCCCTCCGGCGCGCCGAAGCTGACGGCGCTCGGCCAGAAGGAGGTCGCCAGCACGTACATCTTCCTCGGCGGCCGGCCGCTGGCCACCACGCAGAGCGAGTACCCGGGGTACGTCGAGGCGATGACCAAGTGGCAGAACGAGGCCGTCAAGATGCGCGAGAAGAACCTGTTCGAGGGCATCCGGGTCGAGCAGCCGGCCAAGATGGCGGCGCTGTCCCAGCCGTTCGACGACAAACTGCAGGACATCCTCCGCGGCCGGCGCCCGGTCAGCGATCTCAAGGTCGCCCTGCAGGAGTGGCGCAAGAACGGCGGCGACGAAGGCCGTGACTTCTACGCCAAGGTTCTCAGTGACAACGGTCGCTAGCGGGCGGGCCGGCAGGCGGGCCCGGCTGCGCCGATCGCGGCGGCCGGGCGGGGCCGGCTGGCGGCACCGGTTGCGCCGGGACTGGCCGCTGCTGCTGATGGTGGCGCCGGTGATCGTGCTGCTCGGCGTCTTCCACTACTTCCCGACCCTCGGCAACGTGATCGCCTTCCAGGACTATTCGCCGTACGTCGGAATCCGCGGCAGCGAGTTCATCGGCTTCGCCAACTTCAGCCGGCTGTTCTCCGAGCCCGCGTTCTGGAAGGCGCTGGTGAACACGCTGTCCATCACCGCCTTCCAGCTCGTGTTCTTCTTCCCGATCCCGATCGGGCTGGCGCTGCTGCTGAACAGCGTTCTCTCCACCCGGTTGCGGACCTTCATCCAGGGGGTCGTCTACCTGCCGCACTTCTTCTCCTGGGTGCTGGTGGTGTCGCTTTTCCAGCAGATGATCGGCGGTGCGGGTCTGCTGGCGCAGACCCTGCGCGAGCACGGTCACAACGCGGTCGACCTGATGACGAAACCGGACACGTTCATCGTGCTGGTGACGGCACAGTCGGTCTGGAAAGACGCAGGGTGGGGGATGATCGTGTTTCTCGCTGCCCTGAGCACGATCAACCCCGCCCTGTACGAAGCCGCCGCCGCCGACGGCGCGAACCGCTGGCGGCGGCTGTGGCACATCACGCTGCCCGGTCTGCGGCCGGTCATCGTGCTGCTGCTGATCCTGCGGCTGGGCGACGCGCTGACGGTCGGCTTCGAGCAGTTCATCCTGCAGCGCAGCGCGGTCGGCGGCGGCGCGGCCGAGGTGCTGGACACCTACGTCTACTACCAGGGCCTGCTGGCCGGTGACTTCGGGTACGGCGCGGCTGCGGGGCTCTTCAAGGGACTGGTCGGGCTGGTGCTGGTACTGGTGGCCAACAAATTCGCTCACCTGATTGGGGAGCAAGGGGTGTATTCGCGATCATGACCACAGAGACCTTGAGCACGCCACGCCGGCTCGCGCGGCAGCGCGCCCGGACCGAGGCCGGCCGGCCGGTGTGGGAAGAGCAACCATCCATCTTCGGCCGGCTCAGCAAGCCGGTGGTGCTGGCGCTGGTGGCCTTGCTGGTGACTTTCCCCTTGTATGTCGTCGTCGTCACCAGCCTGTCCACGACCGAAGCCGTCACCCGCGCGGGCGGCCTGGTCGTCGTACCGCGCGAGCTGACCATCGCCGCCTACGTGCAACTGCTGTCCGGCGGAGTCGTCACCCGGGCCCTGATGATCAGCACTTTGATCACCTTCGTCGGTACGGCGTTCAGCCTCGGGCTCACCGTGCTCGCGGCGTACGGACTGTCCAGGCCCGGATCGCTGCTGCACCGGCCGCTGTTGTTCATCGTGCTGCTGACCTTCCTGTTCGGGCCGGGCATCATCCCGAGCTACCTGGTCGTCAACGCCCTCGGCCTGATCAACAGCTACGGCTCGCTGATCCTGCCGACGGCGATCTCGGCCTTCAACCTGATCGTCATGCGGTCCTTCTTCATGGGGATCCCTGGCGAACTGATCGACAGTGCCAGGATCGACGGGGCGGGCGAGTTCGCGGTGCTGAGCCGGATCGTCCTGCCGCTGTCGAAGGCGGTGGTCGCGGTCGTCGGGCTGTTCTACGCCGTCGGTTACTGGAACGCCTTCTTCAACGCGATGCTCTACATCAACGACAACAACAAGTGGCCGCTGCAGATGGTGCTGCGGACCTACATCGTGCAGGCGCAGGTACTGCCGACCGGTGCCGGCGGGGTGACCAGCGGGTCCGGGATGGGCCTGTCGCCCGCGCCGAGCCTGGCGATCAAGATGGCCATCGTGGTGATCGCGGTCGTCCCGGTCCTGGTGATCTACCCGTTCATCCAGCGGCACTTCACCAAGGGCGTCATCATCGGCGCGGTCAAAGGCTGAGCACTGCCCGCCCCGAACGCCGTCCCGTTCTGAGGAGAAAGATGTCCCTTCCACGCAGGCAGTTCCTTGCCCTCGGCACCGGTACGGCGCTGGTCGCCACCGTTGCCGGGCCGGCCGCGGCTGCCCAGCAGTCCACCACCGACCGGTCCGGCGGGCGCTATCGCTGGCGCAACGTCGAGATCGTCGGTGGCGGCTTCGTCACCGGCATCATCCATCACCCCAAGCAACGCGGCCTGGTCTACTGCCGGACCGACATCGGCGGCGCGGCCCGGCTCGACGTCCGGACGAAGCGGTGGGTCCAGCTGCTCGAGTGGGTCGGCTTCGACGACTGGAGCCTGACCGGGGTGGAGTCCCTGGCGCTGGACCCGTGCGATCCCAGCCGGATCTACCTTGCCGTCGGCACCTATACCAATGAGTGGTCGCCGATCAACGGCGCGATCCTTTCGTCGACCGACCAAGGGCGCACCTTCCGGCGTACCGATCTGCCGTTCAAGCTCGGTGGCAACGAGCCGGGGCGGTCGATGGGTGAGCGGCTGGTCGTGGACCCGATGGACGGCCGGGTGCTGTACTTCGGCACCCGGAACCAGGGGCTGTGGCGCAGCACAGATCGTGGTCTCACCTGGGCACGGGTCGACAGCTTCCCCTCGGTGGGTACCGCGGGAATCGGGATCGGGTTCGTCTTCTTCGACCCCCGGGGCGCCCGGCGAGGCCGCCCGACGCCGACCATCTACGCCGGCGTCACCGACAAGGCGAGCCCGCTGTACCGCAGTACGGACGGTGGCCTCTCCTGGGCGCCGGTGCCGGGGCAGCCGACCGGGTTGTTGCCGCACCACGGTGAACTAGGGGCTGACGGCAACCTTTATGTGACCTACGGCGACCTGCCCGGCCCGTACGAGATGTACAACGGCGCCGTGTACAAGCTCGCCACCGCAACGGGGGAGTGGACCGACATCACCCCCTTGCGGCCGAACACCGGCGGCGAGGCCGGGTTCGGGTACGCCGGGCTGTCCACCGATCCGCGCCGGCCGGGCACGGTGATGGTCTCCACGATGAGCAGGTGGGGTCCGGTCGACGACATCTTCCGCTCCGTCGACGGCGGCCTGACCTGGCACTCGATCGCCGAGCGGATCGTGCTCGACACCTCCGGGGCGCCGTTCCTGAACTTCCACGGGACGCCCAAGCTGGGCTGGATGATCGGCGACATCTCGATCGATCCGTTCGACTCCGACAAGGTCATGTACGTCACCGGCGCAACGATCTTCGGCACCGACGACGTCACCGGCGCCGAGGCCGGCCGGAGTACGCACTGGTCGGTCCGGGCACAGGGTCTCGAGGAGACTGCGGTGCTCGATCTGATCAGTCCGCCCTGGGGTGCGCCGCTGATCAGCGCGCTCGGCGACATCGGGGTCTACCGGCACGACCGGCTGGACGTCGTACCGCCCGACGGGCAGGCGGCCAACCCGGTGTCGGGCACCTCGCCCAGCCTGGACTATGCGGCTCTGGCCGAAGGATTCGTCGTCCGGGTCGCGTACGGCGGATCTCTGCAGCGCGGCGCTTACTCGACCGACGGCGGGGTGAGCTGGCAGCCGTTCGCGGGGGAGCCGGCCGGGTCTTCGCAGCCTGGCAAGATCGTGCTCGGTGCCGATGCCCGGACGATCGTCTGGGTGCCGGGTGACGTCGTACCGCACTACTCCCGGGACCGGGGCGCCACCTGGACGCCCGTGACGGGCCTGCCGGCGCAGGTGGCCGTCGTGGGGGACCGGGTCGACCCGAGCTCGTTCTATGCCTTCGACGCAGCCACCGGTACGGCGTACCGCAGTACGAACGGTGGTGCCACTTTCTTGCCGTCGGCAACAGGTCTGCCGACCGGAGCCGGCAAGCTGGAGACTGTGCTCGACCGAGCCGGTCACTGCTGGCTCGCGGCCGGGAGCGGTGGGTTGTTCCGTTCGACCGACCAAGGGGTCAGCTATCAGCAGGTGACGACGATCGAGGAGGCGTTCACGATCGGCTTCGGCAAGGCCGCTCGCGGCCGCACCGAGATGGCGGTCTACACCTCGGGCAAGGTAGCCGGGGTGCGCGGGATCTTCCGCTCGGACGACAGTGCGAAGAGCTGGGTCCGGGTCAACGACGACCGGCACCAGTTCGCCTCCACCAATGACGCGATCGCCGGCGACCCGCGGGTCTACGGCCGGGTCTACCTGTCCACCAACGGCCTCGGAATCCCTTACGGGGAACCGGTCTGACCGTCAGCCGCGAGTAGGAGGAGGGCAGGTGCTTGCGCGGGCGGTCAGCTGCGCGGGCAGCAGGGTCATCGCGGGCACCTGCCCCCCTTCGAGTTTGCTGATCAGCATCTCCACCGCCTGCAGGCCGATCGCGTCCGCGGGCAGGGCGACCGACGAGAGCTGCGGGACCTGGCCTTCGGCGAAGTCGTCGGTGCAGATCGCCATCAGCGACATGTCCTCCGGCACCCGGCGGCCGAGTTGGCGCAACACGTCGAGCAGCGGACCGATGATCGGCTCGTTCTGCACCACCAGGCCGGTGATGCCCGGGTGGTCGCGGAGCAACTGCTCGACGGTGCTGAGGACGGCGTCGAAGGTGTGCTCGCAGGGCGTCTCCACGCCGACGATCCCGCGCCGCTCGGCCGCGCTGGAGAAGCCGTCCAGCGTCCACTGGGCGAACGCGGTCTGCCGCTCGTAGACCGTCGACGGCGTACCGAGCAGCGCGATGCAGCGGTGGCCGAGGTCCGCCAGATGATCGACGCAGCGTTCGCCGGCCGCGAAGAAGTCCAGGTCGACACAGGTCAGGCCGGCGGTGTCGGCCGGATGCCCGATCAGTACAGACGGCATCGACAACTCACGCAGGACCGGGATCCGCTCGTCGTGGAGCTCGACGTCCATCACCACCATGGCGTCGACCAGGGAGGTCTGCGCCACCCGTTCGATGCCTTCGCGGCCCTCGTCGGCCGTGAGCAGCAGGACGTCGTGGTCGAACCGGCGCGCGGTGGTGACGACCGCGGTGGCGAACTGCATCATCACCGGCACGTGCATGTCGGTCCGCAGTGGGATCACCAGGGCCAGCACGTTCGACCGCTGGCTGGCCAGTGCGCGGGCGCTGGCGTTGGGGCGGTAGCCGAGGACCCGGACGCTCTCCTTCACCCGGTCGCGGGTGTCGGGCGAGATCGACCGCTTGCCGCTGAGGACGTACGACACGGTGCTGGCCGCCACCCCGGCATGACGGGCGACATCGGCGATGGTGACCATTGGTATCTCCTTGTCGAACAAGATCGAAGCGCTTCGACCATGGTATTCCAGTGACCAGCGTCGAGTGAGCGCGATGGCCTGTCAAGTCCGGACGTGGAAAATCCGCCGGAGGTCCGGCGGAATAGGACAGGATTTCGATACTGAATAGCGCCGGAAAAGCGATGCGGCTGCGAATTCACCAGGGCTCGCAGCCGCATCGCCATGCGCTTTAGTTGGAGGTCACGGAATAGCTGTTCGTGGTGAAGTTCAAGCCACCGCTTGAGGAGGTGATCTCGAATCCGAACTGGACCTCGCCCATCGTCTCGTCACCCATCCAGCCGCGCGACTTGAGCCAGTTCATCACGGCCTTGATGTCGACGCTGCCGGAGTTGGTGTTCCCGGTCCGGATGAACGAGAAGACCTGGTTCGAGCCGTTGCTGCCCTTGTAGACGTCCCAGCTGTGGCCGCCGACCGACGCGGAGGTCTGCTTCGAGCCGATCGGCCCGACCGCACCCTGCTTGTTCATCCAGAGCATGATCTCGTAGCCGTTGTTGCCGGCCCAGATGTCGTAGGCGGTCTCGTAGGCGCCACTGCCGGGGCGGCTCACGTTGAAGTTGCTGGTCAAGGTGCCGAGCGCGCTGATCCGCTTGCCGATGTTCTTGGCGGAGTGCGGGTAGGACTTGACGCCGCCGGTGTTCGGGTGGTTGGCCCAGACTCCGAAGTTGCTGTAGGAGTTCGCCCAGATGGTCTGCGGGCCGGCACCTCCACCCCAGACGTCGTTACGGACGGTGTAGCCACCGTTGGACCAACTGCCGAACTTGTCCGACGACTGCCAGGTTGCTGCACTTGCCGACGGTACGGCCGCGAACGACGCGGCCAGGGTTGCCACGACCGCAGTGGCGATCTTCCAGGTTCTCGACATGCTCATCTCCCTCTCGAGGCGGAACCACAAGACGGCGGGCGACGCCCGCCGGGGGCAGGGGAAACTACGCGCTCCGAGGTCCGGTGCGACGATTGTCGAAGCGCTTCGAAAACAATACTGTCGATGGGGCGGAAACACTTTGGAATAGCAGCACTATTACAGCCAGGTATTCGCGCGTCAACCTGTCGGTGCGGTCGAATTCCGTAATACCGCCCAGCCGCCGGCCGGGACGGTGAACCGGTCTCCGGTGACTTCTCCGGTGACCAGGTCGAAACCGCCGTACGGCAGGCCGGCCGGCTCGGTCGTGTGGTTCAGAACGAACCGGTACTGCGTATCGCCGGCGCGCCGGGTGACCACCTCGACGCCCCGCGGCAGACCGGGCGGCGTGATCCCGGCAGCACGGACGACCTGCTCCATCAGAGCCTCGTACGCCGGGTCGGTGAGCCACGTGGACGTGTACCACGCGTTGGCGTGCCGGGTGATCGCCGGCATCCCGTCGAGAGTGCCGCCCTGGTAGTGCGCGATCGCTTCGGCTCCTTCGAGCAGGACCCGCTCGCTCCACCCTTCGGCGATCGCACCGGTGTCCAGCTCGATCCGGCCGTCCACCGGCTGGAACTCCTCGACCCGGATCCCGAGCAGTTCGCGGAACGCCCCGGGATAGCCGCCGAGCCGGATCTGCGTCGTCGGGTCCGCGATCCCGCTCAGCGACGTGATCAGCAGCTGGCCGCCACCGTCGGCGTACCGGCTGAGAGCGGCGGCGGCCTCGTCGGAGACCAGGTAGAGCGACGGCACGATCACGGCCCGGTAGGCAGTCAGGTCGGACGACGGCTGTGCGAAGTCGGTCGGGACGCCGAGGTTCCAGAGCTGCCGATGTGCGGCCTGGACCGCTGCCAGGTAGTCGATCTGGGGCGACGGCAGTGCGGGGCCCTGGGTCGCCCACCAGGATTCGGCGTCCCACAGGATCGCCACCTCGGCCTCGACCTCGGCCGGGTCGGCCTCCGCGAGCCGCGGCAACAGGGCGCCGAGTTCGGTGATCTCGCGGAAGGCCCTGGTGTCGGGACCGGCATGCGGAACCATTCCGCTGTGGAAGCGTTCGGCGCCACCCTGGGAAGCTCGCCACTGGAAGAACAGGGCGCCGGCCGATCCGCGCGCGAGGTGGGACAGGCTGTTGCGGGTCATCCGGCCGGGTTCCTTGGCCTTCATGCGCCCGCCCTGGTTGATCACGCTGGCCGCCTGCTCCATCAGCAGCCAGCGGCCACCACCCCAGGCCCTGGCAAGGTCCGCTCCGAACGCGGTGTCCTGCTCTGCTTCGATTCCGGCGCTGCCGGGATAGTGGTCGATGGCAACCAGATCGACCTCGCGCGCCCAGCGCCAGTGGTCGACCGGAACCCAGGGGCCGAAGACGAAGTTGGTGGTGATCGGGATGTCGGGGTTGAAGCCTCGGAGTACGGTCCGCTGTTCGCGGTAGGCGTCGAGCAGTTCGTCCGAGAGGAAGCGGCGGAAGTCCAGCATCTGCGAGGGATTGGGGAGGTACTGCGTCCGTCGGGGTGGGAAGACCTGCTCCCAGGCCGAGTAGCCCTGACTCCAGAAGGCTGTCGTCCAAGCTGCGTTCAGCGCGGGCAGGTCACCGTACCGGCGTTGCAGCCAACTCCGGAACGCCACGGCGACGTGATCGCAGTGGCAGGTCGACCCGTACTCGTTGTGCACATGCCACATCGCGAGGGCAGGGTGGTCGCCGTAGCGTTCACCCAACACCTTCGCGATTCCGACGGCCGCCTCCCGATACGCCGGTGCGCAGACGCAGTACGTGTCCCGACTGCCATGCAGAAGCCGTACGCCGTCCGCGGTGACCGGCAGCGCGTCGGGGTGAGCCAGGCTGAACCAAGGAGGTGGTGACGCGGTCGGAGTTGCCAGGTTCGCCCGGATGCCGTTGCTGTGCAGGAGATCCAGCACCTGGTCGAGCCAGCCGAACTCGTAGCGGCCGGGCTCGGGCTCGAGACTCGACCAGGAGAAGACGCCGACCGTTGCCAGGTTCACCCCGGCGGCTTTCATCAAAGCCATGTCCTCGGCCCAGACCTCGGGGGACCACTGCTCGGGGTTGTAGTCGCCGCCGTAGTACAGCTCAGGCATTGCCTACCACCGTGACCGTGAGGTCGGCCTGGCCTTCTACCACTCTGTACTCCGCGTTGCCGTCGACCAGCGTCAATTCGATGACCGCATTGGTCTCCCCGTTCGGCCCGGGGAGACCAACGCGAGCCACCTGACCTTCGGTGGGGGCGTACCAGCGCAACTCGGCGCCGTCGGCCCACTCGTACTCGGGCCGGTCGTCCACTGCACCGAAGGCGATCACAGCGCCTTGCCTCGCCAGCAAGGGCAATCCGTCGAAGCCGTAGGACCGGGTGACCCAGCGGCTGCCGGCCAGTTGCTCACCGGTGATCAGGTCCGTCCAGGTCCCTTCGGGCAGGTAGAACCGCACCTCGCCGTCCTTGCTCATCACCGGCGCGACCAGGAGGTCGGGGCCGAGCATGTACTGGCGATCCAGGTAGGCGACGCCCGGATCGTTGGGGAACTCCAGCACCATCGGCCGCATCATCGGCGTACCGTCCGTGTGCGCTTCCTCGGCAACGACGGCCAGGTAGGGCATCAGCGACATCTTCAGCTTGGTGAAACGACGCAGTACGCCGACAGCCTCTTCGTCGAAGGCCCACGGCACGCGATAGGAACCGGAGCCGTGCAGCCGGGAGTGCGAGGACAGCAGACCGAAGGGAACCCAGCGCTTGAAGACCGCCGCATCGGGAGTTCCCTCGAAGCCGCCGATGTCGTGGCTCCAGTAGCCGAAGCCGGAGGAGGCCAGCGACAGACCGCCGCGCAGCGACTCCGCCATCGCCTCGAAGGTCGACTCGCAGTCGCCGCCCCAGTGCACCGGGAACTGCTGTCCGCCGACCGTCGCCGACCGCGCGAACAGTACTGCGTCGCCCTCGCCGCGGTTGTCCGTCAGCAGATCGAAGACGGCCTTGTTGTAGAGGTGCGGGTAGTAGTTGTGCATCCGCTGCGGGTCGGAGCCGTCGTGCCAGACGACGTCCTCGGTCGGGATGCGCTCGCCGAAGTCGGTCTTGAAACAGTCCACGCCGAGGTCGATCAGTGCTTGCAGCTTGGAGCGGAACCACTCGGTCGCGCCGGGGTTCGTGAAGTCGACGATCGCCATCCCGGCCTGCCAGAGATCCCACTGCCAGACCGAACCGTCGGTCCGCTTCAGCAGGTAGCCGAGACTGCGGCCTTCCTCGAAGAGTACCGACCGCTGGGCGATGTAGGGGTTGATCCACAGACTGATCCGCAGCCCGCGATCCCTCAACCGCCGCAGCATCCCACCGGGATCGGGGAACGCCACCGGATCCCAGTGGAAGTCGCACCAGTGGAACTGGCGCATCCAGAAGCAGTCGAAGTGGAAGACGCTGAGCGGTAGGTCGCGGCTGGCCATCCCGTCGACGAAGCTGGTGACGGTCGGCTCGTTGTAGTCGGTGGTGAACGACGTGGACAGCCACAGTCCCATTGACCAAGCGGGGATGCGCGCGGGGCGGCCGGTGAGAGCGGTGTACCGGCGGAGGACGTCCTTCGGAGTCGGGCCGTCGATCACGTAGTACGTGAGCGCTTGTCCTTCGACACTGAACTGGTTGCGGGAGACCACCTCGGAGCCGACCTCGAAGGAGACCAGCGACGGGGTGTCGACCAGTACGCCGTACCCGGCGCTGGTCAGGTAGAACGGAACGTTCTTGTACGCCTGCTCGCTCGAGGTGCCGCCGTCGGCGTTCCAGATGTCGACGACCTGGCCGTTCTTCACCAGCGGGCCGAATCGTTCACCAAGGCCGTAAACCGTCTCGCCCACGCCGAGTGCGAGCTGCTCGTGCAGGTACTGCCGGCCCTGCTGATCGGTGATCTGCCCGATGCTGCGGGCCGACGAATCGGTCAGCACCCGGCCGTCGCGCTCGAACCGCAGGTCCCAGGGCCCGTCGAGCTTGACCACCGCGGTGAGGTCACCGCTGGTCAGCCGGGCGGTGTCCTCGTCGACCTCCACCTTCACCGGATGGTCGTCGTCGCTGGTCAGCTGGAAGGCCGGCCGCGGGTGCAGGCCGCCGCTGTGGTGTTCGATCCGGACACCGATCACGCCCGCGGCCGGTGAGCTGAGGGTGACGGTGAACAGCGGCTGGTTGAGCGTGTCGCCGCGGCCGATGATCTGCTTGGCCGGCGCGAAGACGACCAGCGAGCGCTCGGTGCTTTCGACACTCTCTACCGCCGCCGGGCGCAACCGGGTCAATCCTGGGCGCAGCTGCCAGTAGCCGTCCGTGAACTTCATCTGTAGCCGCCACCCGCTTCGCTCATCGAAAACGCTCTTGTCGAAGCGCTTCGACAAAAGTTAAGGCAAGGTCACAGGGCAGTCAAGAGGCGCCGAACTAGGACTGGGAAGTTGTCGCGTGATGGCGGGCCACGCGGGCGCGATTGCCGCAGCCGGGACCGCACCAGGCCTGGTTCGTACGACGCCGGAAGAAGAGCTGACCGCATCCCGGGGCGTCGCAGAGAGCCAGGTCGTCGCGGGCGCCGGCCAGTACGTCGCGCACCTCGGCAGCGAGCCTCGCCAGCAGGAGCGTGAACGGGGACGCGGGGCCGACAACCTGGGAGGCCGTCGACTCGGCGTCGTCACCGAGAACCTTCACTTCCGGCGTACGGAGGAGGGCTTCGTTGAGTGTCCGTACGTCGGAAGCGTGCCGGGTGCCGTGGCCGGTGGCTTCGCGAAGGAGCCGTAGGGCCGCGTCGCGGACGGTGAGGAATGCTTCCAGATCCTCTTGCGTGACCTGGGTGGGCCGCGGAGCGGGCAGGGCCGCCGCGTCGAGCCAGGACTCGAGGTCGTCGACCGAGGTCACCGCTTCGTGCTCGGTCCAGCCGCGACGGATGACCGTGTTGGCGAAATCGAGGGACGGGTAGCCCTCCAGCCACTGCCAGCTCATGCTGACGAGTCTAGGGCAACACGCTAACGGTTTGAACGTGTAAAACCGTTACATTAGCGTCGACGGTATGGAGAGTTCTCGTGGTCGGCTCGTCGCGCTGTGCGCGGTCCAGTTCGTCGATGTGATGGGCGTGACCGTGGTCGTGTCCGCGTTGCCACGGATGCTCGCCGACCTGGGCGGATCGCTGTCTCAGGCGGGCTTGCTGGTGCCGGTCTATGCGGTCGGGTTCAGCAGCCTGCTGCTGCTTGCCGCGCGGCTGGGCGATCGGTTCGGAGTTCGCCGGGTGCTGCTGGCAGGGCTGGTGATCTTCGCGATCGGTTCGGTCGTCGCCGCAGCGGCTCCGGTGATGGGCCTGCTGGTCGCGGGGCGTGGCATCCAGGGCGCGGCCGCCGCGATCTCGGTGCCGAACGCGCTGGTGCTGTTGAGCCGGGGCAGTCCGACCAAGACCGCCCGGGATCGGGCTCTCGGAGCGTGGAACGCCTGTGGCGGGCTGGCCGGTGCGGCCGGTCTCCTGGTAGGTGGCTTGACCACGTCCGCGGTGAGCTGGCGGGCGATCTTCTGGGGCAACCTGGTGGCCACCGGCGTCCTCATCGGCGTACTGCTGCGGGTGATCCCACCCGATCGATCGGCCGAGAGGACTTCGGCCGGCTTCGCTCCGCGGTCGGTGGTGTTGCAGGTGGCGACGGTCGGGGCGGTCGTCGCTGCTGCGAACGCGGTCGGGGAAGCGTGGCCGATCCCGGTCGGGCTGGGGCTCGTGGGTTTGGTGGCGGCGGGGTTGCTGGTGCTGGGCGAGCGGCGTACGGCGTCGCCCTTGGTGCCGAAGGGTTTGTGGCGGCCGGCTTTCGTGGGGGGTCTGATCGGGTCCTTCGGTATTACGGCTACGACCAGTTCGTTCGTTGTCGTCGGCACCGTTTATCTCCAGGAGGACAAGGGGTTCGGGCCGGCTGCTGCGGGCTTGATGATCCTGCCGTTCAGCGCGGCTGTCGTGCTTGCGGCGGCGGTCGCGGGACGGTTGATGCCACGGGTGGGTCCTCGCCGGCCGTTGATTCTTGGCTTGCTGCTGATCGTGGGTGGTGCTGCCGCAGCGTGGTTCTCTCCCGCGACGGGTGCTTTCGTCGCCGGCTTGGTCTTGGCTGGTCTGGGCAACGGAATGGGAGCAGTAGCGGCGTACGCTTCCGGCCTCGCCGTACCGGCTGAGCAGGAGGGAAGTGCTGCGGGCTTGCTGAATACGGCCGCACAGATCGGTACGGCGACGATGGTCGCGACCACCGTCGCCATCGCCGGTCAGGGCAGCGGGATCGACTACCGACTCGGCTGGCTGACCGTCGGCCTGACGGCGATCGTGGTGCTCACCTCCCTCGGCGCAGCAACAAGAACCAGGCTGCGTCGCTGACCATCAGATGTTCGGTCGGGAGCTCGTCCATCACGCCATCGTCGCACTCGCAGCACCGGCGTTCGTCTCTTCCGGTAGGCGTTCTTGAGTCCTACGATGTGGGAAGTCGGGGGAGGACCCAATGCGGAAGAAGCTTGGTGTTGTTCTGGGGTTGGTTGTCGGGGTGAGTTTGCTCTCGGCTCCGAGTGCGGCGTCGGCGGACGCAGCGCGGACCGGGAACGGGCAGTGGATCGCTTATCAGTCCAGCCGGTCGGGTCAGGAAGGTGTGTGGCTCATCCGGCCGGATGGGAGCGGCAACCATGAGGTCGCCACCGATGCTCCTGGGGAACGTCTGTTGCCGGACTGGTCACCGGACGGGCGCTATCTCGCGTTGATCTCGCGGTCGGAGCACGGCGACCTGATCTACGAATACGACTCGGTCAAGCACAAGTCGCGGCAGCTCTTCCAGTGCAACGATCCGTGTGCCGGCGACGACGAGCCTGCCTATGCCCCTGACGGCCGGCATGTTGCGTTCATCCGGTACCAAGGGCCGTTCAGCGACGAGGGGCTGCCGGCGGACTGCAGTCTGTGGATCGGCGATCGGCGTACCGGCGCGGCGCGTCAGATCACCAGCAACCGCGGCACCGAGTGCGACCGCGAGTACAACCCGACGTGGTCACCGGACGGCAAGCGGCTGACGTACTGGCGCGACCCGTACGTCGACGGTCGTCCTACCGGCACGGCTGTCTTCACGATCCGCGCCGATGGCACCGACGAGCGTCGGCTCACCGATCCGGCGATGTTCGCCGGATCGCCGACCTGGTCGCCGGACGGCCGCTGGATCGTGTTCTCCACGTATCCGCTCGCGGAGTTCCAGTGCTGCCAAGTCTCCAACCTGTACCGGATCCACCCCGATGGCACGCGGATGCAGAAGCTCACCAACCTGCGGACCGAACAACTGCGCGCGACCCAACCGCGCTATGCGCCGGACGGCAAGCACCTCGTCGTCACCGCCGTCACGCCGACCACGCGCAGCCTCTGGATCCTCTCCGCGACAGGCGGACGACCGCACACCGTCGCACCCGGCGGACCGTTCCCAGACTTCTACACCCACGGCACCTGGCAACCAAAACACCGCTAAGGCCGTTGGCCCCGCCTGCGGTACGCGCCGCCCACGACCAGAACAACGCCGACGCTCAAGAGGGTGATCGCGACACCGACGGAGCCGGTGCCGGTGGCTAGCGAGAGGACGCCGGCGAGGGTCATCGTCAAGCCGAGCGCGGTGAAGAAGAGCGATCTCCAGATCTGGCTGGAAACCTCGTCTGTAGGCCGTGGTCCCTTCATAGAGGTCCTGTACCCGCTTGAGCGGCAATCGATCAGCCGAGGGGCGCTACCTTGTGCGGTTGGCTGTTTGGGTGATGAGGGCGGCGGCGACGTCGTGGAGTTTGGTGTTGCTGGTCTGCGAGGTTCGGACCAGGAACGAGAACGCCCGGTCAGAGTCGAGCCCGTAGCGTTCCATCACGATGCCGACGGCCTGACCGATCTGCTGGCGGCTCTGCAGTGCTTTGCCGATGGTGCTGTCATGGCGTGACCAGCCGAGGGCGACGGCGGCCAACTGGGCGAACATCGAGCCGAGCTGCCGGGTGTCCGTGTCGATGGCGTACGGCCGGGCGGCGTACAGGTTCAACGCGCCGCGGGTGTGCGGATCGGCGTCGAACTGGAACGCCAGCTGGGAGTGGATCCCGTACTCCGCCGCAGCGCGAGCCCCGTACGCCGGCCAGCGGGTGTCTTCGGCCAAGTCGTCGACCTGCACCCACGGTTCGTGCAGGGCTGCCTCCAGACACGGACCATGGCCGAGGCAGTACTGGAGTTCGTCGAGCAGGACCGCGACCCGGTCCGTCGGCGCCAGGGTCTGGATCCGGCCGCCTCTGGCGGTCAGCGAGATGCTGGCGTGGTCGATCCCGGGAACGGCATCGGCTGCGCCTCGGGTGATGTGGTTCAACGCTTCGTCGAGCTCGATCGGATAGCCCAACGTCTCCGCGACTGCCTTCATCGCCAGCACGATTCGCTCCATCAGGGCCCCTCGCGGCCGGAGTACGCGCCGGCCAGTGATCTCAGTTTGCAGTCACGATGGGCAAATCGTTCCCGCCCGTGCGCAGCTGCCCGGAATCCGAACGCGGGTCCCTCAGCTGAGATCGAGAGGCTTGGTGGCGGGACCGTCGAGGACGGCGCCGTCGGCGGCGAAACGGGAGCCGTGGCAGCTGCAGTCCCAAGTGGTGTCGGCGTTGTTCCAGGTGAGCGCACAGCCGGCATGCGTGCAGACCGGCTTGTCGGTGTGCAGGGCGCGGCTGAGGTGTCCGGTGGCGAAGTCTTTGCCGACCTTGAGGTTGTCCTTGAGGAGTTTCGCGACAGCGTGCGCGTCGCCGATCCGGCGCGCGTCGTACAGGCTGTGCCAGCGGTTGGGGCGATCGGCGATCAGGTCGGAGAGGATGCCTGCGGCAACCATTCCGTTGCTCAGCCCCCACTTGTGCATCCCGGTGGCGATCAGGATCGAGCTGTGGCCGGGTGACTTGCCGACGTACGGGACCAGGTCCGGGGTGCTGTAGTCGTGGGCCGACCAGCGGTGTTCGGCCTGGATGGCATGGTCCCAGGTCGAGCTGACCCAGTCGGCCAGCCCTTGGTAGATCGCCTCGGTGTCCTCGACGGTGCCGGTCTCGTGGCCGCCGCCGACGACGATCAGGCCGTTCGGGCCGCCGCCGGGCCAGGGGCGGGTGGAGCGGACGGGGGAGTCGATCGAGATCGCCATTCCGGTCGGTGCCTCGGTCGGCAGTCTGACGGCGATGCCGTGGGACTCTTGCGGTCGCGTGCGGGCGAAGTAGCCGCCGGTGAGACCGAACGGCAGCAGGGTCGCGACGACCGCGTGCCGGGCACGAACCTGTGGGCCGCTCTCGGTGCCGGCCACAACAGAGTCGTCCAGGTCGACGACCCTGGTCTGCTCGTAGATCCGGCCGCCGAGACGAGTCAGCGCTGCCGCAAGGCCGCCGAGATATTTCACCGGGTGGAGCTGCACCTGGTCGTCGAACCGCACCGCCGCGCTCGCCGGCACACCGACCTCTCGCCCATCGGTGAGATGCGCCGGGAGGCCGAGGGAGGTCGCTGCGTCGGACTCACGCTTGAGCTTCTCGGCTGAGTCCGTGGTGTAGACGAAAGCTGGGGTGCGGGTGAGCTCGCAGTCGATCTCCAGGGAGTCGGCGAGCTCCGCGACCCGATCGACGGCGGCCTGGTTGGCTTCGGCGTACAGGCGGGCCTTGTCTTCGCCGTGGCGTTCGATGAGGTCGGCGTAGATGGCGCCGTGCTGGGAGGTGACCTTGCCGGTGGTGTTCCCGCTGGTCCTCGAACCGAGTCGGCCGCCTTCGAGCAGTACGACGTCGGCGCCGTCCTGGGCGAGCAGCAACGCCGTGGTCAGACCGATCCAGCCGCCGCCGATCACGACCACATCAGCTTCCTCATCGGCACTCAACGCGGCGTACGACGGAATCTCAGCGGTAGCTCTCCACACCGACACCATGACTCGTCGGTACCCCTCGGAAAACATGTCATCGAATGGATGACACCGCATACTTGTCATCCATTCGATGACGTGCTAGAACAGTCCTGCGTGTTGACACCGACGATCAAGAGAGTCTGGAGGTGGAACGATGTTGATGCGCACTGACCCGTTCCGCGAGTTGGATCGGCTGGCTCAGCAGCTCACCGGTGGCTCGACCGCCGGAACCTGGTCGCGACCGAACCCGATGCCGATGGACGCCTACCGGGCCGGCGACGAGTACGTGGTGGTCTTCGACCTGCCGGGGATTCCGCGCGACGCGATCGAGCTCGACGTCGAGCGCAACGTGCTGACCGTCAAGGCGGAACGGCGTCCGCCGGCGGTCACCGAAGGAGTCGAGATGCAGGTGGCCGAGCGGCCGCTGGGGGCGTTCTCCCGGCAGCTGTTCCTCGGCGACACCCTCGACACGCAGCAGATCTCCGCGGAGTACGACAACGGCGTGCTGACAGTGAAGATTCCTGTTGCCGCGCAGGCCAAGCCACGCAAGATCAGCATCACCGGTTCGGAGAGCGAAGCTCGCCAGATCGACGCCTGATCGATCCCACAGCCAGGAGATCCCCTATGCACCGAGCCGAGCCGCCCGCAGGTCTGGATGAGACAACCGACGCGCTGGCCTTCGTCACGGGCGCGCTCCGAGACGAAGGCAGCGACGGGGATCGATGGCTCGAGGCGCTGGCCCGGCTCCGGGCGGTGCGGGAGCAACTGGCCGAGTGGGAACCCATCTTGATCGACCATGCCCGGGCGACCGGCGTCAGCTGGGCACAGCTGGCGCCGGCGCTCGGGGTGGCGAGCAGGCAGGCTGCCGAGCGGAGATATCTGCGGATCAGTCCACGGTCGGCCGACTCGGCGATGACCGGAGAGCAGCGGGTCCAGGCGGCCCGGGACCGGCGTGCCAGCGAGCGGGCCGTCGCCTCCTGGGCGCGGGACAACGCTGCCGACCTTCGGCGGCTCGCAGGTCAGGTCAGTGCGCTGGACGGGCTCGACCGATCCACCCAGGACAGCGTCGACCGGATCCACGACGCGCTCGGCGACAACGACTCCGTGGCCCTGCTCGGCCCGCTGGCCGACGCCGGACCGCGGCTCGTCCGCGACCATCCGGGGCTCGCGGACCGGATCTCCGAACTGGGTCACCGTGCCGACGAGGTCCGCCGTACCAGAACCCAACGGCCGGGCGCCGCCCGGCGAACCCAGGAGGAGGGACTCTGATGAAGTTGCTGTTCGAACTCCGGCCGGTCGACCACCTGGAAGCGACCGTGGACTACTACCGGAGTCTGGGTCTCGAGCCGCTCGGCTGGCCCGACGACGACACCGCGATGCTCGGTGCCCGCGACGGGGATCCGACGATCGTGCTGGTGCGTGATCCCGCGGAGAGCGCGCTCGGCGCAGGCGGCGTGTACGACGTCGGCGATGTGGCCGAATTCTTCGCCGAACACCCTGGGCTGGACTGGCTGATGGCACCCGTCCGTACGCCGCTCGGCTGGTACGCCGTGTTCGCCGACCGCACCGGCGCCTGCATCCGGCTGCTCGATCCGTCGCCCCGGCTGTGGCGGGCCGGCCGCTCCTCGGCCGACCTGTACGCCGTGGCCGGCTAAGAGCCCGGGAGGACCTCTTCGCTGGGTGGGCGTTGGTGGAGGTAGTCCTCGACGGCGAACAAGTGGGCGGACATGTAGGTGCGGGCCCGATCCGGGTCGTGGGCGGTGAGGGCTGCCAGGATCGCGCGGTGCTCGGCATGGGTCGCCTCGTCCGCGCCGTGCTGGCTCAGCGAACGCCAGAGCCGGTCCCGGATCGTCCGGCCGCCGAGCGCGTCGATCAACGCCGCGAGGACGGGGTTGCCGGCTGCTTTGGAGATGACCTGGTGGAAGGCGATGTCGCCGTCGATGATCGCCTCGTGATCGGGTGCGTCCTTGGTGAGTTCGGCCTCGATCCGGGCCAGGATCCGGTCGGCTTCGGCCAGCTCGTCCGGACCGATCGACCTGGCCGCCTGCCCGGCCGCTTCGGTTTCGAGGATCCGTCGTACGGCGTGCAGGTGGTGCGCGCCGTTGCGATCGTGCAGGTCGACGACGAACCCCATCGGGGCCAGCAGCAACGAGGAGTCGAGCGTGGTGACATAGGTGCCGTCGCCACGACGGGTCTCCAGCACGCCCATCACCGACAGGGCGCGAACCCCTTCCCGTAAAGGGTTCCTGGACACGCCGAGGGCCTCGGCGAGGTCCTTCTCCACCGGCAACCGGTCGCCCGGCCGGAGCTTGCCCTCGACGATCAGGTTCCGGATGCCCTGGACGACGACGTCCGTCTGGGAGATCACGGCACTGGTTGTCCGAGGGTCTGCGACGCCCAGTACGACCCCGTCGGGTACGTGAAGGTGTCGACCGAGTCTTCGTGCATCTGGGCACTGTATCCGGCGGCGGCCGGGAGAACATAGGCACCGCCACGGACGATGCACGGGTCGGTGAAGTGCTCGTGCAGATGGTCGACGTACTCCGTCACGCGCCCTTCGAGCGACGCCGAGACCGCGACGTAGTCGAAGATCGCCAGGTGCTGGACGAGTTCGCAGAGCCCGACGCCGCCGGCGTGCGGACACACCGGTACGTCGTACCAGGCGGCGAGCAGGTAGACCGCCAGGATCTCGTTGATGCTGCCCAGCCGGGCCGCGTCGAGTTGGCAGTAGTCGATGGCGCCGGCCTGCAGCAGCTGCTTGAAGAGCACCCGGTTCATCCCGTGCTCACCGGTCGCGACCCCGATCGGGGCGACCGCCTTCCGGATCGCCGCATGGCCGAGGATGTCGTCCGGGCTGGTCGGTTCCTCGATCCAGAGCGGGTCGAACCGGGCCAGGGCGCGGACCCAGTCGATCGCCTCCGGAACGTCCCACACCTGGTTCGCGTCGATCATCAGCTTTCCCTCGGGACCGAGCACCTCCCGGGCGATCCCGCACCGCCGGATGTCGTCGTCGAGGTTGGCGCCGACCTTGAGCTTCACATGGTGGTAGCCCTCGGCAACCGCTTCCTCGCAAAGCCTGCGGAGCTTGGCATCCGAGTACCCGAGCCAGCCCGCGGAGGTGGTGTAGCACGGGTATCCGGTGGCCGCGATCTCGTCGATCCGTTGCTTGCGGCCCCCTTCTCGGCCGGCCAGGAAGGCGATCACCTGGTCGGGGGTGAAAACGTCGGACAGATAGGTCAGATCGGCGGCGGCGACCAGCTCTTCGGGGGACATCCCGGCCAGGAGCTGCCACAGCGGCAGCCCGGCTCGCCGGGCCGCGAGGTCCCAGACGGCGTTCATGACCGCGGCGAGGGCGAGGTGGACGACGCCCTTGTCCGGGCCGAGCCATCGCAACTGGGTGTCGGACTGCAACTCCCGGTAGACCGCGCCGAGATCGGCGCAGAGCTCGTCCACGTCACGGCCGACCAGAGGTGCGCCGCGCTGCTGTGCGGCGGCGACGCAGAGGTCGTTGCCGCGGCCGATCGTGAAGGTGAATCCGTAGCCGCACAGGTCCTCGTCGTCGGTGCGCAGGACGACATAGGCGGCGGAGTAGTCGCCGTCCTTGTTCATCGCGTCCGAGCCGTCCTGGGTGAGCGAGGTCGGGAAGCGGACGTCGGTGACGTGCACGGCCGTGATGCGTGGCATGAGACCCCTCAAGCAGCTCATAGATGGGATGTTTGAGCAGATAATTCGGCTCACAGTATGGATCATGAGCGCAGCGAGCGCTACGATCCCGGCAAAACATGGGATTAATCGCCTCTTGATGGAGGAATGCTGGCATGAGCAACCTGGTGAGCTCGGACCGGCCCGGAACACACCGCCTGTACTACGACCGCCCGGCCGATCGCTGGCTGGAAGCGTTGCCGCTCGGCAACGGGCGGATCGGTGCGATGTGCTTCGGCGGCGTCGGCCACGACCGGATCGGGCTGAACGACGAGACCTGCTGGTCCGGCGGTCCGGAGACGGCACGGCTGCTCTCGGAGCCGCTCGGTGCGATCGGCGCGGACGCCGTCCAGGCGGTTCGGGCGGCACTGGCGGCGGGTGACATCCGGCGCGCGCACGAGCTGGCCGGGGGATTCCATTCCGGCTACTCGCAGGCCTTCATGCCACTCGGTGATCTGCTGCTCGACATCACGGTCAACGGGTCCACACCGGTGGCCGAAGGCCTCACGCAGTACAGCCGAAAGCTCGATCTGGACGTGGCGACGGCTGTGACGGAGTACGAGATCGGAGGAGTCGTCGTCCGGCAGGAGGTGTTCGTCAGCGCGCCCGCCGGGGTGCTGGTCGTGCGCTTGACCGGGTCGACGCCGGGCGCGCTCGGCGTGACGGCGCGACTCGAATCCAAGTTGCACTCCCGGCCGCATGTCGGTGGGCTGCTGCTGCAGGCGCCGGCCGACGTGGCGCCGCCACATCGCGACGTACCAGAACCGATCCGGTACTCCGAGGGCGCGGATCGCGGAATGGCCGCCGCGATCGCACTGCGGGCGCGGACCGACGGTGAGTCGCACGAAGACGAAGCCGGCTTGACCGTGACTGGTGCGACTGAGCTGTCCCTGATTCTCTCGACAGCCACGGGGTACGACGGGCCTTCGACGGTGCCGACGCGGACAGCGGAGGAATGCTGGGCTTCGGCCGACGAGCGGGTGGTCGCGGCACTGGACCGCGAGTACGACGTACTGCTGGCCGAGCACGTCGCGGACCACCAGGCGCTGTTCCGTCGCGCATCGCTCGAGCTGGCCGGTCCGGCTGACGTCGCGGAGCTGCCGACCGATGCGCGGTTGACCCGGCACGGCGACGACCCCGCGCTGGCCGCGCTGATCTTCAACTACGGCCGCTATCTGATGATCGCGAGCTCCCGGCCGGGTGGCTTGCCGACGACCTTGCAGGGCATCTGGAACGACATCCTGCGCCCGCCATGGAGCAGCAACTTCACGATCAACATCAACACCGAGATGAACTACTGGCCGGCCGAGACGACCGCGCTGCCGGAGTGCCATCAGCCGTTGCTCGACTATCTCGAGCACCTCGCCGAGGCGGGACAGCAGGCAGCGGAGCGGTACGGCTGCGGCGGCTGGACGGCGCACCACAACGCCGACGCGTGGTGCTGGACGTTTCCTGTGGAGGGCGACCCGCGCTGGTCGAACTGGCCGATGGCCGGCGCGTGGCTGGCTCGCCATCTGTGGGACCACTACGCGTTCACGGGCGACCTGGACTTCCTCGGCCGCTCCTGGCCTGTACTGCGGGGCGCTGCGGAGTTCTGCCTCGACTGGCTCGTCGAAATGCCGGACGGAACTCTCGGTACGTCGCCGTCCACGTCACCCGAGAACGACTATCTGGCCGACGACGGCAAGCCTGCCTCGGTCACGATCTCGTCGACGATGGACCTGTCGCTGATCGCGGACCTGTTCGACCGATGCACGCAGACGGCCGGCCTGCTCGGCGTGATCGATCCGTTCGTGGACCGGCTCCTGCTGGCCCGCAAGCGGATCCCGGGACCGCCGATCGGTGGCCGTGGGCAACTCCAGGAATGGGCCGCGGACCTGCCGGAGGAGGACCCGCACCACCGGCACATGTCCCACCTGGTCGGCCTCCATCCCGGCGACGCGATCACCCCGGAAGGTACGCCGGCGCTCGCGGCCGCGGCCGCGCGAACGCTCGACCTGCGCGGCGATCAGGCCACCGGCTGGTCGCTGGCCTGGAAGATCAACCTGCAGGCCCGGCTCCGGGACGCCGCGGCGGCGCATCGCCTGGTCCGCGCGTTCCTGTCGCCGGCCGAGGACACCTCGACCGACTACGTGGGCAGCGGCGCCGGCGTGTATCCGAATCTGTTCTGCGCGCACCCGCCGTTCCAGATCGACGGCAACTTCGGAGCGACGGCGGGCATCGCGGAGATGCTGCTGCAGAGCCACACCGGCGAGATCGAGATCATGCCTGCCGTGCCGGACGACTGGCCCTCCGGCCGGGTGACCGGGCTGCGCGCCCGCGGCGGAGTCTCCGCCGATCTCGCCTGGTCGCCGGACGGCATCGACCTGGCACTCGCCGCGGATCGCGACCAGGAGCGGGTCATCCGCTTCGGCGACGAGCGGATCACTGTCCGGCTGACCGCCGGCACTACCCACCGTCTCAGCTTGAGCTGACGGCGCCCAGGGAGGAGGACCCCGATGGCAGCAATCCCGACCACCATCCCGCCACCGATCGGCGAAGCGCCGGCGCGGCCGCGTCGCCGCCGGCGGGAACGCACCACCGTCGCCGGCCTGCGCCGGAGTCTGCAGCGCCACTGGACCCTGTATCTGCTGATGGTCGTCCCGCTGATCTGGTTCGTGGTGTTCAAGTACATCCCGATGTCGAACGCCGTGCTCGCCTTCAAGGACTACAACGTGATCCAGGGCATCTGGGGGAGCCCGTGGATCGGCTGGCAGAACTTCGAAGTGTTCTTCCACAACCCGGTGTTCTGGACCCTGGTGAAGAACACCTTCGTGCTCTCGGTCTACACAGTCGCGGCGAGCTTCCCGCTCGCGATCGTCCTGGCCCTGGCGCTGAACGAGATCCGTACCGGCTTCTTCAAGAAGACGGTGCAGATGGTGACGTATGCGCCGTACTTCATCTCCACGGTGGTCGTCGTCTCCATGACGATCCTGGTGCTGTCGCCGCGGCTGGGCATCGTCAACGAGGGCCTCGGACTCTTCGGCGTACCGGCGGTCGACTTCCTCGGCAACCCGGACTACTTCCGGCACATCTACGTGTGGTCCGACGTCTGGCAGACGACCGGGTACTCCGCGGTGATCTACCTGGCCGCGTTGTCCGGCATCGACCCGGCGCTGCACGAGTCGGCCAAGATCGACGGCGCCAGCAGGTTGCAGCGGATCCGGCACGTGGATCTGCCGGGCATCATGCCGACCGCGGTGATCATCCTGGTCCTTGCCGTCGGCAACATCATGGCGATCGGCTTCGAGAAGGCGTTCCTGCTGCAGAACCCGCTCAACCTGAGCAAGTCGGAGATCATCGCCACCTACGTGTACAAGACGGGTCTGCTGAACGCGGACTTCAGCATGGCGACCGCGATCGGGCTGTTCAACTCGGTGATCAACCTGGTGCTGCTGTTCGGAGTCAACACGATCGCCAAACGGATCACCGGGAACGGACTGTGGTCATGAGCGCTCAGACTGAAGTGAGAACGTTGCCTGGGAAGAGGCTCGAGCGCCGTGCGGCGCGGGCCCGGAGGATCCGCGAGCCGCGGACGGACCGCATCTTCCTCTTCTGTGTCTATCTGTTGCTGGCGGTGCTGCTGGCGGTCGTCCTGCTGCCGCTGCTGTACATCGTGGCGAGTTCGTTCAGCAGCCCGGAGGCGGTCACGTCAGGCCGGGTGCTGTTCTGGCCGGTGGACTTCTCGCTCCGCGGATACCAGGCCGTGTTCGCCAACCCGCAGATCGTCCAGGGCTATCTGAACTCGCTGTTCTACACCGTGGTCGGGACGATCGTCAGCGTCACCATGACGGTCGCGATCGCCTACCCGATGTCGCGCCGCACGCTGGTCGGCCGCAATGTCGTGATGACGTTCATCTTGTTCACGATGCTGTTCACCGGCGGCCTGATCCCGACGTACCTGGTGGTCCAGTCCGTCGGTCTGCTGGATACCAGGTGGGCGTTGATCATCCCGCAGGCGATCGGCGTGTGGCAGGTCATCATCGCCCGCACCTACTTCCGTACGGCGATCCCGGAGGAGCTGGTCGAGGCCGCGCAGCTGGACGGTTGTGGCGACCTGCGGTTCCTGTGGTCGGTGGTGATCCCACTGGCCAAACCGATGATCGCGGTGGTCGCGCTGATGTACGCGATCATGCAGTGGAACTCGTACTTCGACGCGCTGATCTATCTGAAGAACCCGGATCTGTTCCCGCTGCAGCTGGTGCTGCGCAACATCTTGATCCTGAACACGACCGGCGGTGGGGCGGTCGATGCCTCCGTGGTCATCCAGCGCCAGCAATTGGCCGACCTGCTCAAGTACTCGCTGATCGTGGTGGCGAGCGTGCCGGTCCTGCTGATCTATCCGTTCGTCGCCCGCTACTTCACCAAGGGAATCCTGATCGGCGCCGTGAAGGGCTGATCTTCCGCATCACCTCGACCCTGTGAGGGACCTCATGTCTGTACAGTTCAGAAAGACGAGGCGTGCCGGGATCGCCGGCATCAGTCTCCTGGCATTCGCGCTTGCGGCCTGTTCCGGTGGCGGCGGCTCGAACAACGAGCAGGGTAAGCCGCTGCCGACGATCACCGGAAATCCCGACGTCACGCTGAACGTCTTCGCGCCGCAGTCGGCCGACACGAACCTCGCCACGAACGACTTCACCAAGCTGATGAAGCAGAAGTTCAACCTCACCATCAAGTGGCAGACCACGACGTTCGACGGCGGTCCGTCGAAGGAGAAGCGGCAGATCTCGCTGGCCAGCGGCGACTACCCCGATCTGTACCTGCTGATCCCGTGGGTCGACCAGTTCACCACCGCGGAGCTGCTCAAGCTCGGCAAGCAGGGCGTCGTCGTACCGCTGAACCAGCTGATCGACCAGTACGCGCCGAACATCAAGAAGGCGCTGGACTCCACGCCCGAGTGGAAGGCGATGGCGACCGCGCCGGACGGCAAGATCTACGGGATGCCGCAGTGGGTCGACTGCTTCCACTGTTCGTACCCGGACAAGCTGTGGATGAACTCGGCCTGGCTGAAGAAGCTGGGCCTCGAGCAGCCGAAGACCACCGAGGACCTGCGCAAGGTGCTCCAGGCGTTCAAGACCCAGGACCCGAACGGCAACGGCAAGGCCGACGAGATCCCGCTCAGCGCGAACCTCCGCGACAGCCTCATCCCGTACCTGATGGACGCCTTCATCTACGACCCGCAAGGGCAGAACAACAGCGGCGGCAACAACACCACACTGGTTCTCAACAACGGCAAGGTCGACGTCCAGGCGAACAAGGACGGCTGGCGCGAAGGCCTGCGGTACATCAACTCGCTCTACAAGGAAGGCCTGATCGACAAAGGCGCCTTCACGCAGAACCCGGACGCGATGCAGCAGCAGGGCAACCACGGCGGCTCGGTCATCCTCGGCTCGGGCACCGTCATGCACTCGGGCATCTTCGTCACCATTGGTTCGGCGGACGGGCGGGACAAGCAGTACGACGCGGTACCGCCGCTGACCGGTCCGAATGGCGCGAACTACGCCAGCTACGTCTTCCCGAGCATTCCCGGCGCCACGTTCGTGCTGACGTCGAAGGCCACACCGGAGAAGCAGATCCAGGCGATCAAGATGCTCGACTACATCTTCACCGATGAGGGACAGAACAACGGCCAGTTCGGCTCGGAGGGCAAGGCCTGGACCAAACCCGGTCCCGGCGATGTGGCGCTCGACAAGTCGCTGAAGCCGAGTTTCAAGCAGATTCCCCTGAAGCCCGGGTCGAAACCGCGGAACAGCGGTTGGGGTGCGCTGGCGCAGTACAACAACACCGCGAAGTACCGCAACTCCGAGGTCATCGACACCGACGCCACCTCGCAGGCGGGGTACGAACGCAAGCTGTTCGACGCAACGAAGTTGTATGCCGGCCACGAGGACAAGGCGCAGATCTACCCGTTCTGGAAGGTGTGGATCGACCCGTCCCTGGCGAGCGAGGTCGCGACACTGCAAACCAACCTCGAGAACTACGTCCAGCAGAACGCACTCCAGTTCATCACCGGCTCGAAGAACATCGACAGCGACTGGGACGCCTACGTCAAGGGACTCGACGGCCTCGGCCTGAAGCGCTACCTGGAGATCCAGCAGACCGCCTACGACAAGATCCCGAAGTAGTGGGGGAGCAATCGATGCAGGCATTCGAGGCGACTTTCGAGTCGCTGGGAGGCTTCGCGTGCCCGGACTGGTTCCGGGACGCGAAGCTCGGCATCTGGTCGCACTGGGGCCCGCAATCGGTGCCCCGGTACGGCGACTGGTACGCGCGCAACATGTATCGGGAGGGGTCCGACCAGTACCGGTATCACCTGCGGACGTACGGCCACCCCTCCCAAGTCGGCTACAAGGACATCGCCCGGCAATGGAAGGCGGAGCGGTTCGATCCGGATGCTCTGATGGACCGCTTCGTCGCCGCGGGTGCCCGGTACTTCGTCGCGCAGGCCGTGCATCACGACAACTTCTTCAACTACGAGTCGTCGCTGAACCCGTGGAACTCGGTGAAGGTCGGGCCGGGCAAGGACATCGTGGGGTTATGGAAGGCCGCCGCCGACCAGCGCGGGCTGCCGTTCGGGATCACCGAGCACCTCGGCGCGGCCTTGGGCTGGCTGGCGGTCAACAAGGGGAGCGACAAACACGGCCCGTACGCCGGTGTGCCGTACGACGGGAACGATCCGGCCGACCGGGATCTCTACCTCGACAACAGCCGATACCTCCCGGAAGTGGACACGGAGGTTCCGGACCCGTGGTACTGCGACGATCCCGGCTGGCACGATTACTGGCTCGCGGCGGTGACCGAGATGATCGATCGCTACCAGCCCGACCTGCTGTACTCCGACGGCGCGCTGCCGTTCGGTGAGCTCGGGTATACACCGGGGCTGCGAGCGGTGACCCAGCTCTACAACACGAGTCAGCGTCTTCATGGAACGAATCAGGCCGTCTATCAGCAGAAGGATCGCCGGCCCGAGGTGAGCCGGGTCGGCGTGATGGACATCGAGCGGAGTCAGACGCCCGGCATCCATGCTCTGCCGTGGCAGACCGACACCTCGGTCGGCGACTGGTTCTACAACGTCCGCGACGTCTACAAGACTTCAGGACATGTGATCGAGCTGCTCGTCGACATCGTGTCGAAGAACGGCAACCTGTTGCTCAACGTGCCACAGCTGCCGGACGGTTCGCTCGACGACGAATGCTCGCAGTTGCTCGACGACCTCGGTGCCTGGATGCGCGTAGGAGGTGAAGGCATCTACGGCACCAGACCTTTCCGCGTCTTCGGCGAAGGGCCATCGGGCGTCGTCATCCGTGGCTTCACCGAGGACCGGGTGCAGTGGACCAGCTCCGACTACCGCTTCACCCGCAAGGACGACACCCTGTACGCCTTCCAGCTGGCCTGGCCGGAAGACGGCCGCGCGGTCATCCGAAGCCTCGCCGACCACGAGACCGTCTCCGCCGTCCGACTACTGGGCCACGGCCCCATCCCCTTCGAACAAGCCCACAGCGTACTGGTAGCCCGCCTCCCCGACACCCAACCCCTAGCCGTCGCAAACTGCCTAGCCCTAGACCTCACCACCGCCTGACCGAACGAGCTCGATCACGTCGGCCCCAGCAAGGACGGCCGGATGGCCAAGGTCTACACCGACCGCCTGGCCGAAGTAGGAGCCGCACTCGGCGCCCGCTGACAAAACAAATCCACCCGAGCCGCCGTTACTGCCAGCGACTCGGGTGGATTGTCTAGTACTGCTTAGACGTCGTAGTAGAGCTCGAACTCGTGCGGGTGGGGGCGGAGCTGGATCGGGGCGATCTCGTTCTCGCGCTTGAAGTCGATCCAGGTCTCGATCAGGTCGCCGGTGAACACGTCGCCCTCGAGGAGGAAGTCGTGGTCGGCCTCGAGCGAGTCGATCACGGCCGGCAGCGAGGTCGGCACCTGGGCCACCGACTTGTGCTCCTCCGGCGGCAGCTCGTACAGGTCCTTGTCGATCGGGTCCGCGGGCTCGATCTTGTTGCGGATACCGTCGATGCCGGCCAGCAACTGGGCCGAGAAGGCCAGGTACGGGTTCGACGACGGGTCGGGGCAACGGAACTCGATCCGCTTCGCCTTCGGGTTCGACCCGGTGATCGGGATCCGGATGCAGGCCGAGCGGTTGCGCTGCGAGTAGACCAGGTTGACCGGCGCCTCGAAGCCCGGCACCAGGCGGTGGTAGGAGTTCACCGTCGGGTTGGTGAAGGCCAGCAGCGACGGGGCGTGCTTCAGGATGCCGCCGATGTACCAGCGGGCGACGTCCGACAGGCCGCCGTACCCGGACTCGTCGTAGAACAGCGGGTTGCCGTCGCTCCACAGCGACTGGTGGCAGTGCATGCCCGAGCCGTTGTCACCGAAGATCGGCTTCGGCATGAACGTCGCGGTCTTGCCGGCGTCCCAGGCGGTGTTCTTGACGATGTACTTGAACTTCATCAGGTCGTCGGCCGCGGTCAGCAGCGTGTCGAAGCGGTAGTTGATCTCCGCCTGCCCCGCCGTACCGACCTCGTGGTGCGCCCGCTCGACGGTCAGGCCGCTGGCCTCGAGGTGCTTGGTGATGTCGTTGCGCAGGTCGGCGAAGTGGTCGACCGGCGGCGCGGGGAAGTAGCCACCCTTGTAGCGGACCTTGTAGCCACGGTTACCACCCTCCTCGACCCGGCCGGTGTTCCAGGCGCCGGCCACGGAGTCGATGTGGTAGTAGCTCTCGTTCTGCTTGGTCTCGAACCGCACGTCGTCGAAGACGTAGAACTCGGCCTCGGGCGCGAAGAAGGCGGTGTCGGCGATGCCGGTCGACTTCAGGTACTCCTGCGCCTTGCGGGCGATGTTCCGCGGGTCCCGGCTGTAGGCCTCGCCGGTCAGCGGGTCGTGCACGAAGAAGTTGACGATCAGCGTCTTGTCCCGGCGGAACGGGTCGACGTAGGCCGTGGTCGGGTCGGGCAGCAGTGACATGTCCGACTCGTGGATCTGCTGGAAGCCGCGGATCGACGAACCGTCGAACTGCAGGCCGTCCTCGAAGACCTCGGGACCGAATGACGACACCGGGACGGTGAAGTGCTGCATGATGCCCGGCAGGTCACAGAACCGGACATCGATGAACGCGATGCCCTCGTCCTTGACGTAGGCGAGCAGCTCCTCAGCGCTGGAAAACATACGTACTCCTCGGGGTGGCTCAGAGATTGTTCTGAACGTAGGCCCTGCCGATTACTCGGCCGTGACCCCAATGTTTCGCGGATGTTACGCCCAGCGTGGTCCGCGCTGACCCACTGGCGACGGCACGGGGGTAGTGAGAACCCCGGCCGCACAGTTCGTGCCCGTTTCGGTGAGCACTAAGGTTGCATCATGGCATCATCCGCGCAATCCGGGGCAGGACCCACCGAGGAGTTCCGGTATCCGGGCAGCCGGCTGGGGCTGCCCGAGCTGGGATCGGGCTCGGTGGCCGGCTGGGGACGCAGAGTGGTCGCGCTGTTCGCCGACTGGCTGATCGCCGGCCTGATCGCGTCGGCCGTCACCGGCAAACCGATGTGGGCCGGTGGCAATGACTTCCGGACCGCGCAGCTGGTCACCTTCTTCGCGATGTCCGCGATCCTGACCGGTCTCGGCGGGGGCACCATCGGTCACCGGTTGCTCGGGCTGCGCGTGATCCGCACCCAGCCGGGCGGCAGCGGGTACGCCGCGCAGGTCGGCCTGCTCGGCGGAGCGATCCGCGCGCTGCTGCTCTCCTTGGTCATCCCGGCCGTCGTCTACGACCGCGACCGCCGTGGCCTGCACGACAAGGCAGCACAAACAATCGTCGTACGCCGGTAGCCCGGCCGACGCACGTCGTACGGGCTGTTCGGCTCGGGGAGGCGCTATCTCCTAAGGCACCAGGTTGGCAGCACCGCAGTCAGTCGCGGGGGAGTTGGTCGTTGGGGTCCTCGTCGGCGTCCGGTAGACCGGTTTCCGCCAGGGGACTGTCTTCGGCGGAGTTCGGATTCACCTCGTCCTGATCGGTCGAATCACGCTTTGGGCCGTCGAACGGCATTGGATTGACCTGACTGGTACTCATGGGGAAACCTCCTGTTCGTCCTCGCTACCTGTACCCAGCCCCGCTGAACACCAACGATGCCCGAGCCCGAAGGCGCGGGTGCTCTGGAGGTTCAGCCGCCGGTCGGAGCGGGAAGGGTCCGGACGGCGGTCAGGGCGCCGAAAGTGAGCGGTGCCCATTGCCTCGTAGAACCAAAACTCACCGCAAGCTCGTCCAAGGGGTTCGCCCTGGGCGAGCCTGCGCGCCCACTCTTCGGTCAGGCGAGGACCCATTCGTCGTCGATGAGGATCGGGATTTTGCCGGTGGGGGTGGTGGCGGTGACGGTCAGGCCGTCGCCGCCGACGACCACGTCGGTGTGGACGGTGGCGGTGTTGAGGCCGGCTTCGAACCGTTCGTCGGCGCTCAGGTCCTGCCAGTCCGGAATCGTGAACGGGAAGCTCTGCCCCCAGGCGACGTGGCAGCCGGCGTTCTCGTCGAACAGCGTGTTGTGGAAGACGGTGTCGGCCTGCGCGATCCGCGACTCCTTGTCGACCAGCGCGACCTCGCCGAGACTGCGCGCGCCTTCGTCGCTGTCGAGCTGGGCCCGAGCCACTTCGGCGCCGGTGTCGGCGGTGACCTCGGTGATCCGGCCGCCTTCGAGCGTGAGCCGGAGACCTTCGACGAGCTGCCCGGCGATCACGACCGGCTTGGTGACCCGCAGTACGCCGTCGGCGCGGCGGCGGTCCGGGCTGGTGAAGACCTCTTCGGTCGGGATGTTCGGCATGTAGGTGACGCCGGCCGGGTCGGTGACCGATCCGCCGGTCCACCGGCAGCCGGGGATCAGGCCGACGGTCAGGTCCGTTCCGTCGCCGGAGTACGTGAGCTCGCTGACCTCCAACGCGTCGAGAGCCTTGGCCCGGGCACCCAGCACCGCCGCGCGATCGCGCCAGGCGGCTACCGGATCAGCCTCGTCGAGCCGCATCGCCTTGCTGACGGCGGTCCAGAGTCGCTCGACGTCCGGTTCGCCATAGACCTGCGCGGCCCAGCCCGGGTTGGGCGCCGCGACGACGGTCCACCGCCACCGGTTGGTCATCACGGCCTGCCGCCGGGCGGTCTGTTCGCCCTTGCGGACGGCCGTCAGCTTCGCGGGGTCGACGCCCGCGAACAGGGACGAGTCAGGCTGGCCGACCAGCGCGATCGTGGCTATGCCCTCATCGGCCCACTCGGCCGTGCGCTGCAGGGCCCAGGGCCGGTCCTTGGTCAGCGACTCGAGGCTCCCATGGGTGAGTTGCGAACGCCGGATCGGTCCGTCGGTCCACTCGACCTCCACCCAGCCGGCACCTGCGGCGTACGCCTGCTCCACAACGGCCCGCGCCACCTCCAGCTGGGCGATGTCGGCGCCGATCAGCACCCCCTGTCCCGGCTGCACGTTCACCCCCACCCGGACCACCAGATCGGCAAAGCTCACCAGTCGATCGGCACTGCTGCTCATTTCCACCTCACGGAGTCGACGTCTGCTCCCGACCCTAGACGTCGTACCGATCAGGCGCCCGCATATTCGGTCCGCCGACCTGAAGACCGAGGGGTTCGGCGTGGCCTCCCAGATCTCCTGCCGGCCGAGCGCGGTCAGGTCGAGATACTGGTAGCCGTTGCCCCCGAGAGCGGACACCTCATGTCCGTCGGTACACCACCTCCGCCCGGGCCGCTTTCGCCTCCTTGCGTGGCTACTTCCTCTCCGGGTGCTTCTCCCCGTACGGGCTAGCGTTTGGTGAGGAGGAGTTGGACGTCGTCCAAGTAGCCGGCTCGGAAGCCGGCTTCGGAGTAGGCGAGGTAGAACTCCCACATGCGGCGGAAGGTGTGGTCGAAGCCGAGGGCCTCGATGTTCGGCCATTGGTCGATGAAGCGGTTGCGCCAGATGCGGAGAGTGCGGGCGTAGTCGCCGCCGAGGTGACGTAGTACGTCGGCCTTGAGACCGGTGTGCTGCGCGGTGACCTGCTGGATCGCGTGTACGGACGGCAGCAGACCGCCCGGGAAGATGTACTTCTGCACCCAGGTGAACGTGTTGCGGGTGGCAAGCATCCGCTCGTGCGGCATCACGATCGCCTGCACAACGGCGACCCCGCCCGGCGCGAGCCGACGCTCGATCGCGTCGAAGTACACCGGCCAGTACTTCTCGCCGACCGCCTCGATCATCTCGACACTCAGCACTGCATCGAACTCGCCGATCTGATCGCGATAGTCCCGCAGAGCCACCTGCACCCGGTCGCTCACCCCAGCATCGGCGATCCGCCGCTGAGCAAGCAGAGCCTGCTGGGAGGCGATCGTGATCGCAGTCACCCAAGCGCCTCGCTGAGCAGCCCGGATCGCCAGGCTCGCCCATCCACATCCGATGTCCAGCACCCGCGACCCCGCGACCACTCCGGCAGCATCCAGGATCGAGTCCAGCTTCCGCAGTTGCGCCGGTGAGAGTTCGTCGTACGACGCGGAGCCAAGATTCTCCAAGGCCGAAGGACCGAACAAGGCCGCCGAATACGTCAGAGTCGGATCCAGAAACTCCCCGAACATCGCGTTGCTCAGGTCGTAATGCCGGCTGACGTTCTCCCGGGCACCCGCGCGGTCGTTCTCCTGCTCGCCGGGCTGGGTCCGAGTCACCAGCCAGCGCAGTGACTGCGCCCACTTCGGCAGCAGATGCCGGGTCTCGTCGTTGCTGAACCGCTCGGCGAACGGAACAAGCAGGTCGGCCAGGTCGGTCCCCGGCTCGGGGTCCCAGTCGCCGGCCAGATAGGCCTCGCCGAACCCGGACCCGGCGTCCTGACCGAGCCGGTCCAGGAACGCGGCGCTACGGTGCACCCGCATCGCGGGTCCGCCCAGCCCGTACGACTTGTTGTCCAGGTGGATCGTGGCCGGCAGGTCCTTGGCGATCATCCGGATCGCGGCCAGCGCACCGACCCGGCGGACCGGGTTCGAGCGTGGCCGGACCAGCGTCGGCCACGTCTCGGCCACCGGTTCATGGACAGCCGTCATCAGATCCGTCATCTCCACCTACCCCCCACCACTCGTTCTGTCCTGGCGGCACTCTATGGCCGATCGGCCTGCAGTGTCCTGAGCCGGACACTCGACGAGTGCGACACCAGACACAGAAATACCCTCACTCCTAGAGAACGCCGCCGGGAGCGATCGGTTACAAAGCTGCGGCCCCGCCGATGCGAGATCGACGGGGCCGGTCAAAGTCGGCTCAGCGGCCCTTCATGGCCTGCCGGGCGCCCTTGAGGCTGGTCGGCACCGGGCCCTTCGGCATCGGCACCTGCGGCCGGACGGCGTCGAGCGCCTTCAGCCGCTGGAGCAGGTCGGTGATCTCCGACGGCTGCAGCGCGGCCGGCAGCTTCATCACGTGCTTGGTGAGCTTGCGGATGTCGATCTCGCCCTCGCCCTTGCCGGCGACGAGCTGGATCACCGGCGCGCCACCGGCGACCCGGGTGTGCTTCTTGCCCTCGGCCGACAGCAGGTTCTTCACCCGGCTCGGCTGGCCCTCGCCGACCAGGACGATGCCGGGCCGGCCGACCACCCGGTGCACGATGTCGGCGTTCTTGGTGACCGCGACGGCCGGGGTGACGTTCCAGCCGCGGCGCAGGGTCTGCAGCGCGGAGGCGGCGGCACCGGCCTGGCCCTCGATCTGGCTGTACGCCGCCTTCTCGACCCGGCGGCCGAAGACGATCGTGGCGGCCAGCAGGCCGAGCGCGACGCCGAGCGGCAGCAGCACGAGCAGGTGGCCGGTCAGCACGCCGACCACCGCGAAGATCCCGGCGACACCGAGGAAGATCCCGGCGAGGATCAGCCCGATCTTCGGGTCCGACTTCTTGGTCAGCTGGTACGCCGACCGGATCTGCTTGAGCCGGCTGGTCTTCTCGGCGGGAGCGTCGTTCTTGGCCATCTCTACCTTTGTCCGTTGTTCAGCGAAAACCTAAGCATCGGTCGTTGCGGAGGTCATCCGCGACTCCACAGCCTGACGGTACAGCCGACCGGCCCGGTACGACGAACGCACGAGCGGCCCGGACATGACTCCGGCGAAGCCGATCTCCTCGGCCTCCTCCTTCATCTCGACGAACTCCTCCGGCCGGACCCACCGCTCGACCGGGTGGTGCCGCACCGACGGACGCAGGTACTGCGTGATGGTGATGATCTCGCAACCGGCCTCGTGCAGGTCGGTCAGCGCCTGGCTGACCTCCTCGCGGGTCTCGCCCATCCCGAGGATCAGGTTCGACTTGGTGACCAGTCCGTAGTCGCGGGCCTGGGTGATCACGTCCAGCGACCGCTCGTAGCGGAAGCCGGGCCGGATCCGGCGGAAGATCCGCGGCACCGTCTCGACGTTGTGCGCGAACACCTCGGGGCGGGACGAGAAGACCTCGGCCAGCTGCTCCGGTACGGCGTTGAAGTCGGGAGCAAGCATCTCGACGCCGGTACCCGGGTTGAGGGCGTGGATCTGGCGGATCGTCTCGGCGTACAGCCAGGCTCCGCCGTCCGCCAGGTCGTCACGGGCGACGCCGGTCACGGTGGCGTACCGCAGGCCCATCTTCACCACGGACTCGGCGACCCGGCGCGGCTCGTCGCGGTCCAGCGCCTCGGGCTTGCCGGTGTCGATCTGGCAGAAGTCACAGCGCCGGGTGCACTGGTCGCCGCCGATCAGGAAGGTGGCCTCGCGGTCTTCCCAACACTCGAAGATGTTCGGGCAGCCAGCTTCCTGACACACCGTGTGCAGGTCCTCGGACTTCACCAGCTTCTGCAGCTTGGTGTACTCCGGGCCCATCTTGGCGCGCGTCTTGATCCACTCGGGTTTGCGCTCGATCGGGGTCTCCGCGTTGCGCACCTCGAGCCTGAGTAGCTTCCGTCCTTCTGGGGCGATCGTCACGCCCACCAGAGTACGCGGCGCCGGACAGGAGCCAATCACCGGACAGGAGCTGTCACCCGTAGGCTGGTCAACCATGTCCACCTCCCTCCCGGCGGCCGCTGCGACCGGTGGCGCGGCTGTTTCCCAGCCAGGCACCCCGCCGGCGCACGGCGTACCGGCCACTGAGTGGTTGCGGCCCGGGCCGTCCAAGCGTGAGCAGCGGCACGATCTGCTGCTTGGACTCGGGATGGCGGTGGCCGGTCTGCTCGGCACCGAGCTGGCGCGCGGGTCGTCCCCGGCGGCAGTCGATCTCGGCATTGGTGGCGTCGAGGCCTATGTACTCAGTGCTGCTGTCGCCCTGCCGCTGTGCTTCCGGCGCCGTTTCCCGCTGACCGTGTTGCTCGCCGTGTCATTGCTGTTCTTCACTGCGGGCGAGCGGGTGCCGTGGGCGTTCGGCGGCAACCTGGTGACGCAGGCCTCCCAGTTCATGGCTCTGTACGCCGCGGCCGCGTGGTCGAAGGACCGGCGCCGGATGAAGCTGACCATGATCGTGGTCTTCGTCGGGATGTTCTGTTGGCTCATCTACGGCTTCGTCCAGGCACTGCAGCACGACACCATCAAGGGCACCAAGCAGGGCGTGCTGTCGCCGTACGTGTCCTATGTACTGCTTGCTATCGCTTTGAACGTTCTCTACTTCTTCGGTGCCTTCTTCTGGGGCCGTACTGCGTGGGCAGCTGCCCGGCAGCGCTATGAACTCGAGCACCAAGCAGCCGAGCTCGCTGCTCAGCAGCAGGCGAACGCCCGGCGCGCAGTGATCGACGAGCGGCTCCGGATCTCCCGCGAACTGCATGACGTCGTGGCTCACCACATCAGCAGCATCGGCGTACAGGCCGGTGGTGCTCGGCGCGTGATGGAGAAGGATCCGTCGGCGGCGAAGAATGCTCTGGCGGTGATCGAGAACTCCAGCCGGACGGCGGTCAACGAGATGCGCCAGCTGCTCGGCATGCTCCGCGCGGCCGATCCGGATCTGGACGACGAGATCGGTACGCCGAGCGCGAAGGAGCCCCAGGCGGGTGCGGACCGGCTGCCGGCGTTGGTCGCGACGGTCGGGGGAGAAGGGCTCGAGGTCGGGTTCCACCAGATCGGGCGGCCGGTGCAGCTGCCGGAGACGATCTCGGTATCGGTCTACCGGATCGCCCAGGAGGCGCTGACCAACGTCCGGCGGCACTCGACGGCGCGGAGCGCGCATGTCACCTTGCGGTACATCGGCGACACCGCGGTCGAGGTCGAGGTGATCGACGACGGGCGGCCGAAACACGCGCCGGTCGGGAGCCGGCTGGGCCATGTCGGGATCCGCGAGCGGGTCGGGCTGCTCGGCGGGGAGAGCGAGATCGGGCCGCGGCCGGTCGGCGGCTTCCGGGTCCGGGCCCGGATCCCGCTCCAACCAGCGTCTGTTGAGGATGTAACTGATGTCGAGGAGAAGGCATGACTGAGACGGCCCCGATGCGGGTGCTGCTGGTGGACGACCAGGATCTGGTCCGGGCGGGGTTCCGGATGATCCTGTCCGTCGAGCCCGACATCGAGGTGGTCGGCGAGGCCGCCGACGGCGAGAAGGCGGTCCAGCTCGCCGAGCAGCTGCGCCCGGACGTCGTACTGATGGACGTCCAGATGCCCGGCCTGGACGGGATCGCCGCGACCCAGCGGATCGTCGCCGCCGACGCCGGGAAGGTGATCATCCTGACGACGTTCGACCGGGACGACTATCTCTTCGAGTCGCTCGGTGCCGGAGCGAGTGGGTTCTTGCTGAAGAACACCGCGCCGGAGGATCTGGTCGAGGCGATCCAGGTGGTCCATTCCGGTCATGCGTTGCTCGCGCCGGAGGTGACGCAGCGGGTGATCAAGCGGTTCACGGGTGGTGGTGAGCGCGTCTACCGGCCGGATCTGGTGGCGGATCTGACCGATCGGGAGCGGGAGGTGCTCGGGCTGATCGCCCGCGGTCTGACGAATACGGAGATCGCGAACTCGCTCTTCGTGGGCGAGGCGACGGTCAAGACCCACGTCTCCCGGGTGCTGCTCAAACTCGGTCTGCGCGACCGCGTCCAGGCGGTCGTCTTCGCCTACGAATGCGGCCTCGTCATACCGGGCGATGACCAGTCTGCCTAGCCCGATGGATTCTGCCTGGGCCGGTGGTTCTGCCTGGCCTGATGGTTGCCGTTGGCCCGTACTGCGGAGTGCCCGGTGGCGGGCGTCGGCGCGTAGGCGCCCGTAGTACGGGCTGCTGCGTTTGCGGTACGTGCTGGGTGGAGTGGTCCACCCTGGGGTTGATCTGGCGGGTCAAACTGCGGACCGATGTATGCGGGGATCGCGATGACTAGCGTTGGAGGCACTTCCGAACGGGAGTGTCCGGACGTGTCCGGAACCGCTGGAGCAGAGGAACGGTGGACGATGCTGAGCGTTGCTGGGCTGACCCGGCGGTTCGGTGATCACCTCGCGCTGGACGACGTCACCTTCGACGTACGACCCGGCCGGATGACCGGGTTCGTCGGCGCGAACGGGGCCGGCAAGACGACGACGATGCGGATCATC
Source organism: Kribbella sp. NPDC006257 (assembly GCF_040613535.1). Lineage (NCBI taxonomy): Bacteria > Bacillati > Actinomycetota > Actinomycetes > Propionibacteriales > Kribbellaceae > Kribbella > Kribbella sp. NPDC006257. The sequence continues at coordinate 39,463 of NZ_JBEXSJ010000056.1, forward strand.
CTCGGGGTGCTGGCCGCGACGGCCGGTTCGGTGAGCTGGCACGGGGCGCCGCTGACTCCCGCGGTGCGCCGCGACTTCGGGTACATGCCGGAAGAGCGCGGGCTGTACCCGAAGATGAAGATCCGCGACCAGCTGGTGTTCTTCGGCCGCCTGCACGGGCTCGACGAGCTGCGCGCGGCCGAACGGACCGACAAGATCCTCGGCCGGCTCGGCCTGGGCGAGCGGTCCGGCGATGTGCTCGAGACGCTCTCGCTGGGTAATCAGCAACGCGTCCAGATCGCCGCAGCGCTGGTGCACGAACCGATCGCGTTGGTCCTCGACGAGCCGTTCAGCGGACTGGATCCGCTCGCCGTCGACGCGATGGTGGACCTGCTCCGCGACGAGGTCACCCCAGAGGTGCCGGTGCTGTTCTCCAGCCACCAACTCGAGCTGGTCGAGCGGCTCTGCGACGACCTGGTGGTGCTGTCCCGCGGCAAAGTGGTTGCCGCGGGCCCCGTTGCGGAACTCGCGGCCGGCCCAGGTACGACGTACCGGCTGGTCGTGGACGGCGACGCCGGCTGGCTGCGCGACGTACGGGGGATCACGGTGCGCGATGTGGCCGGCGCGACGGCGTTGTTCGATGTCGAGGAAAGGGGCCAGGAGCAACAGATTCTGGCCGAAGCGATGAGTCGTGGGCAGGTACTGGAGTTCGCACCCGAACGGGTCGCGCTGGCTGACGTCTTCCGGGAGGCGACCCGATGAACAACCCGACCATGAACCTGACCCGGCCGTGGCAGCTGGTGGCGCATCGCGAGATCAGTACCAAACTGCGGGACAAGACGTTCCTCGGTTCGACCGGATTCCTGCTGCTCCTGGTGCTGGCCGCCGTACTGATTCCTGCGCTGGTGGCGGGTCACGGTGGCCCCGACAAGATCGCCGTACTGGACGACGCAGGCGCGAAGGTGGTCCAGGCGGCCGACGCGATCAAGGGTGGCGACAGCTACGAAGTCAGCCGTACGGCGGATGTCGACGCGGCCGAGCGGCTGGTCGACGACGGTGACGTGAAGGCGGCACTGCTACCGGGCTCGGACGGGTACGTCCTTGTGGGCAAGGAGAAGGTCGACAGCGACCTGCAGGCGATCGTGCGCGAGGCGGTCGGCACCATCGGCATGGAGCAGAACGCCTCGAAGAAGGGGCTGACGCCCGAGGAACTGCACGCGAACACCCAGGTGCAGGAGAAGCTGCTGAAACCGGGGCCGTTGTCCGGGGGCCTCGCCGACTTCGTCAGCGTCGGGCTCGCGCTCGTCTTCTACATGACCGCGCTGGGCTTCGGCATGATGATCGCGCAGAGCGTCGTGCAGGAGAAGGAGAGCCGGGTGGTCGAGATCCTGGCCGCCGCGATCCCGATCCGGGCGCTGCTGTGGGGCAAGGTGATCGGCAACACCGTGCTCGCGCTGACCCAGATCGTGGTGATCGGCGGCGCGTCGCTGATCGGGCTCCTGGCCACCGGGCAGGGCGACATCCTGAAGGTGGTCGCGCCGGTGGCGGGCTGGTTCGTACTCTTCTTCGTGCTCGGCTTCGTCGCCCTGGCCGGGCTCTGGGCGGTGGCGGGTTCGCTGGCGAGCCGGCAGGAGGATCTCGGGTCGACCACGCTTCCCGGTCAGATGATCCTGGTGGTGCCGTTCTTCTTCTCCGCCTTCGCCGGGGGAGGGGCCAAGGAGATCGCCTCCTTCATCCCGATCGCGTCGTCGATGGCGATGCCCGGCCGGATGCTGACCGAGGACGTCCCACTGTGGCAGCCGTTGCTGGCGATCGCGATCCTGCTCGTCGCGACCGTGCTGATCGTCCGGCTCGGCGCCCGGATCTACGAGCGGACCTTGCTGAAGACGGGACGCAAGCTCGGTTACCGAGAGGCGATCACTCTCGAGGCGACGTGACTTATCGTGATTTCGCGGCGGGCGTTACAGGAAGTTTGCTGGCTGTGATGAAACCGCAACACGGGTCCGCTGTGTGCTGAGCGCACACCTCGACTACGGTCACGACGCATGAACGTCGAGCTGCGCCACCTGCGGGTGGTGGTCCTGGTGGCAGAAGCGGGTTCCGTCGGTAGGGCTGCCCGCTGGCTCAAGGTCAGCCAGCCGAGCCTGACCGCGCAGCTGAAGCGGATCGAGTCCGCCTTCGGTGGCGAACTCTTCGAACGCTCGCGGACCGGGGTCACGCCCACCCCACTCGGCCGGTACGCCGTGGATCGCGCTCGCGCCATCCTGGTCGACGTCGACCACCTGTCGGCGACCGTCTCGGCGATGACCGCCGTCGAGTCGAGCGCCGTGCGACTCGGTGGATTCCCGACCGCGCCGATGTCCGGGATCGCGAGCCGGCTCCGTCAGCACGGGGAGATCGAGCAGGTCAGCATCGAGGTCGAATGGGCGACCAGCGTGCTGCTGCAGCAACTGGAGAGCGGGCGGCTGGACTTCGCCTTGCTGCGGGAGTTTCCGGGCTTCGAGCTGCGGCTGCCGTCCGGCGTCGAGGCGTGCACGATCGTGGAGTCCGAGACGGCGTACGTGGTGATGGCCGCGGATCATCCGCTGGCCGTCGCGACCCGGCATCGCAAGGAGATCGACCTAGCTGATCTCGCCGATGAGGAGTGGATCGGCGAGCCGCCGGACGACAGTGGGTTCCACGTGTTGTTCCGGGCGGCCTGTGAGAAGGCCGGCTTCATGCCGCGGGTCGAGCATCACTCTGTTGATACTTCGGTGCTGATGGGGTTCGTGACCAGTGGGCAAGGGGTCGCGCTGATCTCGCCGACGTCGTACCGGATGCTGTCGAGTGATGTGACGACGCGGCCGCTCGCCGGCAACCCGATTCACCGGCGGCTGATGCTGGCTTGGAGTACTGAGTCACCGCGGGCGCAGATGGCCGGCGACGTCTGCCAGATGGCGATCCACGCCTACGACGAAGCCTTCGCCGAACACGCCCGCTGGGGCCAGCACCAACGCATGCACGTCGCCTGACGCCCTCTGCTCCTAGGCCCTCTCCCGGCTTCCAGAAGCGACGGGTCAACTCCCCGGCATCTTTGTGCCCAGGTCGACCACTTTCCGGCACCGGAAGTAGCCAACCTGGGCACAGAGTCGCATCGTGTTCCCGCCGTTCAGGTGCCCGTCAGGAACCTCCGGGTCAGGTGCTCGCGGGTCAGGTGCTCGCGGGTTAGGTGCCGGCGGGGCGGAAGTGGCCGGGGGCGTCCATCACGCGGGGAGCCTGCGGCAGCATCTCGTCGGAGAACATCGGATTCTCGAACGCCCCGAAGTGATGCTCGCCGGTCTCGTCCTCCTCCGGCCCTTCCATCCGCTCCCGGTACTGCTGCCCCACCTCTTCCCGCCGCTGCCCCACAGGCGCCGGCTCCGAAACCACCCCACCCGCAGCCTGCGAACCACCCTCCGAAGACTCCCCGCCCTCACCCAACCGCCCCGCCTCCGACGAACCACCCACCGCACCAGTCGCCCCAGTCACCGAACCAGTCGACCCGGTCACCGAACCAGTCGACCCAGTCACCGAACCAGTCGACCCAGTCCCCGGACCGGTCGATGCAGGCGAACCGGAGACCGGAGCACTGGAAGCGGGCGCCCCGGCCACGGGACCGCTGGACACGGGCGCACCAGACGCGGGTGCACTTGGAGCAGGAGCTGCCGGCGCGGGTGCAGTTGGCACAGGAGTATTGGAAGCGGGCGCACTGGGCGCCTGAGCACTTGCCTGAACGGGAGCGCTCGGCGCGGGTGCACTGGGCTGAGCCGAAGCCTGCGGAGCGTCTTCCGACGACGCTGAAGCCTGTCCACCTTCACCTGAGTGCCTTGGCTCAGCCGGCTCCGGCGCCGTCGGAGCACTCGGCGCCGGCGCGTTGGGTGCGGGTGCACTGGGTGCTTGAGCGCTGGGCGCGCTCGGCTGGGCAGGCACCGGCGTACTGGGGTCGACGGAGGCGACGACAGTTGGCTGCTCAGAGGTAGCAGGTGCAGCGGGCGCCGTAGTACTGGCTTCTGATGCTGGGGTGAGTTGGGTTTCGTCTTCGGCGGGATCGGTGCCTTGGGCAACCGGCTCCTGCGTGTGTTGTGCCGCAGGTGTTTCGGCCTCGGTTACCTCGTCCGCGGAGTCGTCCGCCTCGTGCTGCCCAGTTGGAACCAGAACGGTGGCGTCCCCATCCGTCGGCACCAGGCGAGTCTCGTCGTCGTTGTCCGGCCGGTAATCCTCGTCGGCGGACGCCTCCTGCTCGGCAGGCGCAGTCGCGATCATCGCCGTCTGCTCATCCGCCTGGTTCCGCGGCCGCACCGGCTCCGGCTCAGGTTCGTCGTCGAACAGATCCTCGTAGCTGGAGTTCCCATACCCGGCGTACTGGTTCGCGGCCGGCTGCTGATAGTCGCCCCCGGCAACCGGATACGCCGCCGGCGGCTGGTACGGCGCGACCTCCGCCGCCTGCTGCGCCTGCGCCAACTCCTGCTCGCGCAGCGCGCGCTCAGCCTCGGCCCGCGCCCGTCGGCGCCGCTGCACCGACCGCACGATCGACTGGATGCCGAACACCAGCGAGATGACAGCAAGAATAGGTACGACGCCGTTGAGCGTGTACGCCTTGACGCCGTCGATCATCCCGGTCGTCACCCCGGGAACGTCGTTGAGGAAGTTCGTCATCCGGTTGGGGATCCAGTGCACCGCGTAGACCATGGTGCCGAACACGACGAATGCACCCAGCGCGGCGGCGCCCGAGAAGTAGGACACGACGGCCCAGAAGATCAGCGCTCCGATGCCATAGGCAAGCGCCATCTCCTTCGCGTTGAGCTCGATCCCGCCCTCCGCAGCCAGTACTCCGAAGGCGGCCGGACCGGCCAGCGCAACTACGACACCTAAGAGGAAGCCAAAGATTTTGGACACATCCCCACCGTAGCGACGTTTCCGCCCGACGCAGGGACGACACTTCGCGAGCACCTGCCCGCACAGCTCACTCTCAGTCGCCACGTCCCCGCCTACCAAACCCCGTAACCTGCCTGGAAGCGCTTGCTACACCCCACAGATCCTCTGACCTTTAGGCCTCGGAGATCTGCCCCCGAACAGCCCACCCGGTTGCGCAGAGGTATCTGTCCCTACACACCCCGCACATCCTCGACTCCACACAGCCCCGACGGCTGTCCCGCGAACCAAGCGCAGCGGCCGGCTTCCCTGCGAATCGAGCGCAGCGGTCGGCTTCCCGGCGTACGGGCGGAGCGGCCGGCTCCCGGCGTACGGGCGGAGCGGTCGCCTTTCCGGCGAATCGAGCGCAGCGGTCGGCTTCCCGGCGTACGGGAGATCTTCAAAGGCCACACGGCCCCCGGTGCGGTTAGGGAAGTGGGGTGGCGGTGAGGCCGTAGGTGATGCCGGTGGGGGCGGCTGCCGCGGCGGGTTCGGCGTGGGGGAGGTCGGCGGTGCGTTCGTAGGGGTTCCAGGCGAGTACGTCGGTCAGGTGGCGTTCGACCGGGTCGAGGACCTCGGCGATGGTGACCTGGCGACCCAGTTCCTTGCTGAGCGTCGTGACGTCGGCATCGGCGATCCCGCACGGGACGATCCGGTCGAACCAGGTGAGGTCGTTGTCGCAGTTCAGCGCGAAGCCGTGCATGGTGACGCTCTGCGCGACCCGGATCCCGATCGCGGCGATCTTGCGCTCCCGCCCACGGTCGTCCGCCGGAACCCAGACACCGCTGCGCCCCTTGACCCGACCGGCCTTCACCCCAAGCTCAGCACACACAGCGATGAGCGCTTCCTCCAGCCGCCGCACGTAGTCCACGACGTACACATGGGACGCGAGCTTGACGATCGGATAGCCAACCAGCTGCCCGGGACCGTGCCAGGTGATCTTGCCGCCGCGGTCGACGTCGACCACCGGCGTACCGTCCACTGGTCGCTCGTGCGGCTCGGTGCGCTTGCCGGCCGTGTAGACCGGCGGGTGCTCGAGCAGGATGACGGTCTCCGGTCCGGTGCCCTCGGCAACTGCCGCGTGCAGACGACGCTGCTCCGCCCACGCCTGCTCGTACCCGACCGCCTCGGCGCCGAACCCAGCCCTCACATACTTGATCTCACGCACGCCTTCGAGTGTATGTCGCCGCGCTCGAGCCCGGTCGCCGCCATCCACAGCCCCGGTGCTGTGGATAACTTCCGCGGTGCCCGGACCGATCCGGGCATCCTCTCTGACATGGCACTCGAAGACATCGCCGGCTACAGCTTGCGCCGCGACCTCGGGTCCGGAGCGACCGGCTCGGTCTGGCTGCTCCGGGACCTCGGTTCCGGCCGGCACGCCGTGCTCAAACGCATCCCGGCAGCCACGGTCCCGGCTGTCGAGCAGTTCCGCCGGGACCTCGTCCTCGCCCGATCCATCGACCATCCCCACCTCGCCCGCCTGCTCGACGTACGGCAAACCGACCGCGAATGGCTCCTCTTCAGTCAGTACGTCGCGGCAGGCACCCTCGCGAGCCTGCTCGCCCGCCGCGCCCCACTCTCCACCGGCGAGCTGGTCACCCTGATCACCCCACTGGCCCAAGCCCTCGCGGTCGTCCACCGCGCCGGCCTCACCCACGGCAACCTCACGCCAGCCAACATCATGCTTGACACCGAAGGCCGCCCCGTCCTCGCCGACACCGGTCTCCGCGCGCTGATCGCACCCCGTTCAACCCCCGAGTCAGACCTGGAGGCGCTAGCCGAACTGGCCCACACCTGCGGCGGCAACCCCCGCCTCTTCCCACCTTCCCTCTTCACCCCCGACGCCGACCAAACCGCCCAGAACGTCCTCCACCTAGCCGCTCCGACCCCCATCGCCTTCTTCAGCAACTCCTCCAACCGACCACCTCCAACCGCCGATTCCACAGCGATGCCGGGAGATGCGAATCGACCCGAATCTCCGAAGGAGGGCTCTGAGCCGGCCGACAGTTCATCAATCGGTATTGGCATTCCAACCCGCACAGGTCCCGGCGCGACCGGCTCACGCCGAGACAGCACAAACCGCTCACCAATGAGCCGAACGGGAAGTCGCCCCACCAGAGGCTCGTTCCGACGAATGTCAGAACTCCTCCGCAGCCCACGCAGGCCCACGGGCACCCACGCGATCCCCACCCCCACACCATCCACCGGAGGCCGACGCCGACTGAACACCCTCGATCCAACCCACCACCCCACCTCTCTGCAAACGAGCTCTCCAGAAACCGGCTCACCACAAGTCACCTCGCCACAAGCCGGGTGGCCACAAGTCGGGTTGCCACAAGTCACCTCGCCACAAACCGGGTCGCCACAAAGCACCGCCCTCCACGTTGCCCTCCGGAGGTCACCCGCCTCCACTTCTTCTTTGCGGCGCAGGCGGGCGCGGAGGGATGGTCGATTGCGGTTGAGTGAGGGTGTTCGACGACGGGTTCCGGCGTACGGCGTACTGGCTTCGGCTGGTGCTGCCGCGTTGATCGTCCTTGTGCTCGGGCTTGTTGCTGTTGGTCTCCTTGGGGGAGGGGCGAGCATCGCCGCGTCGAATGGGGCAGCCGATCCAGGAGCGCCGGATGTGTCAGCGGAGTCGATTGGTCCGCCCAGTTCGGGAGCTAGTACGTCGGGGGATCCGCCAGTGCCGACAGCAACGTCGGTGTCGACGGCGCCGCAGGCGGACTGGCCGACGTCGTGGCTCGATGTTTTGAAAGCGCTTGATAGACAGCGATCGGCAGCTTTCAAATCCGGCGACGCGGCCGGGCTGGATTCCGTCTATGTGCGCGGAAGCGTGCCCTGGAACGCGGATCGCCGGTTGCTCGCGACGTACAGGAACCAGCACGCGCGAATTGAGGGGCTGACCATGGAGATCCGAAGCGTCCTCATCGAGAGCGAGGAGCCGAACCACGCCGTCATCCAGGTCGTCGACCGCCTGGCTTCCGGCACTGCCGTCGACCGGCACGGCCGCAGAACCACCTTCACCCCAGGCAAACCCACCGCCCGCCGCATCACCCTGGAAGCAAGAACCCCCGGCACCTGGCGAATAACCAAAATCACCACCCTCTGATCAGCACGCAGACCTGCCACGGGGTGATCCCAAACTTCCAGCCGGCAGCGCGCCCCGAACCCGGCGCCGCCCGGGTCGAGAAGAAGCCGAACCGAATGGACGGCGTCACCGCAACGGCCGCTTGCGGCCGTTCCAGCACTGCCTGGCTCGACAGCCGTTCCGGTACCGCGTGGATCTGGGTGCCGTTCCGGTACCGGGTGGATCTGGGTCCCGTTCCGGTACCGCGTGGCTCCGAGTTCGTCCTGGTGTCGCCTGAATGCGGGTTCGTTCCGGTATTGCCTGGGTGCTGTTTGCTTTGGCCCACAGGGGCTGTGAGGCGTGGGCGCCGACCGCATTGGGTGGAAAGTTTCAATCGACATTTGCAAGCTTTGTTCAACCCGAGGGGGTACGGGTGCGGGTTTAGGAGAGGGCGGCGGTTAGGGCTTCGGGGGCGGTGGGGTGGGTGAAGGTGAAGCCGGCGTCTAGGAGCTTGGTGGGGAGGGCTCGTTTGCTGCCGATGAGTTCCCAGGCGAATTCGCCGAGGAGGGTGGTGAGGACGAAGGACGGGACGGGGAAGAGGGTCGGGCGGTGCAGCGCCTTGCCGAGGGCCGTGGTGAAGTCCTTGTTCGTCACGGGGGTGGGGAGGTCGACGTTGACGGGGCCGCTGATCTCGTCGTGTTCGGCGACGAAGCGGACGGCGCGGATCCAGTCGGTCAAGGAGATCACCGGGAAGTACTGGTTGCCTGAGCCGAGGCGTCCGCCGAAGCCGAGCCGGAAAGGCAACGACAGAAGGCGGAATGCGGGGGCGGCGCTGTCCAGGACTACTCCGGTGCGGAGGGCGGCGACCCGGCAGCCGGCCGCGCGGGCGGGATCGGCGGCGCCTTCCCAGAGGCGGACGACGTCGGAGAGGAAGCCTTCGCCGAGTTCGGAGTGTTCGGTGAGGATGCGGTCGCCGCAGTCCTTGCCGTAGCCACCGATCCCGCTCTGGCTGATGAACACAGGCCGGCTGTCGAGGGCGGCGGCCGCGACGGCGAGGGTTGCGGTCGTGTCGACGCGGCTCTCGCGAATCGTCTTGCGGTACGTCGGGGTCCAGGGGCGGCCGATGTTCGCGCCGGCGAGGTTGACCAGGACGTCGGCGCCGGCGAGGGGAGCGAGATCGAGTTGGCCGGTGGCGGGGTTCCACTGGACCTCGCCGGGTGCGCTCGGCGTACGGCGTACCAGGCGGATCACTTCGTGGCCGTCGGCCAGCAGGTCGCGGGCGAGTGCCTTACCCAGGAAGCCGGACGAGCCGGCCAGTACGTACTTCATCCGAAACATCGGCCCCTCGGTCGCGGGTGGAGAACTCGAGCCGGACGGCGAGACGGATCAGCCGGCAAGCCCATCGAACCAGCTTGCACAACTTTCGCCCAAACCGCCCGCACTGCCACGACCCACGCACCCACCCCCTCTAGCCAGCCCATCACCAGCCCCTCGCCACCGACCCCTCAGCCACCGCTTTCACCAGCAGCTCGCCGCCACCGCCTCGCCAGCGGCTCTGCATCAGCGGCTCAGTGTTGGCGGGTCAGTGGTTGCTCTTCGTGCGGCGGTGGGGTTGTTGCTTTGGGCAAAGAAACCGGGCCGGTCGCGTGGTGCGGCCGGCCCGGAGGGGGTGATGCGAGGGATCAGACGTCGAACTGGGCTTCTTCTAGGCGCTGTTTGACGGCGGTCAGGTAGCGGGCCGCGTCGGCGCCGTCGACCAGGCGGTGGTCGTAGGTCAGCGCCAGGTAGACCATCTGCCGGATCGCGATCGTCTCGCCCAGTTGCGGGTGGGTGATCACGACGGGGCGCTTGACGACGGCGCCGGTACCGAGCATGCCGACCTGCGGCTGGTTCAGGATCGGCGTGTCGAACAGGGCGCCGCGGCTGCCGGTGTTCGTGATGGTGAAGGTACCGCCCGCCATCTCGTCCGGCAGCACCTTGTTGTTGCGGGTGCGGTCGGCGAGGTCGGCGATCTTCTTCGCCAGGCCGGCGATGTTCAGGTCACCGGCGTTGTGCACGACCGGGACCATCAGGCCCTTCTCGGCGTCGACGGCGATCCCGAGGTGCTCGGCGGCGTGGTACGTGACCTCGCCGGCCTCGTCGTTGATCGACGCGTTCAGCTTCGGGTACTGCTTGAGCGCGTCCACCGCGGCGAGCGCGAAGAACGGCAGGAAGGACAGCTTGACGCCCTCGCGGGCCTCGAACTCGGCCTTCTTCGCGTTCCGGAGCTTGGCGATCTCGGTGACGTCCACCTCGACCACGGTGGTCAGCTGCGCCGAGACGTGCAGCGAGTTGACCATGTGGTTGGCGATGGCCTTGCGGATGCGGCTCATCTTCTCGGTGGTGCCACGCAGCGGGCTGACCGCCGGGGCCGCGGCGGCCGGAGCGGAAGGTGCGGCGGCCGGTGCGGGGGCAGCGGCTGCGGCAGCCTTCTTGGCTTCGGCGGCGGCGAGTACGTCCTGCTTGCGGATGCGGCCGCCGACGCCGGTGCCGGCCACCGAGGCGAGGTCGACGCCGTGCTCGCTCGCCAGCTTGCGGACGAGCGGGGCACCTCAGAACGGGAGCCTGTTCAGCTTCGGCGACACCAAGCCGTACACGATCACGGTCTCCGACCCCGAAGACGGCACGATCGACTGCAGCCAG
>NZ_JBEXSJ010000057.1:0-49694 GCF_040613535.1 Kribbella sp. NPDC006257
ACCGCGGGCATGCCCGGCCCTTGGCGCGACGCGGCGACCGCGGTCGCGCCGACGGCGTCAGTGCCCACGGCGACGTTCGGTGACGACAACTGGATTCCCCCACCCGATCTCTGAGCCAACGTTCCGCCCCCCGGCACACTGGCTCCCCCAGGGGAGAGGATAGGCGCAGGGCGAGCAGATCGCCAATGATCGGTGACTATTTCGGCACCTGTCCGTGACGAACAGGTGTCCGGCAGCTGGCCACCAGGCGAGAAAAGCAGCCCGATTTCGTCACGTACGGTGACTTTTCGGTGTCCTGAAGTTCTGTGTAACGCGACTTCGCCGCGCAGGCAAGTGATTTTTGGGTTAAATGATGTGCTGATCTGCCCCGAGGGTGTTTAATCTCCGACCAAGGGGACCTGGCCTACCACTGGTATGCCGGGCATGGGTGTGCTCGTCGGCCTTCTGCGTGCCGGCCGGGCAGGGGAGGAAACACTGTGCGTAAGTCTGTTGTCTGTCTGCTGGTAGCTCTGGTCACAGGGCTGGCGGGCTTCGTGGTCTTCCTGGCGCCGTCGGCCGATGCCGTCCACGTCAGCCAGGACCACATCGTCAGCGACGATCCGGCCAACTGGACGCCGAACGTGCTCGACGGATCGGTCAAGTCGATCCAGCAGTTCGGCGACCGGATCATGATCGGCGGTGACTTCTCCCAGATCCAGTCCAAGGACGGGACCGTCACCTATACCCGGCACAACCTGGCCGCGTTCAACGCGACCACGGGTCTGATCGACGAGACCTTCGTGCCCGACCCGGACGGTGAGGTCTCCACGATCATCCCGGCCGAGGACGGCGTGAACGCCTACGTCGCCGGGTACTTCAACAACATCTCCGGCGGCGGATCGGCCAGCCTGGCGAAGATCAACATCCTCACCGGCGCCCGGGTGGCCGGCTTCAAGGCGCCCAAGCTGGACGGCCGGGTCAAGGACCTGCGGTTGTCGAACGGGCGGCTGTGGATCGCCGGCCTGTTCACCACCGTCGCGACCATCCCGCAGACCGGGCTCGCGACGGTCAACCCGACCACCGGTGCCTACGACCCGTACATGACGCTGCCGATCGCCGGCGTGCACCACGGTGGCACCACCACCGTGATGAAGATCGACATCACCCCGGACGGCAGCCACCTCGTTGCCATCGGCAACTTCGACACCATCTCCGCGGTCAAGCACCACCAGGCCTTCATGCTGAACCTGACCGGCGCGACCGCGGCAGTCGAGAACTGGCAGACGAACTTCTACAACACCGCCTGCTCGACCAGCTTCGAGACCTACATGCGTGACCTCGACATCTCGCCGGACGGTTCGTACTTCGTCATCTCCACCACCGGCGCGTACGGCGGCTCGATGATCGCCTGCGACTCGACCGCGCGCTGGAACATCGACGCCCGCGGCTCGGCGCTGACGGCCAAGTGGATCGACAACACCGGCGGCGACACGACGTACGCCGTCGCCATCACCGGCACCGTCGTCTACACCGGCGGCCACGCCCGCTGGCAGAACAACCCGTTCGCCGCCGACAGCCCCGGCCAGGGTGCGGTCTCCCGCCCCGGCATCGCGGCACTCGACCCGATCAACGGCCTGCCGCTGTCGTGGAACCCGACCCGGGACCGTGGTGTCGGCGTCTTCGACCTGCTGCCGACCCCGGCCGGCCTCTGGGTCGGCTCGGACACCGACCGGATCGGCGCCTCCGAGTACCACGCCCGGATCGCGTTCTTCCCGCTCACCGGCGGTGGCGTGATCCCGCCGGGCAACACCCCGAACCTGCCGAACAACCTGTTCATCGCCGGTCGCCGCGGCGGGATCCTCTTCCCGACCTACGACAACACGATCAGCAAGTCGTCGTACAACGGCAGTACCGCGACAGCGCTGACCGCGGTGCCGGCCGGTGGTCTCACCTGGGGCAACAGCCGCGGCGCGTTCATGCTCAACGGCCAGCTGTACGCCGGGTGGTCCAACGGCGCCTTCGACCGGCGCACCTTCGACGGCACCACCTTCGGGGCGCCGACCGCGGTGAACACCGGTGACCAGCTGACCAACATGTCCACCTGGCACGGCGAGGTGGGCGGCATCACCGGTATGTTCTTCGACTCCGGCCGGATCTACTACACCCGCTCGGGCCAGAGCTCGCTGTTCTACCGGTACTTCACGCCGGAGAGCGACGTGGTCGGTGCGAACGTCTTCACCGCGACCGGCAACGTCTCCGGGATCACCTGGTCGAACGTGACCGGCATGTTCCTGGCCGGCAACCAGCTCTACTGGTCGCAGTCCGGTGACGGGAACCTGCGCCGGATGACCTTCAACCCGGCGACCGGCGTACCGGTGGCGGGGACGGCGGTCACGCTGAACACCGGCGGGATCGACTGGCGCTCCCGGACCCTGTTCCTCTACCAGGACCCGACCGGTCAGGGCCCGAACCAGTTGCCGACGGCCCAGGCCGCGGTGAACTGCACGGACCTGAACTGCACCTACTCCTCGGCCGGCTCGTCCGACCCGGACGGCACCATCGCGTCGTACGCATGGACCTTCGGTGACGGCGGCACCAGCACCGACGCCAACCCGTCGCACCACTACGCGGCGGCCGGTACCTACTCGGTCGGCCTGACCGTGACCGACAACCGCGGTGGTACCAACCTCAAGACGGTCAGCAAGGTCGTCACCCACGTGAACACGTTGCCGGTAGCAACCTTCGGGGAATCCTGCAACAGCCTCACCTGTTCGTTCGACGGATCCGCGTCCAGTGACGTGGACGGACCGATCGCCGGCTACGCCTGGAACTTCGGGGACAGCTCGACCGGGACCGGGGCGACACCGTCGCACGCGTACGCCGCCAGCGGCACCTACACGGTCAGCCTCACGGTGACCGACGGCGACGGTGGCACCAACACCACCTCGCACGCCGTCACCGTGACCCGGATCAACCAGGGCCCGACCGCGAGCTTCACCACCAACTGCACCAACCTCGGCTGCAGCGTGGACGGATCGGGCTCCAACGACCCGGACGGCACCATCTCGTCGTACGCATGGGACTTCGGTGACGCCAGTACCGGTTCGGGCGTGACGGCCTCGCACACCTATGCGGCGGCGGGGACCTACACCATCGGCCTGACGGTGACCGACAACGACGGCGCGACGGCATCGACCACCAGGTCGGTGGCGGTCGTCGACCCGGCCAAGTCGGTCGACTTCGTCGGCGCCAGCCGGGTCAACGGCAACGCGGCCACCTTCACCAACACGGTGCCGGCGGCGGTCACGGCCGGCGACACGTTGCTGCTGTTCTTCAGCGACAACGACCCGGCTCCGACGGTCAACGGCCCGGCGGGCTGGACCCAGGTGGAGACGGTGGGCTCGACCAACCAGAACGGCCGGCTGTGGCGGAAGACGGCGACGGCCACCGACGCCAGCACGTCGGTCGCGGTGACCACGTCGGTCGCCACCAAGGCGGACGCCACCCTGCTCGCCTACCGGGGAGCCGCGGGGATCTCCAACTCGGCGACCGGTAGCGAGACGGTGACCCAGGCGGCACACACCACGCCGACGCTCACCACGGCCACCGTCGGCGGCCGCCTGGTCAGCTACTGGGCGGAGAAGTCGTCGCTCACCACGACGCTGTCCGTCCCGGCCGGGACGACCTCCCGGGCGAGCAGCACCGGTGCCGGTTCCGGCCGGATCACCGCGCTGGCCGTGGACAGCAACAGCCCGGTGGTCCCGGGCACGGTGGGCGGTCTCACCTCGACCGCGGACTCCACCTCGTCGAAGGCGCTGATGTTCACGGTGGTGCTGGCGCCCAACTGACCCCTCACCCCGCAGTACCGGACAGCCGTCGGCCTCATCAGCCGGCGGCTGTCCGGCATTTCGAGGCCGGAATTCGTTATCCGATTGCCAGCTTTTGTCACGTCGCGTGGGGACCCCATTGCGCTTTTCGATGGTTAAAAAGAAACCCGCGGTCAGATAGAGACGAATTACCCCCGCAGGTGTTAACTCTCCGTCAAGGGGAGCCGCCGCCGGATCTCGGCCGCGGCCAAGGGGAGGAAATCGTGCGACGAAGTGTGTCTTCCGTCATGCTCGCGATCAGTCTGGCCGTCGCGGCCTGGCTGGTCCCGGTGCAGGCGAGTCAGGCAGTGCATCTCGACCAGGACCGGGTGGTCAGTGACAACCCGGGAAACTTCACACCGAACGTGCTGGACGGGTCGGTCGAAGCGATCGTCCAGGTCGGCAACACGATGCTGATCGGCGGGAACTTCCATCAGATCCAGGCCTCGACCGGGGGGCCGGTGCTGACCCGCAACAACCTGGCCGCGTTCGACGCGACCACCGGCGCGATCAGCACCACGTTCGTGCCGAACCCGGACGGCGAGGTGACCACGATCATCCCGTCCGGTGACGGGTCGACCGTCTACATCGGCGGGTACTTCGACAACGTCAGCGGCGCCGGCTCACCGAGCACCGCGCGGATCAACGCGACGACCGGTGCGCGGATCACCACCTTCAAGCCGCCGAAGCTGGACGGCCGGATCAAGGACATGCGCCTGGTCGGCAACCGGCTCTGGCTGGCCGGCTACTTCAGCACGGTGCAGAGCCAGCCGCAGGTCGCCCTGGCGACGGTCAACGCGACCACGGGCGCGTATGACCCGTTCATGGGCCTGGCGATCGGCGGCGTGCACAACGGCGGCGTCACCACGGTGATGAAGCTGGACGTCACCCCGGACGGCAGCGAACTCGTTGCGATCGGCAACTTCAACGACATCGAAGGTGTCCAGCATCACCAGGTGTTCATGCTGAACCTCACCGGCACGAACGCCGCGGTCGAGGACTGGCAGACGAACTTCTACAACACCGGCTGCTCCGGCGCCTTCCAGACCTACATGCGAGACCTGGACATCTCACCGGACGGCTCGTACTTCGTCATCTCGACCACCGGCGCGTACGGCGGGGCCAACGTCTCCTGCGACTCGACCTCGCGCTGGGAGACCAACGCCCGGGGCAGCAACCTGGGCTACCGCTGGATCGACAACACCGGCGGCGACACGACGTACGCCGTGGCTGCCACCGGCACCGCCGTCTACGTGGGCGGCCACCAGCGCTGGCAGAACAACCCGTTCGCAGGCGACAGTCCTGGCCCGGGTGCCGTCTCGCGGCAGGGGATCGCGGCGCTCGACCCGGCGAACGGCCTGCCGTTCTCCTGGAACCCGACCCGCGAGCGCGGTGTCGGCGTCTTCGATCTCTACTCCACCTCGACCGGCCTGTGGGTCGGTTCGGACACCGATCACATCGGCCAGAACTTCGAGTACCACCCGCGGATCGCGTTCTTCCCGCTCGCCGGTGGCACCGTGGTGAAGCCGAACAACACACCCTGGCTGCCGAACACCGTCTACCAGGCCGGTCCGCGCGGTCCGGCTGCGAGCCCGAGCATCCTCTACCGGATCAACGCGGCAGGTGACGCGATCGGTGCGACCGACGGCGGCTCCGACTGGACCGCGGACACCGGCGGTTCACCGGATCCGCACCACGGCGCGGGCAGCAACGCGGCCGGCTACAGCCCGGTTCCGAACGTCAACGCGACCCCCGGCGTCCACGCCCCGGGCGATCTTCGACAGCGAGCGCTGGGGTGCGCAGACCTGGAGCTTCCCGGTCCCCAACGGCGTACCGCTGCAGGTCCGGCTGTACTTCGCGAACCGCTACGGCGGCACCTCGTCGGTCGGTCAGCGCGTCTTCGACGTGTCGCTCGAGGGCGCCACGGTGCTCGACAACTACGACATCGTCGCCGACGCCGGTGACCAGACCGGCACCATGAAATCGTTCGACATCACCAGCGACGGCACGGTGAACCTGAGCCTGACCAACGTGGTCGAGAACCCGCTGATCAACGGCATCGAGATCGTCCGCACCGACCTGTCCGACACCGGCGCGGCGGATGCGGTGACGAAGACGTCGTACGACGGGACGTCGTTCGGCGCGCATGCGTCGACGGGCAACGGTGGCATCAGCTGGCGCGACAACCGTGCTGCGTTCATGCTCAACGGCGTCCTGTACGCCGGTGCGTCGGACGGCAGCTTTACCCGCCGGACCTTCGACGGCACCACCTTCGGTGCGGCGACGGCGATCAACACGGCCGACGCGTTGGTCCCGATGACCGACTGGCACAGCGAGGTCAGCCAGATCAGCGGGATGTTCTTCGACGCGGGCCGGATCTACTACACGCTGGCCGGCCAGTCGAACCTGTACTACCGGTTCTTCACCCCGGAGAGCGGCGTCGTCGGCGCCTACCGGTTCACCGCGACCGGCAACGTCGCGGGCGTCGACTTCGCCAAGGTGAACGGCTTGTTCATCACCTCCTCGTCGCTCTACTGGGCGAGTTCGGCCGACGGCAACCTGCGGCGCTCCGACTGGTCCTCCGCGGCCGGTGCTCCGACGGGCTCGTCGACGACGGTGTCCACCGACGACTGGCGAGCGCATGCGCTGTTCCTGTTCCAGTCGGTCAACGGGACGCCGCCAAATCAGTTGCCGACGGCAAGCGTCGGAGTCACCTGCAACGACCTGAACTGCACGTACTCCTCGGCCGGTTCGACCGATCCGGACGGCAGCATCACGTCGTACGGATGGAACTTCGGTGACGGTGGTACGGACACCGGGGCGAGTCCCGCGCACCACTACGCCGCGGCGGGGACGTACACGGTGACGTTGACCGTGACGGACAACGACGGCGGTACCGGCCAGGCGACGCAGCAGGTCACGGTGACGCACGTCAATGGGACGCCGACGGCCTCGTTCATCGTCAGCTGTGGTGGTCTGACCTGTTCGGTGGATGCTTCGGGCTCGAGTGATCCGGACGGCCCGATCGCCTCCTACGCCTGGACCTTCGGCGACGGCGCCACGGCGACCGGGGTGACCGCGTCGCACACCTACGCGGCGACCGGCACCTTCACCGTCGGGCTGACAGTCAACGACGGCAACGGCGGCACGGACAGTACGACGCGGTCGGCGACGGCCAACTCGGACCCGGTCACCTTCGTCGGGTCCGACAACCTGAACGCGAACGCGACACAGTTCACGGTGACCGTTCCGTCCGGAGTCTCGGCCGGCGATCTCTTGTTGCTCTTCTTCGCCGACAACGACCCGGCACCGACGGTGACCGGACCGGCCGGCTGGACACAGGTCCAGACCATTTCGTCGACGAACCAGAACGGCCGGGTCTGGCGGAAGACGGCGACGGCTGCCGACGCAGGCAGTCAGGTCCGCGTGAACACCTCGGCGACCACCAAGGCCGACACCACCCTGCTGGCGTATTCGGGAATCTCCGGTACGACGCCGGTCGCGGGCTCGGCCTCGAGCAGCGAGACGGTCACTCGCGCGGCCCACACCACACCGACCGTCGCGTCGTCGGTCTCCGGTGCGCGGTTGATCAGTTACTGGGGGGAGAAGTCGTCCGCGACGACCTCGCTGATGCCGCCGGCCGGGATGACCACCCGGGCGTCGTCGAGCGGTTCCGGGTCGGGCCGGATCACGTCACTCACCGGTGACAGCGGCCCGCTGGCGGCCGGCACTCTCGGTGGCCTCACCGCTACCGCGGACACCACCTCGGCGAAGGCGCTGATGTTCAGCGTCGTGGTCGCACCCAGCTAAAAGACAGAGGGAGCGGTCGCATCGGCCGCTCCCTCTGTAACAAATGCTCGAATATCTCGATAATAGCGACGACAGGGGATTTGTACTTGGTGACTTGTGGTAGCCGGGGTGCCACTATTCGCCGTTTTGCCAGGGGATTCCGCCGCATATTCCGTGCGCCGGGCTTGGGGGAGGACGTTGTGCGTAGTCGTGCCGTTTCTGTCGTACTCGCGATGGTCGTTGGATTGCTGGCCTGGACCGTCGCGGTCCAGCCGAGCCAGGCGTTCCATGTCTCCCAGGACCGGGTGGTGAGTGACGACCCGGCGAACTTCACGCCGAACGTGCTGAACGGTTCGGTGAAGGCGATCCTGCAGGTCGGCAACACGATCCTGATCGGCGGCGTCTTCACCCAGATCCAGGCTGCGTCCGGCGGACCGGTGCTGACCCGCAACAACCTGGCCGCCTTCGACGCGACCACCGGCGCGATCAGCACCACCTTCGTGCCGAACCCGGACGGTGAGGTCACCACGATCATCCCGGCGGCGGACAGCTCCAAGGTCTACCTCGGCGGCTACTTCAACAACGTCAGCGGTGCGGGGTCGCCCAGTACGGCGTTGATCAACGCGACGACCGGTGCGCTCGACACCACCTTCAAGGCGCCCAAGCTGAACGGCCGGATCAAGGACCTGCGTCTGGTCGGCAATCGGCTCTGGCTGGCAGGCAACTTCACCACCGTGCAGAACCAACCGCAGGTCGCGCTGGGCACGGTGAACGCGATCACCGGTGCGTACGACCCGTACATGACGCTGGCGATCGCCGGCCTGCACAACGGCGGCGTGACGACCGTGATCAAGATGGACGTCGCCCCGGACGGCGGACACCTGGTTGCCATCGGCAACTTCAACACGATCCAGGGCGTCCAGCACCACCAGGTCTTCATGCTGAACCTGACCGGCGCTGCCGCGGCGGTCGAGAACTGGCAGACGAACTTCTACAACACCGCCTGCTCGCGCTCCTTCGAGACCTACATGCGCGACCTGGACTTCTCTCCGGACGGCTCGTACTTCGTCCTCTCCACCACCGGCGCGTACGGCGGGGCCGGTACGGCGTGTGACTCGACCGCCCGCTTCAACACCGCCGACCGGGGTAGCAACCTCGGCTACTACTGGCTCGACAACACCGGCGGCGACACGACGTACTCGGTGGCGATCACCGGCACGGCCGTCTATGTCGGCGGCCACCAGCGCTGGCAGAACAACCCGCTGGCCGGCGACAGCGCCGGCCAGGGAGCCGTTTCCCGGCAGGGCATCGCGGCCCTCGACCCGGCGAACGGCCTGCCGTTCTCCTGGAACCCGACCCGCGAGCGCGGCGTCGGTGTGTTCGACCTGATGCCGACCGCGGCCGGCCTGTGGGTCGGTTCGGACACCGAGCATCTGGGCCAGAACTTCGAGTACCACCCGCGGATCGCGTTCTTCCCGCTCGCCGGCGGCACCGTGGTCGCGCCGAACCTGACGCCCACGCTGCCAGGAGACATCTACCTCGCCGGTCCGCGCAACCCGGCCTCCGACGCGATCAACCGCACGCCGTACGACGGCACGACCTTCGGGTCCCGAACCACGGTCGGCGCGGGCGGCATCGCCTGGGGCACGAACCGTGGTGCCTTCATGCTCAACGGATCCCTGTACGCCGCCTGGTCCGACGGCAGCTTCAACCGGCGCACCTACAACGGCACCACCTTCGGTGCGCCGTCGGCGATCAACACCGGCGACCTGATCGTCAACATGTCCACCTGGCACAGCGAGGCCGCGCAGATCACCGGTCTGTTCTTCGACGCCGGGCGGATCTACTACACGCTGGCCGGCCAGACGAGCCTGTTCTACCGGTACTTCACTCCGCAGAGCGGTGTCGTCGGCACGATCCGCTTCGCGACGACCGGCAACGCGGCCGGCATCACCTGGTCGCAGATGAACGGCATGTTCGTCAGCGGCGGCTCCCTCTACTGGGCGAGCTCCACCGGCGGTGGTCTCCGGCGCGCAGGCTGGTCGAGCGCTACCGGCGTACCGACCGGTTCGTCCGTCGTCGTGTCCACCGACGAGTGGCGGGCACGTTCGCTGTTCCTGTTCCAGGGCACCCTGGCGCCGCCGAACCAGCCGCCGGTGGCGCAACTCGGTGCCACCTGCAACAACCTGGCATGCAGCTTCTCCTCGGCCGGGTCGACCGACCCGGACGGCAGCATCACGTCGTACGCGTGGACCTTCGGTGACGGTGGCACGGCCACCGGCGCGAGCCCGAGCCACACGTACGCCGCGGCCGGGACCTACTCGGTCACGCTGACCGTGACGGACAACGCCGGCGCACCGGGGTCGGCCTCGCAGAACCTGACCGTCAGCCAGAACGCCGGCGCGATCACCTTCGTCGGCTCCAACAGCGTGAACCTCAACGACACCCAGTTCCCGGTGACGGTTCCGCCCGGCGTGACCGCGGGCGACCTGATGCTGTTCTTCTTCGCCGACAACGACCCGGCACCGGCGGTGACCGGACCGGCGGGCTGGACCCAGGTCCAGACCATCACCTCGTCCGGACAGAACGGCAGGGTCTGGCGCAAGCTGGCGACCGCGGCCGAGGTCGGAACGCAGGCCTTGGTCACCACGTCTGCGATCACCAAGGCGAACGCGACCATGGTGATCTACCGCGGCACCAACGGCACGGTGTCGGCTTCGGCAGCCGGTAGCGAGACCGTCACTCAGGCGGCGCACACCACGCCGACCGTGACGGCCTCGGTGAACGGCTCCCGCCTGGTCAGCTACTGGGGCGAGAAGTCGTCCGCGACCACGACGCTGGCTCCGCCGGCCGGGCTGATCTCCCGGGTGGCTTCCACCGGTAGTGGCTCCGGACGGATCACCGCGCTCACCGGCGACAGCGGCCCGCTGACGCCGGGCACAGTAGGCGGGCTGACCGCGACGGCGAACTCGACGTCGGCCAAGGTCCTGATGTTCAGTCTTGTTATTCCCCCTGCTTAGCAGGGATAGATAGTTCACAACTCAACACAGCGGACCCGATGGGGGGACACGCCGCCGGTGTGCCATCGGGAGCCGCCTAGCCAGGGGGTTCACACGTATGGCATCTCGCCGTTCGTTGTTGCTGTTCATGTCCGCGGTGCTGCTTGCCTTGCTGGGCTCGCTGCTGACGATCGGCACCGGCCGGCCGGCCGATGCCGTTCAGTTGCCGAAGGCCACGATCGTCAGTGACGATCCGGTCGACTGGACGCCGCACGCGCTGAACGGCGAGGTGCACGCGCTGATCCAGATCGGCAACCGGGTGATCGTCGGTGGGACCTTCACCACGATCCGGTCGGCCACCAGTACGACGCAGATCAGCCGGCGGGCGATCTTCGCCTACAACGCCACCACCGGTGCGCTCGACAACGGCTTCCTGCCGACCGTGAACAGCAACGTCGAGACACTCCTGCCGAGCGAGGACGGCCAGTCCGTGTACGTCGGCGGCAGCTTCACCATGGTGAACGGGACCAGCCGGACCCGGCTGGCCCGGATCAACCTGGCCGACGGATCGCTGGACGCCACCTTCCGGCCGAACATCAACGGCTCGGTCTACGACATGAAGATGTCCGGCGGACGGATCTTCCTCGGCGGCACCTTCAGCCAGGTCGGCGGTGTCAGCCACACCCTGATGGCCACCGTGAACCCGGTGACCGGCGCGGTCGATCCCTATCTGACCGTCGCCTTCGGCTCGCCCGTCCGCGGCGGCGCCCTCCAGGTGGACAAGTTCGACATCACCCCGGACGGCACGAAACTCATTGCGATCGGCAACTTCTCCGTCGTCGGCGGCCAGTCCCGCACCCAGATCGTGATGCTCGACCTGAACGCCGCCTCGGCCGCGGTCCGGAACTGGTCGACGCCGCGGTTCGAGCCGGACTGCTCGCCCCAGTTCCTGACCTACGTGCACGACGTCGACTTCTCGCCGGACGGTGCGTACTTCGTCGTGGTGACCACCGGCGGCACCCCGCCGAACCGGCTCTGCGACTCGGCCTCGCGCTGGGAGACCGCCCCGACCGGTGGCAACCAGCAGCCGACCTGGATCGACTACACCGGTGGCGACACCCTGTGGAGCGTCGCTGTCACCGGCGTCGCCGTGTACGTCGGCGGTCACCAGCGCTGGCTGAACAACACCGGTGGTAGCAACGCCGCCGCTCCTGGCGCGGTGTCCCGTGAGGGTCTGGCCGCACTCGATCCCCTGAACGGCCTGCCCTACAGCTGGAACCCGACCAGGACCCGCGGTGTCGGAGTCTTCGACCTCACCTCGGTACCGGGCGGCCTGCTGATGGGCAGTGACACCGACCGGGTCGGCCAGAACTACGAGTTCCACGGCCGGCTCGCCCTGTTCCCGAACTCGTCGCTGACCCCGCCACCCGGCTACACCGGCCAACTCCCGGGCTCCGTCTACCGCCTCGGCGCCACCACGACAGCCCGCCCGTACGACGGCACTGTGGCGGGCGACGCCACAACGGTCAGCACCGGTACTGCGAACTTCACCAACGCCCGCGGTGCCGTGATGATCGACGGCATCCTCTACACCGGCAACACCGACGGCACGCTGACACGTCGGTCCTACAACGGCACCACATTCGGCTCTGCGAGCACCGTGAACCTGCGTGGGCTGACCGCCTTCGGCACCGACCTGCGCAACATCACCGGGATGTTCTTCAGCAACGGCCGGCTGTATTACACAGTGGCCGGCCAGTCGTCGCTGTTCTACCGCTACTTCACGCCGGAGAGCCAGATCGTCGGCGCCTCACGGTTCGTGGCCAGCGGCAACATCACCGGGATCAACTGGAGCCAGGTCTCCGGCATGTTCCTGTCCGGCAACCAGCTCTACTGGGCGACCAGCGCGGACGGCAACCTGCACCGGGTCAACTTCGCCAACAACGTCCCGGTCGCCGGTACCGCGGTGGTGACGAGCGGACCCGGCCTCGACGGTCAGGACTGGCGTTCCCAGGGCATGTTCCTGTACGCCGGGACCGGCCCGGTGCCGAACATCCGCCCGTCGGCATCGTGGGACGCGTCCTGCGACCTGCTCGCCTGCAGTTTCGACGGCACCGCATCGAGCGACTCCGACGGCAGCATCACGTCGTACGAGTGGGACTTCGGTGACGGCGACACGGCCACCGGGGCGACGGCATCGCATACCTACGCCGCGTCGGGGACGTACACCGTGACGCTGACGGTGACCGACGACGACGGCGCCACCGGAACGGACAGCCGGCCGCAGGTCGTCTCGAGCGTCGCGAACCCGATCGAGTTCGTCGGCGCCAACTCGTCCAACCAGAACGCGCAGACCCACACGGTCACGGTCCCGCCGTCGACCAGCGCGGGCGACGGACTGCTGCTGTTCTTCACCCAGAACACGACTGCGGCGCTGACCGGCCCGACCGGAGTCACCGGCTGGAACCTGGTCAGGACGCTCACCGGGGCCGGGATGGTGACCCGGGTCTGGCAGAAGGTCGCCGACGCCGGCGACGCGGGCAAGGACGTCTCGGTGAACCTCTCGGCGTACAGCAAGGCCGGGATGACGATCGCGGCGTACGCCGGGACGAGTCTGACCGCTCCGATCGGGGCCTTCGACTCGGCGACCGAGACGGTGACCAGGGCCGGTCACACCACGCCCGTGGTCAACAACTCGATCGCGGGCGCCTGGCGCGTCTCGTACTGGGCCGACAAGACCTCCTCGACGACGTCCTGGACCGCACCGGCGGGGGAGCAGGTGCGATCCACCTCCTTCGGCACTCCCAACGGCTACATCTCGACGCTGCTGACCGACCGGGGGGCCGCCGTACCGACCGGCCCGCAGGGCGGCCTGACGGCGACCGCGAACAGCTCGAACTCGGCGGCGACGGCATGGACACTTTTGTTGAGCCCGCGATGATCCACCCAACCTCGCGGCGGGGGCACTACGCTTCCGCCAGGAGGTGGCGGATGCCGGGCAGGATCACCCAATGGGGAATCGTCGGCGCGACGCTGGTCGCGCTGGCGGTGGTGCCGTCGTGCGGTGAAGCGGCCGGTGCGGAGAACGACGACTCGGCCGCGGCGACCACGACGCCGCCGCCGGATCCCCAGCTGTTGCTCACCTTCGACGACCAGGAGCCCGGGCCGGCCGCCGACCGCGACATCCAGGGCGAGGGATCGGCCGCGGCGGTGATCTCACTACTCGGCCGGGGCAAGCAGAAGGCGACCTTCGTGACCGGCCGCCAGGGCGGGATCGCGTTACGCACCCCGGTGTACTCGGGCGAGACCGGCGGCTCGTTCAGCGCGCTGCGGATCGAGCCGGAGGAGTGGCTGTCGCCGGGCTTGGCGGACTTCACCTTCGGCGCCGACGTGAGGCTGGACGCGCGCTCGAACGGCACCGCGATCGACAACGGCGACAACGTGATGCAACGCGGGCTGTACGCCGACGCCGCGCAGTACAAGATCCAGGTCGACAAGCACCACCCGTCCTGTGTGATCCGCGGCGCCGACGGTGCCGTGGTGGTGAAGTCGAAGGTGCTACTGAACCCGGCGAAGTGGTACCGGCTGACCTGTCAGCGGACCGACAAGACGGTCAAGCTGACCGTCCAGGACCTCGACTCGAACCAGCCGCCGGAGACGATGGAGAAGACCGGCCCGATCGGCCCGATGGACATGATCGGCTCCGAGCCGCTCTCGATCGGCGCCAAGATCGGCGACGACGGCGAGATCATCGGCTCGTCCACCGACCAGTTCAACGGCTGGCTCGACAACATCAGCTACGAACGCAGCTGACTTCGGTCTGTTGCGAGCAGGCGGTCGACCAGGCCGTCGACGTACTCCGCTGTGAGCGGTCCGATGCCGAACAGGACCCGGATGTACATCGGGGCCATGATGTGGTCGAGCACGCCGAGTGCGTCGGGTGGGTTCTCGCCGCGCTCCCGGGCCCGGTCGAGCATGGTCTCTACCAGCCGGGCCCGTTCGGCGAGGAACTCGTCGCGGGTCTGCAGACCTTCAGTGCCCTGGCTTGAGAGGGCGATGGTGAGGTGCAGGATCGCCAGGCCGTCGGGGCCGGTGATCTCGCGAGCGACGTTGAGCGCGTAGGCGTGCAGGTCACCGGCCAGGCTGCCGGTGTCGGGCATCGGCGACCGCGCCGCCAGCCGGGCGAGGGCTACGTCGCTGAGCAGCTTCTCCAGGCTTCCCCATCGCCGGTAGATGCTGGTGTCGGCCACACCCGCGCGGGCGGCGACGTCTCCGACGGCGAAGTTTCCGTAGCCGCGTTCGGCGACCAGCTCGGTGACCGCCTGGTGCACCGCCGCGTAGACGCGGGCGCTCCGGCCACCGGGCCGCTTGGCTCGCTCCTGATCCATGGTCCTCACCTTAACGCAGTCAGCTCTTGCGTTTATGCTAGGCTGCGTTAACGCAGGAATTTACTGCGTTTGTCTCGTGAGAAGGGATCGTCCTTGACGACAATCGAAGCCGCTGCACCTCCGGTAGCGAGTCGATCGAAACAAGCCTTGTTGCTCGCCGTGATCTGCATGGGTCAGTTCATGGTGCTGCTGGACAACACGATCGTCGGTGCAGCGCTGCCGGACATGCAGCAACGGCTGCACCTGGAGTTGACCGGCCTGCAGTGGATCGTCGACGCGTACGTGCTGCTGGTGGCCATGCTGTTGTTGTCCGGTGGCGTCTTCGCCGACCGCTTCGGCCGCAAGCGGGTGTTCCTGGCCGGAGTCGCGGTGTTCACCGCCGCCTCGCTGATGTGCTTCCTGGCGTCTTCGCTCGGCTGGCTGATCGCCGGCCGGGCGCTGCAGGGCATCGGCGCTGCCGCGCTCAGCCCGGCCTCGCTGGCGTTGCTCGCTGCTGCCTATCCGTTGCCCCGGGAGCGGGTCAAGGCGATCGGGCTCTGGGCGGGAGTCAGTGGCATCGGTCTAGCCGCCGGGCCGGTCGCCGGCGGAGTGCTTGCGGACGCCTTCGGCTGGCCTGCCATCTTTTTGGTCAACGTGCCGATCGGCCTCGTTCTGCTGCTGGCCGGTCTGCGGATTCTGGGCGAGTCCCGCAGTCCCAATGCCCCCGCGATCGACATCCCGGGAACACTCTTGTCCGTGCTGGGCGTGGGCGCGCTGACCTACGGCCTGATCGAGGGCGGCTCCCGCGGCTGGACCTCCGCTGCGATTCTCGGCAGCTTTGCGGCGGCAGCCGTACTCCTGGCCGTCTTCGTCGTCGTGGAATCCCGCCGGGCGGCGCCGATGCTGCCGTTGCGGCTGTTCAGCCGGCGGTTGTTCACGGTGGCGAACGCGGCGATGGTCGTGGTCGGGTTCGCCCTGATGGGCTCGACGTTCTTCTTCTCCCAGTTCTTCGTCTCCGTGCAGGGCAGCTCGATTCTCGAGGCCGGGCTGCAGACCCTGCCCACCTCACTCGCGATGGTGGTCGTCAGCCCCTGGGCCGGCCGGCTCGCCGCCCGGTTCGGTTTCCGCAGCGTGGTCACCGTCGGCCTGGTGCTGGCCGGATCCGGGCTGTTGCTCCTCGGCTTCGTGCACGCTGACACCGGCTACCTGAACGTGTGGTGGCGCCTGGCGATCGTCGGCATCGGCTTCGCACTGACCATGTCACCGCTGACCGGCGCCGCCATCCAGGCGGTCGGTCCGCACGAGGTCGGCCTCGCCTCGGGGATCAGCAGCACCACCCGGCAGATCGGGGCGGTGCTCGGGGTCGCGATGCTCGGCGTTGTCGTCCGCGCCCGGGAGTCCGGCGGCGGCTCCTTCGAGAGCGGTCTCGACAGGGCATTCGTCGTCGCCGGAGCCGTCACCTTGGCCACGGCCGTGCTGACCGGGGTGTGGCTGGTGCGGTCCAGCAGCTCAGCCGAAGACTGACGCGATCAGCCGGTCCGAAGCGTGGCCGTCGTCGAGATGGCAGTACTTCGTGCGGAAGGCGTCGTACGCTCCGGCGTACGACGTCCGCAGCGTCTCCTCGTCGTTCAGTACGGCGGTCAGCTCGGCCGTGGTCGTCACCAGCGGGCCGGGCGCCTCTTGCTCGAGGTCGAAGTAGAAGCCGCGGAGCTGGTCGCGGTAGTCGGCCAGGTCGTAGGTGTAGAAGATCATCGGCCGGCCGGTGACGGCGAAGTCGAACATCGTCGAGGAGTAGTCGGTGATCATCAGATCCGCGGCCAGGTAGAGCGCCTGGATGTCCGGGTGGCCGCTCACGTCGATGGCCCGCGGATGGCTCGGCACCGGCGACGATGCGGCGACCAGGTGATGGAAGCGGAAGAGTAGGACGGTGTCCTCGGGCAGCGCGGCGAGCACCTGCTCGACCTCTGCGGCCAGCGGATTGGGCTTGGCCTGGCCGGTCAGGTAGTCGTCGCGCCAGGTCGGCGTGTAGAGCACAGCACGGGTGCCGGGGGAGAGGCCGAGCTCGGCCCGGGTCTTCTCCCGGAGCTCGGTCGCGCTCGGTCCGGAGAGCGAGTCGTTGCGGGGGTAGCCGATCTCGAGCACCGACCCGTCGTACCGGAAGGCCTTCGAGAGTTTCTCGGTCGAGAAGTGGTTCGGCGAGACCAGGTGGTCCCAGCGCTGCACGTCCTTGGCCAGACGCTTCGCGTAGAGATCGGCGCCGTCGTAGTGGGCGTCCGGTACGTCGAAGCCGACCCGCTTGAGCGGCGTACCGTGCCAGAGCTGGACGTACGTCGTCCGGCTCGTCTTCAACGGGTAGCGCGGCATCATGTCGTTGCTCAGGAAGTAATTCGCGGTGGCGATCCTTGCGAAGTACGCGGGGGTGTTCCGGACGACGCGGCCGACGTCGTCGGGGAGTTCCACGTCGTTGTCGGCGACGACCCAGATGCGGCGCAGGTCCGGCCGGAGTACGGCGAGGCGCTCGGACACCGCACGGGGGCTGTCGGAGTACTTGCCGCGCCAGCTCTCGAATACCACCGTGCTCATCAGCTTTGGACTTTCTGGTCGAGTTGGTCTGGTTCGTCGGCTTTGCTGTCTGCCTTTTGGCTGTCTGTTCGGGCAAGCATGGGGAAACCGTGCCGGCGGCGGACCAGCATCCAGATCGGCGGCGCGAGCAGGGCCGCGCCGAGGAGGGTCGCCGCCGTCGCAACGTTGGGGACACCCAGCAGCTTGAGGGCCGAGGCGAGCAGGACGAAGGCGAGGACCCGGCGGATCAGCCCGCCCGGCGCCCGCGAGGAGATCCGCGCGCCCAGCCAGACGCCGGGGACGCAGCCGATCAGCATGGCGAGCGTCAGGTTCAGCTGGAACTCTCCGAACAACAGATGCCCGAGCGCCGCCGATGCGACCAACGGGACGGCCTGGAGCAGGTCGGTGCCGACGAGTTCGCTGGCCTTGAGGCCGGGGTAGAGCGCCATCAACGCGATGATGATCAGCGAACCCGAGCCGACCGACGTCAGCCCGACAACCAGGCCGCCGACGATGCCGACGGCGATGGTCGGCAGCGGCCGCATGGTGATCTGTGGGCGGCCTTGGGGGAGTGGCGGCAGCAAGCCATCGCGTTTGCGGGCCCGCTCGACCAACCGGATGTACGCGCGGACGGCCAGCCCGGTCGCAGCGATCAGCAGGGCGATGCCGAGCGCGCGCTGGATGATCGTCTGCACCTGCTCGCCGTCGCCAAGAGCTTTGGCGATCAGTACGCCACCGAACGCCGCCGGTATCGAGCCGACACACAACCAGCCGACCAGCTTGAGATGGACCGTGCCGCGCTTGAGGTGAACCGCCGCGCCGACCGGTTTCATCACCGCGCTGGCCACCAGATCACTGGAGACAGCAGCGAGCGGCGGTACCCCGAAGAACAGCACAAGCACCGGAGTCATCAACGCCCCGCCACCCATCCCGGTCAACCCAACCACGATCCCAATCCCAAACGCCGCAGCCGCCAACCCCCAGTCCACAGCTCAGCCTTCCGGATCCATCGAGGCGCCAACGCCGGATGCAGCGCCACCCACTCCAGCACCGGGCGCTCCAGCACCAGCCGCTCCGGCGGTGGGTGTAGCGGGGTTGGGGGTGCGGTGTGTTGCGGCGTGCCGGGCGGTGGTTGCGGAGAGCCAGCCGCCGGTGGCGAGGTAGTCGGTGATGACGGCAAGGGATTCCGAGGTTTTCACGCCGGTGGTGTCGATCCGGAGATCGGCATCCAGCGGTACGTCGTACGGGTCGCTGATGCCGGTGAACTGCGTGACCACGCCCGCCCTGGCCTTCTTGTACAGCCCTTTGACATCCCGCCGTTCACATTCCTCGAGCGGCGTGGCGACGTGTACGAGCACCAGATCGCCGGCCGCCTCGACCATCTCGCGAACAGCGGCCCGCGATTCGGCGTACGGCGCGATCGGCGCGCAGACGGCGATCCCCCCGTGCCGCGCGACCTCGGCCGCCACGAACCCGATCCGGCGTACGTTCAGATCCCGCCCGGCCCGATCGAACCCGAGCCCCGCCGACAACATCCGCCGGACGATATCGCCGTCCAGCAAGGTCACCTTCCGGTCCCCGTGCTCTTCGAGGTACTCCGCGAGGCTCTTGGCCAGAGTCGATTTCCCCGAACCGGAGAACCCGGTGAAGAACACCACCACACCCCGCTCGCGCCGCGGCGGCCGCCAGCGGCTCAGCACCGGCATCACCTTGGCCAGCAGGACATCGTTGCTCCCAGCCATCTCACTGGTCGCCCAGGAGACAGCCTGCAAAGCCTCGACCCACCCCTCGTTCCCACCCTCGACCGCCGGGCGAAGCCGCAGCACCTGGCTTGCGTCCAGCCGATCACCGATCGCCTGCGCCAGTTCGTCGTCAAGCGCATTGCCGCGCCAACTGACCGGCAACGGGACCACGCTGAAACCCTCGGGCGCCACCAACTCCAGACACTGCCGCAACACCCACGCAGGCAGGCCATCCGGGGTAGCGCCGCTATCGGGCGCAACCACCAGCACTTCGTCGGCCCCGAACCCGCGCAACTGCTCGACGTCGACCTCGGTCAACGGCCGGGCGGCGCACACCACAACTCGCGTCTCGCCGTCGGCCACCGGTACGACGGCGCCCGCCGCGCCCACGCCCGACAAACGCCCTTCGACCCAACCGTCGCCGGCCGCGAGCTCGGTCAGCACGGCGACCGGAGTCGATTCGCAGTCCCCGACCACCAACTCGCCAACCGTCAGCGCCTTCGCGATCTCGTCCGCGCCGGCCGGCACCCGCACGCGTCCGCGGGCAGCACCTTCACCAACAGTCAGATCGCCCAGCACATCGCCCAGCACCGCGACCGGTATCCGCACGCCACGCAGCGCCAACCGCACATCGGCAACCACCCGATCACACGGACACACGACCGGCGCTCCGGCCCGTGCATCCCCTACCGCGCGCCACTGCATACGCGTAGCTTCCTCCAGCACACCAGCCCCCCAGCTGTGATCACCCACCCAAGGCAGGCACCCCGTCATTCCCCCGGTGACTCACGGTCACCCGCGCCTAGTCTCCCCCATTCCCACCCCAACCGCCACCACCCCACCCACCCCGCTAGCTCACCACGTCACCCACCCACCCCGCTCATTGCTTCACCCACCCGCCAGGTCACCCATCCACCCCGGTCATCGCTTCACCCATCCACCCCGTCACCCGCCCACCCCGCTCATCGCTTCACCCGCCCACCACGTCACCCACCCACCCGCCCACCACGTCACCCACCCACCCGCTCACCGCTTCACCCACACCTACGACCTCAGGACCGGAGGCATCACCGGCGGCACTTGCCGTCTCGACTGGCCGCATGCCGCGCGACCTACCGGCTCGACTCGCTGGTCCCGGTCGACCTACCGGTTCGACTCGCCGATTTTTCGCGAGCAAATCCGCGAGTCGAGCCGGTAGGTGAAGAAGGCACGGCCGGTCGAGCCGGTAAATGAGACCTCCGGCGGCGAGTCGATCCGGGAAGTGCACCTCGCACACCGGTGCCGCTGCGTGCATGAATGCCAGGTCGGCCCCAGGCGTTGACCACGAGTGGGCCCCAGGCGTTTGACCACAAGTGGGTCTCAGGCGTTGGCGAGGAGATGAGTGCCACCGGGCGAACGATGTGGGGGAGTCGGTGGTACTCGCCGTTTGGCCGGTGGCGACTCGGCCCGACTACCGGTGGGCGGGCAGTTGATAGAGCACCCGAGCAGGGGGCGAGTGGGTGAACCGGCTTACGCGGGTGGACGACTTTGGTGGGGTGGTGGCTAGGGGCGGCGGGCGTAGGTGGTGGCGGCTAGGTTGTAGGCGAGGTCTTGGGCTACCTGGAAGGCGTCGTCTTCGTCGAGGCGGTGTTCGACGACGAGTTTGGCGAGGTAGCCGGCGTCGATGCGGCGGGCCAGGTCGTGGCGGGCCGGGATCGACAGGAACGCGCGGGTGTCGTCGACGAAGCCCGACGTGTTGTAGAAGCCGGCCGTTTCGGTGACCAGTTCGCGGAAGCGGCGCATCCCGTCCGGGCTGTCCAGGAACCACCACGGCGCCCCCAGCCGAAGGCTCGGGTAGACGCCTGCCAGCGGCGCGAGCTCCCGTGAGTAGACCGTCTCGTCAACGGTGAACAGCACCATCCGGAACCCCTCGGCATGCCCGAACCGCTCCAGCAACGGCCGCAGCGAACGCGTGAACTCCGCCGCCACCGGAATGTCGTGCCCCTGGTCGGCTCCGTACGTCGCGTGGATCCCCGGATCGTGATCCCGCAGTACGCCGGGATGCAACTGCAGCACCAGCCCGTCCTCGGCCGACATCTCCGCCATCTGGAACAGCATGTTCCCCGCGAACGCAGCCGCGTCCTCGGCGGACACGTCGCCGCGCAACGCTGCCGAGTAGATCCGGCCGGCATCGTCTGGAGCCAGCGGTGTCGCCGCCGCACTCAGATGCCCGTGGTCCGTCGCCAGTGCCCCCGCCGCGATGAATGCCTGCCGCCGCTGCCGCAGTGCCTGCAGGTATCCCTCGTACGACGTGGTGTCGGCGCCGGCCATTTCGCCCAGCCGGCGGGCGAGATCGCTCCAGCCGGGCCGGTCGAGGTGCACCAGCGCGTCGGGACGGAACGTCGGGATCACCCGTCCGGGCAGGTCGGCCGCGATCTTCGCGTGCTGGGCCAGGTCGTCGGTGGCCCCGTCGGTGGTCGAGATGACCTCGATCCCGAACCGGTCGAGCAAGGCACGCGGCCGGAACTCGGGCTCCTTCAGTCGCGCCGAGATCTCGTCGTACAGGTCATCGGCGGTCTCTGCCGACGGCGCCACCGTCAGCCCGAGCACCTCGGCGAACTCGTGTTCCAGCCAGTAGCGGCTGGGCGTGCCGAGGAAGAGGTGCCAGTGCGAGCAGAACTCGCGCCAGATCTCGCGCGGCTCGGCCGTCCGGGTGCCGTCGACGCGGGGGAGTCCGAGCCGGTCCGGTGATACGCCCTGGGAGACGAGCATCCGGGTCACGTAGTGGTCCGGCACGACCAGCAGATCGGCAGGGTTGCCGAACGCCTCGTCGTCGGCGAACAGCCCGGCATCCACATGGCCGTGCAGACAGAGCAGTGGCAGCGAGCGGGTCGAGTCGTGGATCCGCCGGGCCACGTCGCGGGCCTCGCCGGCGGGCAGAGCACGGTCCGGATGGGGCTGCAGGGCCTTCGGCATGGGTCCTCCGTCAGGTGTCGGCTGCAACAGGTTCTGCAAAGGATTGCGGTCCGTCAAGCATCGCACAGCCCTGCTACAGAAAGGAAATCGACGATTGTCCACAAGTAAAGGGACGAACGCTTGACACAACACTGCAACCGATTGCAGACTCGCCGCACGAACAGCCGACCGCGGCGTCGGACAGCTTGGAGGAGGTGGCGATGCCCGCAACGATTCGCGATGTCGCGCGCCTGGCCGGGGTGTCGCCGTCGACCGTCTCGCGTGCGCTGTCCATGCCCGGCGTGGTCAATCCCACCACCAGGGCCCGGGTGATGGCCGCCGCCGACACCCTCGGCTACGCGCCGAACAAGGCGGCCCGCGGCCTGATCACCGGCCGGACCGGCAACATCGGCCTGGTCGTGCCGGACCTCGCGAACCCGTTCTTCCCGAGCGTCGTCAAGGGCGTCCAGGCGCGGGCCGGCGAGTCCGACGTCTCGGTCTTCGTGGCCGACTCCGACGAGAACGCGACCACCGAGATCGGGCTGGTCAGGGCCCTGGCCAAGCAGGTCGACGGGATGATCCTGTGCTCACCCCGCGCGTCTGACCACGAACTCATCGGCCTGGCCCAGGAGACGAACGTCGTCCTGATCAACCGGCTGGTCGAGGGCGTCCCGGCGGTGACCTTCGACAACAGGGAAGCGATGCGGCTGGCGGTCGACCACCTGGTCGCGCTCGGCCATCGCCGGATCGCCTGGGTCGGTGGCCCGAAGACGTCCTGGTCCAACAAACAGCGGATGATCGGCCTGGTCGCCGCCGCGAACGACAACCGCGTCGAGGTGGCCCCGGTCGGCTGGTTCCAGCCCTCGTACGACGGCGGGATCGCGGCGGCCGACCAGGTGGTGGCCAAGCGGGCGACCGCCGTGGTCGCCTACAACGACCTGGTCGCGATCGGCCTGCTGTCCCGCCTGCACGCACGGGGAATCTCGGTGCCTGACGACCTCAGCGTGGTCGGCGTCGACGACATCGCCATGTCCCGGATGGCTCATCCCGCCCTGACCACCGTGCGGCTGCCCAAGCAGAAGTCCGGCCGGCTCGCCGTCGAGCTGATGCTCGGACTGCTGGAGGACCGCGACCCCGGGTCGATCAGCCTCCGCGCCACGCTGCACGGCGAACTGATGGTGCGGGCTTCCACCGGCGTGGCACCAGACCCGGCACGACCCTGAATCAGAGGAGACAGTCCGATGCGCCCCTTCCGGATGATTGCCGCCGCCGGCACCCTCGCGGTGCTGGCCGCCTGTGGAGCCCCGACCGCGGGGAAACCGTCGGCCGACAGTACCGGCGACGTGCCGGACAAGCCGGCCAAGGCGGTCACGCTGAACATCCTGGACGTGGCCGGCGACCTCCAGCTGACCCAGGGGATGATCGACGAGTTCGTCAAACAGCACTCGGACGTGATCTCCAAGGTCACCTACTCGAAGGCACCCGCTCCTGAGCTGGCCGGGAAGATCAAGGCCCAGCAGAACGCGAACCGGGTCGACATCGACCTGGTGCTGACCGGCACCGACGGCCTGTCCGCCGGCCAGCAGCAAGGCCTGTGGAACGACTTGCTCCCGAAGTACGCCGACCGGCTGCCCGGGATGAAGGACTACCTCCCGCCGGCGCAGAAGATGCAGGAGCTGGCCGGCAACAGTGGTGTTACGGTCACCTACTACCCGTCGGGCCCGCTGCTCGAGTACCTGCCGGCCAAGGTGTCGAAGCCACCGACGAGCGCCGAGGAACTGCTCGCCTACGCGAAGGCCAACAAGGGCAAAGTGATGTACGCACGACCGGCGAACTCCGGTCCCGGCCGGACCTTCCTGATGGGCCTGCCCTACGTGCTCGGCGACAAGGACCCCAAGGACCCGGTGAACGGCTGGGACAAGACCTGGGCGTATCTCAAGGAGCTGAACCAGTACGTCGACTACTACCCATCCGGCACCGCGGACACGATGAAGGCGCTGGCGAACGGCTCGTCGAACATCATCGTCAGCACCACCGGCTGGGACATCAACCCGCGGGTGCTCGGCACGGTGCCGAAGGAAGCCGCGATTAGCACGCTGAAGGGCTTCCACTGGGTCACCGACGCGCACTACGCCGTGGTCCCGAAGGGTGTCTCCACGGACAAGCAGGCCGCGATCCTGCAGTTGCTGCAGTCCATGCTCACCCCGGAGCAGCAGGCGAAGGCGTACGACAAGGGCTACTTCTATCCGGGGCCCGCGATCAAGGGTGTCGAGCTGAGCCAGGCACCGCAGGAGAGCCAGGACGCGATCAGGGACTACGGCCGCCCGGAGTACGACAAGCTCATCGCGGAGAACCCGACCGAGGTGCCGCTGGACGCCAAAAGCCTGGTCGCCGCCTTCGACAAGTGGGATCGCGAGGTCGGCGGTAGCAAGGTGAAGAAGTCGTGAGTGGATTCGACGAACTCCGGCTGGCCGGAGTGGGCCGGAGATTCGGTACGGCGGACGCTCTGGCCGACCTGGATCTGACGATTCGGCGGGGCGAGTTCATCGCGCTGCTCGGACCGTCCGGGTGTGGCAAGTCGACCGCGCTGAACTGTCTGGCCGGGTTGTTGCCGCTGACCGCGGGGAGCATCTGGCAGGACGACCAGCGGATCGACACGCTGCCACCGGAGAAGCGCGGCTTCGGCATGGTGTTCCAGAACTACGCGCTCTTCCCGCACCTCACCGTGCGCGACAACATCGCCTTCGGACTGCGGATGCGCCGGTTACCGAAGGACGAGGTCCGCCGGCGGACCGAAGCGGCGATCGACATGGTCCGGCTGGCTGATCACGCGAGCAAGCTGCCCGGGCAGCTCTCCGGTGGTCAGCAGCAGCGAGTCGCGATCGCCCGGGCCACCGTGCTCGAACCCTCGCTGGTGCTGATGGACGAACCACTGAGCAACCTGGACGCCAAGCTCCGGCTGGAGATGCGGACCGAGATCAGAAGGCTGCACCAGTCGCTCGGCCTCACCACGGTCTATGTCACCCATGACCAGGAGGAGGCGCTCAGCATGGCCGACCGCCTCGTCGTCATGCGCCTCGGCCGGGTCCAGCAGATCGGCACCCCCGAAGAGGTCCACACCGAACCGGCCACCTGGCACGTCGCCGACTTCATGGGCTACCGCAACCTCCTACCCCTCACCGCAACCCGAGTCGACGGAAACAAGATCGTCGTTCCCTTGGGTGGTGCGACCGTCGAGGGGGCAGCCCAACACGACAACGGTGGTGGTTTGACGGCCGGGGATCAGGTGATTGCGGCGGTGCGGCCGGAGGATGTGCGGTTGGGGAACGACGACGTGACCGGGCTGCGCGGACGGGTCGAGGTCGTCGAGTATCAGGGCCGCGAGCTGGCCGCCGAGGTCGTGTTGCCGGACGGCGTTCGGCTACACACCCGGACCGACCGCAAGGTCGTGCCAGGCGAGCACGTGTCGATCACGATCACGCCCGGACGGCTCCTGGTGTACCCGTCCGACGGATCGACCGACCCGCAGACCGCGGAACTGGCCACCGCGGGGCTGGCGGTATGAGTACGGCCGACGCGCTGAACTGGCGGCACCGGCTGGCCGAGCGCGGGGTGGACCGGCGGCTCTGGTTGTTGCTTCCAGCAACGGTCTTCGTACTGGTGCTCTTCATCTACCCGTTCGTCTACGGCCTCAGCCTGTCGTTCCAGCCGATGAACGGTGGTGGGGCGTTCGCCGACTACCAGAAGTTCTTCAGCGACGCCTACCAGCGCGACACGATCTTCACCACCCTGAAGATCGCCCTGCCCGCAGCCCTGCTGAACGTCCTGGCCGCGGTACCGATCGCGTTCCGGATGCGCGGCAGGTTCCGCGGCAAGCGGCTGATGACGACGGTGCTGGTCATCCCGATCACCCTCGGCACGGTGCTGACCGCGCAAGGCCTGCTCAACTTCCTCGGCCCGACCGGCTGGTTCAACCGGGTGCTGATGGGCATCGGCCTGACCGACGACCCGATCCGGCTGACGAACAACTACTGGGGCGTCTTCTTCTCGCTCATCATCACCGGTTTCCCGTTCGCCTTCCTGCTCGTGCTGTCCTACCTGAGCGGCATCGACCCGACGCTCGAACGAGCAGCGGCGACCCTGGGCGCCTCGCGGTCACAGCGATTCCGCCGGATCACCCTGCCGCTCCTGGCTCCCGGGCTCGCCACCACGTTCCTGCTCACCTTCGTGCTGGCGTTCTCGGTGTTCCCGTCGGCGGTGCTGGTCGGCAACCCGGCCGGTTCGACCAGGGTCATCTCGCTCGCGGCGTACCAGGCGGCCTACGAGCAGTACGACTACGCCTACGCCTCGGCGATCGCGATGATCATGGG
Organism: Kribbella sp. NPDC006257; assembly: GCF_040613535.1. Taxonomy (NCBI): domain Bacteria; kingdom Bacillati; phylum Actinomycetota; class Actinomycetes; order Propionibacteriales; family Kribbellaceae; genus Kribbella; species Kribbella sp. NPDC006257. The sequence continues at coordinate 26,609 of NZ_JBEXSJ010000057.1, forward strand.
CGCCGTCGAGCTCGTCGTGGTCGCGATCGTGCTGGTCTGGCGATCCCGGCTCTACACCGGATCGACGGGAGGCAAAGGATGAGCGCGACGATAGTGCCCGACAGCACGTCGACCGGCGGCCGGCCCACCGGCGGCCGGCCCACTGGCGGCCGGCCCACGGGAGTACGCCGGGCGCTCAGGGCGACGCCGACTGCCTGGGTGATCTGGGCCGTGGTGATCTTCTTCTTCGTCAACCTGGCCGGCGTTGTCGGCTCGGTGCTGGTCAGCTCGTTCGGCCGACGCTGGTTCGACACCTGGTTGCCGACCGGGTTCACGACCCAGTGGTACGGCGAGGCCTGGCACGAGTTCGGCCTCTTCCACGTCATCACGGTGACACTGATCGCGTCGGCGCTCGTGGTCGTCCTGTCGGTCCTGGTCGGCGCGCCCGCGGCGTACGTGCTCGCCAGGCAGGACTTTCCGGGCAAGCGGCTCGTCTACCTCACCTTCCTGCTGCCGATCCTGATGCCACCGATCACCTACGGCATCCCACTCGCGACGGTGCTCTACAAGTTCGGCTTCGCCGGCCACCTGTCCGGCGTCGTCCTGGCCAACCTGGTCCCGTCCGTGCCGTTCGTGATCCTGACGATGACGCCGTTCATCGAGCAGGTCGATCCGCGGATCGAGAGTGCCGCCCGGATGCTCGGTGCCGGAACCAGGGCGGTGTTCCTCAAGATCCTCGCGCCGCTCCTCGTGCCCGGCCTGCTCGCTTCGGCGATCCTGGTTCTGGTCCGCACGGTCGGCATGTTCGAGCTCACCTTCCTGACGGCCGGCCCGGATTCCCAGACCCTCGTCGTCGCTCTCTACTACTCCATGTCAGCCGCAGGCATCCGCGCCCAGCAGTCCGTCGACGCGATGGCCGTGATCTACACGTCGATGATGCTGGTGCTGCTCGTCGTCGCCCTCCGGTTCGTGAATCCGACCCAGCTGGTCGCCCGGGTCAAGGAGGAACCGGAATGAGGATCACCGAGGCGAAGGTCGTCGTCACCAGTCCCGGCCGCAACTTCGTCACGCTCAAGCTCGTGACCGACGAAGGCGTGTACGGGATCGGCGACGCGACGCTCAACGGCCGCGAGCTCGCCGTGGCCGCGTACCTGACCGAACACGTCGTACCGCTGCTGATCGGCCGTGATCCGGCCCGGATCGAGGACACCTGGCAGTACCTCTACCAGGGGGCGTACTGGCGACGCGGACCGGTCACGATGTCAGCGATCGCAGCCGTGGACACCGCGCTGTGGGACATCAAGGGCAAGGTCGCCGGGCTGCCCGTCTACCAGATGCTCGGCGGCCGGAGTCGCGACGGCGTCACCGTCTACGGCCATGCGAGTGCCGAGACGACCGAAGACCTGCTGAAGGAGGTCGACCGCTTCGTTGCCCTCGGCTACAAGGCGGTCCGGATCCAGACCGGGGTCCCCGGCCTGCCCTCGACGTACGGCGTGGGCCATGCCGGTACGACGTACGAGCCGGCGAACGCCGACCTGGCGCTCCCCGAGGAGAGCGCCTGGTCGACCGAGAAGTACCTCGCGCACGTGCCGTCGGTCTTCGCGAAGGTCCGTGACGAGTTCGGGCCGACGCTCCGGCTGCTGCACGACGTCCATCACCGGTTGACCCCGATCGAGGCCGCGCGGCTCGGCAAATCACTCGAGCCCTACACGCCGTACTGGATCGAGGATCCGGTGCGCGCCGAGCTGCAGGAAGGGTTCCGGCTGATCCGGCAGCACACCACCACACCGATCGCGGTCGGTGAGGTGTTCAACAGCATCTGGGATTGTCAGCAGCTGATCCAGGAGCAGCTCATCGACTTCATCCGTACGACGGTGGTGCATGCGGGCGGGATCACGCACCTGCGCCGGATCTTCGACCTGGCCGCACTGCACCACGTCCGGAGTGGCTCGCACGGAGCGACCGATCTGTCGCCGGTCTGCCTCTCGGCCGCGCTGCAATTGGACGTCTCGATCCCGAACTTCGGGCTGCAGGAATACATGCCGCATTCGGCGGAGACCGATGCGGTCTTCCCACACGGATACACCTTCGACGACGGCTACCTGCAGCCGAGCGACGCGCCAGGGCTCGGCGTCGATCTCGACGAAGACGCCGCGGCCGAGTGTCCGTACCGCCCGGCCTACCTGCCGGTGAACCGGTTGGAGGACGGAACGGTGCACCCATGGTGATGCCTGACGTCGTCGTGCTGGGCGAGATCCTGGTCGAGCTGAGCTCCACCGAGCCACTCGACGCGGGCGTTGCCCTCACCCTGAACTTCTCCGGCGACGCGCTCAACGCGGCAGCGGCGTCCGCGGCAGCAGGCGCCCGTACGGCGTTGCTCGCTCGGGTCCCCGACGACGAGCTGGGGGACCGGTTGCTCGAGCGAGTGGTTGCCCTAGGCATCGACACGGCACTGGTGATGCGAGTGAGCGGGCAGCACGGCTTGTATCTGCAACATGCCGATCCGTCCGGGGCGCGCGAGTTCATCTACGTACGCCGGGGGAGTGCCGGCTCCGGACTCGGACCGGGAGACGTTCCGGTCGACCTGATCGCGAAGGCAGGTGCAGTGCTCGCAAGTGGGATCGCGTGCGCGATCTCGCCGCTCTCGGCCAAGGCGGTCCAAGTGGCAGCGGCCAACGCGCGATGCTTTGTCTACGACCCGAACTGGCGTCCCCGCCTGGTCGATGCTGCCGGAGCAGCCCGGCACTTGCGGACGCTCGCGCCGTTCACCCGATTGATCACGCCTGCCTGGCCTCGGGAGGCGCAACTGGTCAGCGATTCCCAGGATCCAGTTGCTGTCTGCGCCGCGCTCCGAGAGCTCGGGGTGCAGGCGGTCGCACTGACTCGTGGGGTCGACGGCGTCCTGCTGGACGACGGTGGCGAATTCACCGAGTCCCCCGCGATCCCAGCACCGGCAGTGGTCGACCAAACCGGCGCAGGCGACTCTTTCGCGGGCACAGTCACCGCCCGCTTGGCTCTCGGCGACTCGCTGCGCGACGCAGTGCAGCTCGGCGTTGCAGCCGCCTCCCTCTCCGTCGGAGGCATCGGTGGTACCGGCCGGGTCGCCACCCTCGAAGAATCGAGAGCCCACGCGAACCACCAGTTCGTGAAAGTCAGCGAAGAAGCAGCGGAGGTGTGTGGGTGAGCGAGCGGTTGAGTTTGCAGAGTTTGCCGGCCGGGATGAAGCCGGGGGTGGATCCACGGGAATTGACCGTCGGGATCGTCCACCTTGGACTCGGGGCGTTTCATCGCGCACATCAGGCGGTGTTCACCGAGCGGGCTGCCGCGATCACCGGCGAGACGCGCTGGGGGATCAGCGGAGTCAGCCAGCGCTCCGCCTCCGTGCGCGACCAGCTCGCACCACAGGACAGCCTGTACTCCGTACTCACGCGCGGCCTCGATTCGCCGGCCATCCAGGTGATCGCAAGCATCCGCGAGGTGCTGACGGCGCCCGAGGATCCGGACGCCGTCGTCGCGCGGATCGCGGATCCGGGAGTTTCCGTCGTGACCTTGACGGTGACCGAGAAGGGGTACCGGGCCGTCACCAGCGGCGGCCTCGATCTGAGCGATCCGGAGATCCAGCAAGACCTGGCCGGACGACCGCCCCGCACAGTCGTCGGGCAATTGGCGGCCGGCCTCGTCCGGCGGGCCGAAACCGGTGCAGGACCGTTGACGATCCTCTCCTGTGACAATCTCGTTGCCAACGGCCCCTTCTTGCGGCGGCTGATGGACGACTACGCAGTTGCTGGTCAGCACAAGATGACAGAGCAGCTGGAGCTGGCGCGGTTTCCAGCGAGCATGGTGGATCGGATCGTGCCGGCGACGACCGAGGCCGACCGGGACGAGGCGGCGCGACTTCTCGGCGTACGGGATGAGGCGTTGGTTGTTGCCGAGCCCTTCCTGCAGTGGGTGATCGAGGACGACTTCGCGGGCGCGCGGCCGGCGTGGGAGCAGGCGGGCGCTGTGCTCACCGACGATGTCGCGCCGTGGGAGCAAGCAAAGTTGAGGATGCTCAACGCGACGCACTCGATGCTCGCCTACCTTGGTGGATTGCGGGGCTACGAGACGATCGCCGAGGCAGTCCGCGACCCCGAGCTTGCTGAGTTGGCGGGCGAGCTGCTGGCGTACGACGTCGTACCGACGTTGACGCCACCGGAGGGGCTCGACCTCACGGCGTACGGGACGAGCGTGCTGGAGCGCTTCGCGAATCCGGCGTTGAAGCATCGGACCGCGCAGGTCGCGATGGACGGTTCGGTCAAACTTCCGGTCCGGCTGCTCGGTACCGTGCGCGATCGGCTCGCGGCCGGCGCCGGTCCCCGGTTCGCCTCGCTCGCGGTCGCCGGCTGGATGGTCTATGTCGCGACCGGCAAGGACGCCAACGGACGTGAACTCCCGCTCGACGATCCGCAGGCAACCCGCCTCCGCGAAGCTGTCGCCAAAGCCGGTCCGGGAGCAGCCGGTCTGGTCGACGCGCTGCTGTCCGTCGACACCGTCTTCGACGAACAACTCGCCGCGGACCAGACCTTCCGCGCACTGCTGATCGAGGGAGTGACCAGCCTGCAGCGCCGCTGACTGATTTGCACCTTCCCGCAACGGCAACCCTGTGCGACTCGCAAGTGCTCCACCTGCGGTCGCCATCCCGTGACGACCGGGCCCTGCCAGGCATCGTTGCCACATCGACCCAAAATAGTCAGCACTGTGTAGTTGTAGCGGCACGCCCAGTGATGGTTCGGTGGTGAAGCGGTTGCCGTTCTAGGCAAGGCGTAGCGACCTGTCCTACTCTCGGAGTTCGACGTCCGTTCAAGGATCGGCCGGCGGGGCGACCTGGGGGAAGGTGGTCGGATGAAGATCCTGATCAGTGCCATCAGGTGCAGTCCGGGGGATCGTCGCGAGGCCGGAGCCACCTGGGCGTGGTGCAAGGCGGCTGCCCGCGATCATGAAGTCTGGTTGGTGACGCGCGGCGACTCGGCCGAGCTGATCCGCAAGGAGCTGGCCGCACGGCCGGTGCCCGGGCTGACCGTGGTGCCGCTGGATCTGCCGTGGCGCCGGGACTACTGGTGGTCCGATTCCTTGTGGTTCCGGCATGCGGCGCGCAGAGTCCAACGTTTGCATGACGAGCACGACTTCGCGGTGATCCACCATCTGACGGTCGGTCCGCGCGGCGTCCCGGTCAGTACGACGAGCAAGGAACCCGTGCGGATGATCTGGGGTCCGGTCAGTCTGCCGACGCCGATTCCCTGGAGTCTCACGCATTGGCTGGGCGCCGACGGTCTGACGGCGGAGATCGGGCGACGGCTGGCTGCGGCCGTGACGCGGCGGATCTTCGCCCGGCGAGCGGCCCGGCAGGCGGATCTGGTGGTTGCTCAGGACAACGATGTGGCAACGTTGCTACATCACCGGGCCGTGGTCGAACCGGTGGTGGCGATCCGCCCGGTGACCGGCGGCGGGGGACCGGGCGACGGATTCGGTGCCGTCGGCTCCCGTACTGCGGTCTTCGCCGGCCGGCTCGTGCCGGACAAGGGTCTCCAGCTGGCGATCAGGGCGCTCGCTCGCCCGACGGCGGCGCGGTGGGAGCTGCGCGTGATGGGCGACGGACCCGACTGGCGCCGGGCGGAGCGGCTGGCCGAGCACCTCGGCGTACGGGATCGGGTCGAGTTCCGTGGCGACGTACCGCGGGCGCAGGTGCTGGCGTCGTTGTTGCGTGCCGATGCGTTGCTGGCGCCCTGGTTGCGGGCGCCGGCGGCGTGGACGATCGCGGAGGCGTTGGCGCGTGGCTGCCCGGTGGTCTGCCTGGATCGTGGTGCGCCGGCCGCACTGGTCGGTCCGGGAGAAGGTGCGGTCGTCTCCTGGCGAGGCGACGTGGTGGGCGGCCTGGCCGATGCCCTGGGCAACATCACGGCCCGGATCGAGCCCGTCACCCGCTGGGCCCCCGACCGCCTCCCCGCCATCCTCGCCGACTGGTACTCCACCCAACCCGCCCGAAGCTGAAAGCCTGGACCGCCGGCTAGTCGCGGGCTGGGCGGCCGGGGAGGGCGAGCATGCGGTCGAGGGCGATCTTGGCGTACTTCTCGGTGTCGGGGTCGACCTTGATCGCGTTGACGACGGTGCCGGCGACCAGGTTCTCCAGCGCCCAGACGAAGTGCGGGAGATCGATCCGGTTCATCGTCGCGCAGTAGCAGACCGTCTTGTCCAGGAACAGGATGTTCTTGTCGGTGTGCAGTTTCGCCATCCGCTGCACGAGATTCAGCTCGGTGCCGACGGCCCACGTCGTACCGGGTTCGGCTTCGTCGAGGGTCTTGATGATTTACTCCGTCGAGCCGACCAGGTCGGCCTTGGTGACCACCTCGTGCTGGCACTCGGGGTGCACGATCACCTTCACCTCGGGCACCCGCGCGCGCACGTCGTCGACGGACGCCGCCGTGAACCGGCCGTGCACCGAGCAGTGGCCGCGCCAGAGGATCATCTTCGCTGCCGCGAGCTGCTGGCGCGTCAGTCCGCCGCCCGGCTTGTGCGGGTCGTACACGACGCACTCGTCGAGGCTGATGCCCATCTTCAGTACGGCGGTGTTGCGGCCGAGGTGCTGGTCGGGAAGGAACAGCACCTTCTCGCCCTGCGCGAACGCCCACTCCAACGCGACGTCGGCGTTGCTCGACGTACAGACCGCACCGCCGTTGCGCCCGCAGAACGCCTTGATGTCGGCGCTCGAGTTCATGTAGGTGACCGGCACGGTGACGTCCGCGATCCCGGCGTCGGCGAGCGCGTCCCAGGCCGCCTCGACCTGCTGGATCCGGGCCATGTCGGCCATCGAGCAGCCGGCCGCGAGGTCGGGCAGGATCACCGTCTGGTTCTCGTTGGTGAGGATGTCCGCGGACTCGGCCATGAAGTGCACACCACAGAAGACGATGTACGGCGCGTCGGGGCGGGCCGCCGCGTCCCGGGCGAGCTTGAACGAGTCACCCGTGACGTCCGCGAACTGGATCACCTCGTCGCGCTGGTAGTGGTGACCGAGCACGAACACCTGGTCGCCGAGCGCCGCCTTGGCCTTCAGTGCCCGCTCGACCAGATCCGGGTCGGACGCCGGCGGGAGCGCTCCGGGGCACTCGACCCCCCGCTCCGAGTGCGGGTCGGTATCGCGGCCCAGGAACAGCAGCGGAAGAGACTTCGAACCAGTCGCAATGGTCGTCACGTCAACCATCGTGCCATGGAGGACCTCTCGGGCCGCGTGGCCGCCGTCACTGCCCAGAATGCGATCAGTCGGTGGTTCTAGGCAGGACGGTTGAAGTAGGGGCCGGGGGCGCCGAAGGCGGTGGGGAGGAGGGGTTGGTGGTTGGCGATGAGGGTGAGGTCTGCTGCTTGGGCGGCGGTGAACCAGCCGACTTCGGTGACCTCGTCGGACAATCCCGCGGTGCCTTCGACCTGTTCGGCGCGGAAGAGGATGCCGACGACCTGGCGCCGGTTGCCGTCCGGGTAGGCCACGACGATGTCCGGATTCGAGTAGACCCCGAGCAACTCCGTCACCCGCACGACCAGGCCCGTCTCCTCCAGGACCTCTCGTACGGCGGTCTCGGCCGGTCGTTCGCCCGCGTCCATGCCACCGCCCGGCATACACCATTCGCCGTTGTCGCTGCGCCTCAACAGCAGCCGGTCCCCGTCGAGCACAGCGGCGGTGGCGCCGATACTCAGCGTCGCGGTCGCCCCGATCCGTTCGCCGTACTCGTGGGTGGTCTGCCTGGGTGCGGTCTCAGTCACCCGCCTGATCATGCCTGCCGAGAGGTCATCGCGGCACGGCACGCATGGTCAGCCGCCCGCCCTGGCTCCTCGAAGGTCCCGACGAAGGCTGTCTTGCCGACGCCGATGCTGGGGATGCCGGTCAGTACGCCGAGGTGGCAGGCGAGCCCGAAGCGCCGAGGATCGGCGAGCCCCTGGCCGTCGCAGACCAGCAGGTCGGGCGTCACCTGGAGTTTGCCGAGGGCATTCAGTAGCGCTGGCGGTCCGGGAGCCGATCACCGGCAGAGGAGACGTTCGATCTAGGGGAAGATGGGCGGCATGCGCGTGTTGATTGCTCCGGACAAGTTCGCTGGGACGTTGACCGCGGTCGAGGCTGCGGCCGCGATCGAGGAGGGCTGGCGGCGGCGGGATCCCGATGCCGAGGTGCTGGTGGCGCCGATGGCCGACGGCGGGCCCGGGTTCATCGATGTGCTCTCGGCGGTGGTGGACGGCACGCTGCTGTCGGTGACCGTGCGTGGACCGCTCGGCGACGAGGTGCCGGCGACCGTCCTGGTCGCGGGCGAGACGGCGTACATCGAGACCGCGCAGGCGTGCGGGCTGCACCTGGTCGAGAAGGACCAACGGCGGCCGGAGGACGGTACGACGTACGGCGTGGGCCAGCTGATCGCGGCCGCCATCGACGCGGGAGCCAAACGGATCATCCTCGGCCTCGGCGGCTCGGGGACGAATGACGCTGGTGCTGGTCTGCTCTCCGCACTGGGTGCCACTGCCACGGGTGGAGACCTAGTAGCCGGCGCAGCCGGATTGGCAGATCTCACCGAGGTCGATCTCGAGCCGGCCCGGACCAGAACAGCGGGGATCGAGTTCGTGGCGGCCAGTGACGTGGAGAACCCGATGCTCGGGCTGCGGGGTGCGACCAACATCTTCGGGACCCAGAAGGGGATCACCGACGAGCGGAAGCCGGCCGTGGACGGCTACCTGACCAGGTTCGCCGAGCTGGCCGGCCGGAAGACCGCTGACGCGAAGGGCGCGGGCGCAGCTGGTGGTCTCGGCTACGCACTGTTACTTCTTGGCGCGGAACGAGTGTCGGGGATCGACTTGGTCGCAGAGCTGACCGGGCTGCGCGAGAAGGCCGGCCGGGTCGACCTGGTCATCTCCGGCGAGGGGGCGTTCGACTTCCAGTCCCGCGACGGCAAGGTGATCTCCGGCGTGGCGAAGGTGGCGAACGAGGCGATGCGGCCCTGCGTCGTGCTGGCCGGCAAGGTACAGATCGGGTCGCGGGAGATGCGGACGATGGGCGTGGAGTCGGCGTATTCGCTGGTCGACGCGGTCGGCGAGGAGCGGGCGTTCGCCGATCCACACGGATCGCTGGCGGCCGTCGCGGAGCGGGTGGCCAGAACCTGGGCCAGGTAAATGGTCAGGGTTGTTGAAGCTGGAAACTGATGTGCGACCATGGGAATGGTTCCGGGACGACGGTTGTTGGCCCGGAAGACGGCGGAACTTCCGCGCGCGGCGTGCTGCCCAAAGCGGCCGGGCGCTCAAGAGATGACTGGAGTCAGGAATGACTGAAGCGCAGACCGAGCAGACCACGGCATCGGGGATCCTGCTCAGCGACGGTGCGGCGGCGAAGGTGAAGGCGCTGCTGGACCAGGAGGGTCGCACCGACCTGGCCCTGCGGGTCGCAGTACAGCCGGGCGGTTGCTCCGGCCTGCGGTACCAGCTGTTCTTCGACGAGCGTCAGCTCGACGGGGACGTGGTGGCCGACTTCGGCGGCGTCAGCGTCGTGACGGACCGGATGAGCGCGCCGTACCTCAAGGGTGCGTCGATCGACTTCGTGGACACGATCGAGAAGCAGGGCTTCACGATCGACAACCCGAACGCGACCGGCTCCTGCGCCTGCGGCGACTCGTTCAACTGAGCTAGCCAGCAAGAAGCCCCGCTCAGGGTGAGCGGGGCTTCTTTGCGTTCTCAGTGCGCTGAAACTCCTTCGCGAGCCCGCGACGGGAGGGCGAAGGTGACGGCCAGGCTGATCACGAACAGCCCGACGGCGACCAGGATGCTGGTCTTGGTGGCGCCGAGGAACTGGTGGGCCGGGATCAGCTGGAAGAAGACCGTGCCGATCACCGCGACCCCGATCGCGCCACCGAACTGCTGCATCGCGGTCAGTACGCCGGACGCGGAGCCGGCCGCCTTGTCGTCGATCGAGGCCAGGATGATGTCGAACAGCGGCGCGAACACCATGCCCGAGCCGATGCCCATCACGAGCGTCGCCGGAACCAGGTTCCAGATAGTCGTCTGCTGACCGTAGTGGTGCAAGGTCAACCAGACGCCGGCGGTCGCGACCGTCATCACCACGATCCCGAGCTGCAGCGCCTTCCGGCCGAACCGCGGTGCCAGCAGCCCGGCCGACAGCGGAGCGCCGATCGCGATCCCGAGTGAGAACGGCACCATCGCGAGGCCGGCCCGCAGCGGGCTGTAGTGCAGTCCGAGCTGGGTGAACAGGTTGAAGACCAGCATGAAGCCGGACATCGCCAGGAAGAACGAGGTGATCACGCCGAGCCCCGCGACGTACCCGCGGTTGCGGAACAGCGACGGGTCGATCACCGGGTTGCCGGACCGGCGCTCACGCCAGCCGAACAGCGCGAACACGGCGACGGACGAGATCATCATCGCGATCGACCAGGCCGGCCAGTCGAGCTCGCGGCCCTGCACCAGCGGGTAGATGAGCAGACCGCTGGCCACGCTGACCAGGAGTACACCGGCCGTGTCGAGCCGCGAAGCGCCGGGCGTCTTGAGCTCGGGCATGAAGCGCAGGGCGCCGAAGACGGCCGCCAGCCCCAGTGGCACGTTGATGAAGAAGATCATCCGCCAGCCCGAGTCGAACAGGTCGGCCTTGATCAGCAGGCCGGCGACGACCGGACCGGCGACCGCGGACAGCCCCATCACCGGGCCGAACATGCCGAACGCCTTGCCGGTCTCCTCGGCGGGGAAGACCGACTTCAGGATGGCGAACCCTTGCGGGATCATCACCGCGCCGAGGAGGCCCTGAGCGACCCGGCTGGCGATCAGCAGTTCGGGTGAGGTGGCGAACCCGCAGAGCGCCGAGGCGACGGTGAAGCCGACCGCGCCGATCAGGAACAGCCGGCGCCGCCCGACCAGGTCGCCGAGCCGGCCGAAGGTGATCAGGCCGATCGCGAAGGCCAGCGTGTAGCCGGCCAGCATCCACTGCAGCGCGGATTCGGAGCCGCCGAGCTCGGCCCGGATCGAGGGGGCGGCGATGTTCACGATGGTCGCGTCGACCAGGTCCATGATCTCGGCGAGCAGCACGGTGCCGAGCACGATCCAGCGCCATCTGTACGGCGTACCGGTGGTGGGGATGGGTGGTGCGGTGAGGGTGCTCATCGGTGGCTCCAACTGATTCGAACGGTGTTCGTTAACGAACACTGTTCTACAGACGAACACTGTTCCTGTCAAGTACAGTGTTCGCTATGAACCAGTCGCCATGGCAGCCCCTCAGCCCCGAGAAGCCCGCCCGCGCCGCCCGGGAGCCGCTCACCCGCGAGCGGATCGTCGATGCGGCGCTGCGGATCCTGCTCGACCAGGGCTACGACGCGGTCTCGATGCGGAAGGTCGCCCAGGCGCTCGACACCGGTCCGGCCTCGCTCTACGCGCACGTCGCGAACAAGGCGGAGCTCGACCAGTTGCTGGTCGACCGGGTGGCGGCCAACGTTGTGATCCCGAAGCCGGACCCGGCACGGTGGCGGGAACAGGTGAAGGAGGTCCTGCGCTCATCGCTGAACGCGATGCGGGCCAATCCGGGCGTGGCCCGCGCGGCGATCGGTCAGGTGCCGATGGGGGAGCGGGCACTGGACAGCACGGAGGGTTTGCTGGCGATCCTCAAGGCGGGCCGGGTGCCGGATCAGGCGGCGGCCTGGGCGATCGACATGTTCATGCTCTATGTCACCGCGGTCTCGTTCGAGGAGTACGTGCAGGGCGCGGGCGGCTGGACCGAGGACGAGGTCGTCACCTTCGTCGACGGGATGCGGACCTTCCTGCAGGGGCTGCCGACCGACCGCTACCCGATCACGGTGGCGCTGGCCGGCCCGCTGACCGCGGGCGCCAATCCCGACGAGCGCTTCGAGTTCGGGCTCGAGATCCTGGTCGGCGGTCTGGCGGCGATGGTTCCGCCGGAATAGTCGCCGAGACACAAAACAGCTATTGCAGATGACGCGCGCCATCTGTATCGTTCTGTGGTTGTGTCTGCATAAAAAAAGACGCCCCAAAAGGAGCATCTGTTAAAGAGAATAGCGCGGCCGGGACGGTCGTGTCAACAAAGGAAGCGAAATTGCCCGTTCGGGCAACGGTATGTCGGGGAGCGCGCGTGACCGAAAGCCTGCTGAAGCACGAGATCACTGAAGAACAAGGCCATGTGACGTTGCTGTACGAGCGTCTGGACGTACTCCGGGAACGCGCGGCGGCCGATGTCCGCCGGGTTCTCGGCGAAGAAACCGTCGGCACCGACCAGGCCGCGGCCGAACGTGAATCGCTGACCGCGCTCTATTCCCTCCGGCACACCCAGTTGTCGTCGGTGGAACGCGGATTGTGTTTCGGCCGGGTCGACAATGCCGATGATTCCACCTTCCATGTCGGCCGGATCGGAATCTTCGACGACGACTACGAACCGCTGCTGATCGACTGGCGCGCACCCGCCGCCCAGGTGTTCTACCAGGCCACGGCCGCCAACCCGCTCGGCGTGACCAGGCGCCGGCACATCCAGTTGCAGCACCGCACGGTGGTCGGTGTCGACGACGACCTGCTCGACCTCGACGGCCTCACCGAGATCGGGCGCAGCACGCTGACCGGCGAGGCCGCGCTGCTCGCCTCGGTCGCGTCGAACCGGACCGGCCGGATGAAGGAGATCGTGGCGACGATCCAGAGCGAGCAGGACGAGATCGTCCGGTCCGGGCTCCCTGGCGTGCTCGTCGTCCAGGGTGGTCCGGGCACCGGGAAGACCGTCGTCGCGCTGCACCGCGCGGCGTACCTGCTCTACACCTATCGCGAGCAGTTGTCGGACAAGGGCGTGCTCGTCGTCGGGCCGAACTCGACCTTCCTGCACTACATCGACCAGGTGCTGCCGTCGCTCGGTGAGACCGACGTGATGCTGTCGACGGTCGGTGAGCTGTACCCCGGCGTCGTCGGTACGGCGCCGGAGCCGGTCGCCGCGACCCGGATCAAGGGCCGGCTCGCGATGGCCGACGTGGTCGCCCGGGCGATCCAGGACTTCGAGCTCGTGCCGGACGAGCCGATCGATCTCAAGATCGGCAGCTTCCGGCTGCAGCTGAAGCCGGCGATGATCCGGTCGATCGGGGACCGGGCTCGCAAGCGGGACGACCGGCACAACCGGGCGCGCCGCCACTTCTTCAAGGGCGTCGTCGACGAGCTGACCCGGCAGGTGACGAACCAGGTCGGCGGCAAGTACATGGGCGAGGAGGATGTCGCGGACCTCCGCAAGGACGTGCGAGAGGACGACTACGTCCGCTCGCTGGTCAACCAGCTCTGGCCCGAGCTCACCCCGGAGGCAGTCGTCGCGTTGCTGCTGTCCTCCCCGGAACGGCTGGCCTCGGCGGCACCGCAGCTGTCCGACGACGAGCGGGCGCTGCTGGTCCGGCCGCGCGACGCCGGGTGGACGCAATCCGACGTACCGCTGCTGGATGAGGCGGCCGAATTGCTGGGGGAGGCCGAGTCGGCGATCCAGTCCCGTACTGCGGCTGTCGCCGAGCAGACCGCCGCACTCAAGGAGACCGCCGAGTACATGAAGTCGGTGATCATCGAGGAGCGCGAACAGGGTTCGGACCGGATCACCCTGATGCCCTGGGAGGTCGAGCAGTTCATCGGCCAGGCCGCGAGCCGCAACCGGGTCAGGGATCCGCTGGCCACCATCGTCGAACGCGCCTACGGCGACCGGAGCTGGCAGTTCGCGCACGTGATCGTCGACGAGGCTCAGGAGCTGTCGGCGATGGAGTGGCGGACCTTGATGCGTCGTTGCCCGCGGCGGTCGATGACGCTGGTCGGCGACATGGCCCAGACCGGTTCCGAGGCAGGGACCGGGTCGTGGGCCGAGATCCTCGACCGGTATGCGCCGAAGCGCTGGCGGACCGAGGAGCTGACTGTCAACTACCGGACGCCGGCCGAGATCATGGCGGTCGCGGCCGACGTCCTGGCAGCGATCGACCCGATGCTGATTCCGCCGAAGTCGGTGCGGGAGACGAGCAACCAGCCGTGGGTCCGCCAGGCCCTGCCGGAAGAGTTCGCCGGGGCGCTCGTCGAGGAGGTCGCCGCCGCGCAGGAAGACATCGGTGAGGGCAGGCTCGCGGTGATCGTGCCGACCTCGCGGTACGACGAACTGACGGCCCTGCTCGACTCCGAGCTGTCCGATATCGCCTACGGCACCAGGCCGTCGGTGCTCGACTCGACGACGGTGGTGCTGGACGTCAGTCAGTCCAAGGGGCTCGAGTTCGACTCGGTGATGATTGCCGACCCGGCCGCGATCATCACCGACTCCACCCGCGGTATGTCCGACCTGTACGTCGCGGTCACCCGCGCCACGACCCATCTCGGCGTCGTGACCTCAGGCGAGGTGCCCGGCGTTCTGAGCCGCGCGGCTAGGACGTGATCGGTTCCTGGAGCTCGGTGACCCACTGATCGGGATCGTCCGGAACGTCCAGGTAAAGCTCGCAGGCGGGTCCGCTGGTTCGATGACCGTTGTCGTCGAGCCAGCGGGCCAGGGCCTGCCACGACGGCAGCACACCCTCGATCGGCCCGCGGTGAACCAGGCAGGCGACTTTGACCGCGGGCCGGTCGAACACGGTGAGCCCGTTCAAGTCGGCGCCTGACGAGACCGACGCCGGTACGCCGGCCTGCAGGCGCACCAGGTCGCCAGAAGGCTCGTAGAAGCAGGTCAGCCGCCCGGCCGGCTGCACACCAGTTGCCCCAGGCAACCGCTCGCCGAGTTCGGCGCAGAGCGGCCGGATGATCGGGGTGATCTCCTCGGGCGTGAAATCGGCGGCGACGCCCGACAGTACGACGTACCGGGTGGCGGGTAGCTCCTTGACGACCACGGCCGGGAGCTCGTCGCCGAGCTCGATGCTGCGCAGGCGTGCCTCGACCTGGGTCAGCCTGGCGGCGCTCTCGGCGACCGCCTTCTCCAACTCGGCCTGGCGGAGTTTGAGCATCGCGCGGACCTCGACGAGGTCGAGCTCGTCGGCCAGCATCGTGCGGACCTGCTCGAGAGTGAAGCCGAGGTCCTTCAGGGCCACGAGCCGGTTGAGGTCGGCGAGCTGCGCCGCGGCGTAGCTGCGGTAACCGGTGGCCTGATCGACGTGGGCAGGCCGGAGCAGGCCGATCGCGTCGTAGTGCCGCAGCATCCGGACCGAGACCCGGCCGTGCCGGGCGAAATCTCCGATCGCAAACAAGGTGCCTCCTCCTCGCGATCAGAGTCTGGCAGCTGCGGCGAGTTCGGCGAAGGTGATCGCTGTGTCGTCCTCGTGGAAGGGCGCGATCACCTGGGCGCCGACCGGGAGACCGGGAGAGGCGACCGGCATGCTCAGGGCGGGCAGCCCGGTGAGGCCGGCGAGCGAGATCCAGAACACCTGCGCGTCGTACGGGCGACCGTCGATTGTGCGCTCGTCGAACGGACTGCTGTCGTGCGGGAAGGCCGTGGTGAAGCTGGTCGGGCAGAGGAACACGTCGACCTCCTCGAAGTACTGCTGCCAGGCGGCACGGGCCGCCATCCGCTTGTACTCCTGCTCGACCGCTTCGGCGGGAAGTTTTCCTTCCATCAAAGCGAAGAACAGGCTGACCTGGAAGCCGAAGAGCTCAGCTTGCTCGGCCGGATCGATTCCCGCGGGCCAGCCTTCGACAATCGTCGCGCCGGCCCGGCCGAGCGCGTCGACGGCTTGGGAGAGTGCGCTGCCGACCTCGCCAGTCACCGGGGCTTGGTCGTGGTCGAGTACGACGCCGACGCGGTAGTCGGCCAGCTTCCGGTGCCGGGGTGGTTGGAGTTGCCACCACTTGGCTCCGGTGACTCTCAAGGCGGTGCGGAGATCGGTGGCTGACCGTGCCAGCGGACCGACCGTGGAGACGGTGGGGAACTCGGTCTCGACGACAGGCGGTCCGGGTGGCTGGAAGCCTCGCAGGGGCACGACCCCGGTCGTCGGGCGGAGACCGTAGACACCGCAGTAGCTCGCGGGCAGCCGGATCGATCCCACCAGGTCCGATCCGTAGTCCAAATAGGTCATCCCTGCCGCGAGAGCCGCCGCCGCACCTCCGCTTGAGCCGCCCGCAGTACGGGTGAGGTCATGTGGGTTGCTGGTACGGCCGTAGACCTCGTTGTCGGTCTGGCCGTAGTCGGCGAGCATCTCCTGCACGTTGCTCTTGCCGACGATGATCGCCCCGGCCTCGGTGAGTCGCTCGACCACCGTCGCGTCCCAGTCCGCTACGTAGTTCGCGAAGCCCGGGTTGCCCCAGGTGGTGTGCAGACCGGCCACGTTGAAGGCGTCCTTGACGGTCATCGGTACGCCGTGCAGCGGGCCCGTCGGTTCGCTCCGGTCGGCTGCGCGGGCCCTCTCGAGCCCGTACTCCGGGCGCGTCTCCACGATCGCGTTCACCCCCGGGTCGGCGGCGATCCTGGCCAGCATCCGCTCGGTCACCTCTTCGGAGGTCACCTTCCCGGCCCTGATTCCGGCTGCGATGTCAGTTGCACTCTGGTCTTCGATCTCGGTCATGGCCTCCGGTTTAGAGGCTGACACGGTGTCAGAGTCAACGGTTTCCAGGGGTGGGCTACAGTCGGTAGTGATGGAAACCAACTCCTGAAGACGTGCGCAGCGTTCGAGGCGGTCGCTACCCGTGTGGTGGTAGCAAGCCGCCGCTGCCCGCATGTCGTGTCGCTCATCGACCGCATCCGGCGCTCTTCAGGAGATCTCTGTGTCCAGCCCTGTCCTTGGCCTGCCGTGCCTCGACTTGATCCACCCCGTCCACGATGACGTCGTACTCCGGACCGTCGTCGGCGTCGACGATCTGATCACCGGTCCCGACGTCGTTTCCCGAACACCCGGCCGCCTCATCTGCCGCATCGACGGGACCCTGCAGGATTTGTACGACCTGCGCCTCTTCAACTCCCTCGCCGTACTGGTTCCTTCTGTATCTTCCGTACTACGGTCCGCGGCGACCGGGGTGATCTCGGCTCTGCGCTCGGATGCTCCGTTGCGTTTCCGGATCGCTCCGGGCGTTCTGGATTCGTCGCGGTTGCACGTGGCGCTTGATGAACTGGGGTGGGTCGAGGACGGGAGCGATTGGTCCGTCAACTTCGTCGATGGAGTGGATGGGTGGGAGGCCGAGATCGGGCCGTTTCACTGGTCCCGTCGCTTCGGGAAGCTCGAAAGGTTGCCCTGGTCAACCAAGCCGGTCGTTGCGGAAGTTCTTGTCCGGCTGGCGAAAGTCCAGGCCGGTGATCGTGTCCTCGATCCGTTCTGTGGGAGCGGTACATTGCTTGCCGCTGCTGGTTCAGGTGGGCAGCCGGTGATCGGCTCCGACATCGACCCTAGGGCCGTTGCGATGGCACGCTCCAACCTCGTCAAGGTCGCTGCTCAGCTGACCGTCGCCTCCGCTGAACAGCTAGAGCACTCGGACGGCAGCATCGATCGGGTGATTGCGAATCTGCCGTTCGGCAAGCTTGTCGGTAGTCATACCGGGAACACTCGCCTCTATCCAGCTGCTCTCCGCGAGGTTGCCCGGGTGCTGCAGCCGAGCGGTCGAGCCGCCCTGCTGACCGACGACAAGCGGCTCTTCGAAGCGGCTGTAGCCGGCACCAAGTCCCTGAAGATCGTCCGCCGGCGGATGCTCACCTATAGCGGCGTCACGCCGACGGCCTACGTACTCACACGAACTCGGTCGCGCCGCTAAACCTTGCGGTCTGCGGCGATCAGGCCGTGGAGGTGCCAGTCGTGCCAGCCGTCGGCGTGCTTGATCGCCTGGCGGAGCGTGCCTTCGTGTGGGTAGCCGGTGCGCTCCGCCACCCGGCACGACGCGGTGTTGGCCGTCGAGTGATGGATGTTCAGCCGGTGGAACCCGATCTCGCCGAACGCCCAGTCAGACATGGCCTGCACCGATCTGGCGGCAAGGTTGTTGCCGCGAGCCTTCGGGGTCACCCAGTAGGAGATTCCGGCAGATCCTTCGTCGAGGGAGATCTCGCGCAGCCCGACCTGGCCGAGGGGCTGGTCGTCGCCGTCGACGATGGCCCAGCTCGCCGCGGCCTCGGCTTCCCAGCGCTCTTGCCATTGACCGGTCCACTCGGTCGCCTCGTCGAGACTGTCGAGTCGCCGGACGTGCCAGCGCTGGATCTCTGGACATCCGAAGGCTTCCTGCACCATGGCGGAATCGGGTTCGCGCCAAGGCCGTAGTACGAGGCCGTCGTTGGTTGTGAGGTGGGGCTGCCCGTCACCCCGGATCGATCCTGCGGACATGGCCGGCTCGACAAGCAGAGGCATACGGAGATTATGTCCTCGCGAGGGTGCGGATGAGATGGTGGCGTGGTGAGTGGTCGGTTTGATGTGGACGGGCTGCGCAGGGCGCTGGGCAGGGAGCTGCGGGGGACGGTGGCGTCCGACTCCGGGAGTCGCGGGCTGTATGCGGTGGACGGGTCCAACTACCGGGTCGTGCCGGAGTTGGTGGTGGTGCCCGCGGATCAGGAGGATCTGGCGGTTGCCGTGAGTCTGGTGGCCGCGGCCGGGGCGCCGGTGGTGTTGCGCGGTGGCGGTACGTCGATGGCGGGGAATGCGATCGGCGGGGTGGTGATCGATGCGTCGCGGCACGTGAATCGGATCGTGGAGATCGATGCCGAGCGGCAGCGGGCGGTGGTGGAGCCAGGGGTGGTGCTCACCGATCTGCTGGCGGCAGCCAAGCCGTATGGGTTGGCGTTCGGTGCTGATCCGTCGTCGGGGTCGCGGGCGACGATGGGCGGGATGATCGCCAACAATGCTTGTGGGGCGCATTCGGTGGCGTGGGGTACGACCGCGGACAACGTATTGAGTCTCGATCTGGTGCTTGCCGATGGATCTTTGCTGACGGTTGACGGTTCTGAGCTTCGCGGTGCGCGGGCGGAGGAGCTTTCCGCTGCACTGCGTCAGTTGGTGCAGCGGAACGAGTTGCTGATCCGGCGGCGGTTCGGGCAGTTCAGTCGGCAGATCTCTGGGTACGCGCTGCAGCGGTTGCTGCCGGAGTACGGGTTCGATGTTGCGAAGCTGCTGTCTGGGACGGAGGGCGGGTTCGCGGGGACGCTGCAGGCGACGGTCGCGCTGACTCCGTTGCCGGCGGCAAAGGTTCTGTGCGTGCTCGGGTTCGCTGACTCGATTGCGGCGGCGGATTGTGTGCCGGTGGTTCTTCGGCATCGGCCGCTGACGATGGAGTCGATCAACTCCGATCTGGTCGAGCGGTTGCCTCAGGAGGTCCGGGAGGTTGCGGTGCAGGCAGGTTTGCCGGCTGGGCGGGCTTGGCTGCTGGTGGAGGTGGGCGGTGTCGACGAGGTGGCTGCGGCTCGATCTGCCTCGGCGTTGATCGAGGAGTTGCGGGACAGTGGGTCTACGGCATCTCTGGTGAGCAACGCTGAGGCTCAGGCTGTGCTTTGGCGATGTCGCACCGACGCGGCTGGGCTGGCCACTCGGCGAGCGGATGGGGCTGAGGCTTGGGGTGGCTGGGAGGATGCCGCGGTGCCGCCTGAGCGACTCGGCGCTTACCTGCGAGGGCTGGATCAGCTCCTGGCTCGCCGGGGATTGTCCGGCGCGTCGTACGGGCATTTCGGCGAGGGGTGCATGCACATGCGCATCGATTTCGATTTGCTCAGTGGGCGCGGGCTTACGGCGTACCGGGAGTTCGTCTTTGAAGCCACGGAACTGGTTGTCGAGTTGGGTGGCTCGGTGTCGGGGGAGCATGGCGACGGGCGGGCACGGTCGGAGTTGCTGGCGCGGATGTACGGCGCCGACGGGGTGCGGCTGTTCGGTGAGCTGAAGCGGATCTGGGATCCGGCTTTGGTGATGAACCCTGGGATGGTGGTCGACCCGCCGCGGCTGGATGCGGATATCCGGCATCAGGGGGTGGCGAAAGATCGGAAGTTGCTGACGATGTTCGACTATCCGGACGATGGGCACGACTTCGCTCAGGCGCAGCGGCGGTGTGTGGGGATCGGGAAATGCCGGCAGAGTTCGGGCGGTGTGATGTGTCCGAGTTATCAGGTGACGCGCGACGAGCTGCATTCGACGCGGGGGCGGGCGCATCTGCTCTGGGAGATGCTCGAAGGCGAGCTGATCACGGACGGCTGGCGTTCGACCGAGGTCCGCGACGCGCTCGACCTTTGCCTTTCCTGCAAGGGATGTCAGTCGGATTGCCCGGTGAACGTGGACATGGCGAAGTACAAGGCCGAATTCACCCATCACCACTACGCCGGCCGACCGTGGCGCCGCCCGCTGTCGCACTGGTCGATGGGCTGGCTCCCCCTCTGGTCCCGCCTAGCTGCCTCCGCCCCGGGCGTTGCCAACCGTTTTGCGCGGTTGCGCTTAGTCAAGCTCCTGGGCGGCATCGCTAGTCAGCGCGACGTGCCGCCCTTCGCTTCTGAGTCCTTCACCACCTGGTTCATTGCCCGAGGCAACGGAGGTAACGGGACCGGCTCGGACAGCCGGGGCAACGGCGGTGGTACGACCGGCACGGACAACCCGGTCGGTAGGAGTGGCAGGGTCGTGCTCTGGCCTGACACGTTCACCAACTACCTGGCGCCCGAGGTCGGTCGAGCGGCGGTCGAGGTGCTGGAGGCGGCCGGATACGAGGTCGTGCTGCCGGACCGCGGTGTCTGCTGCGGCCTGACCTGGGTCTCCACCGGCCAACTGGGCATGGCCAAACGCATCATGAAGCGCTCTCTCAAAATCCTGGCGCCGCACCTCACCGCCGGTACGCCGATCGTCGGCCTCGAACCCAGCTGCACAGCCGCCCTCAGACAAGACCTCCCCGACCTCCTCCCCGCCAACCCACTCGCCGCATCCCTCGCCTCCTCGACGCAAACGTTTTCCGAGTTTCTGAGCAAGGCCGACTGGAAACCGCCGTACGTCGGTGGATCGGCTCTGGTCCAGACCCACTGCCACCAGCACGCAGTACTCGGCTTCGACGCCGACCGCCAACTCATGAAAGCGGCAGGCATCGCCGCGGAAATCCCCGACGCCGGCTGCTGCGGCCTAGCCGGCAACTTCGGCTTCGAACGCGACCACTACGCCCTCTCCAAAGCCATCGGAGAACGCGCCCTCCTCCCCGCCGTCCGCAAAGCACCCCCGACAACCCCCGTCCTAGCCGACGGCTTCAGCTGCCGAACCCAAATCACCCACAGCACCACCCGCCGCCCCCTCCACCTAGCCCAACTCCTAGCCGCCGCCCTACCCCCAACCCACACCACCCACCCCGTCCCCTCCCCACCCAACCCTTAAGCTCACCTGACCACCCACGCCAAGAGCCTTCCCCCACGGCGCCCCAGCCCGTCCGCCCGAGCGCCCCTCCGCCCGCTCCGCCTGAGCGCCGCCTCCGCCCGGTCCGCCTGAGCACTGCCTCCGCTCCCTCCGCCTGTCCGGTCCGCGTGAGCACTGCCTTCGCTTGCTCCACCGGAGCGCCGCCTGTCCGGTCCGCGTGAGCACTGCCTTCGCTGGCTCAGCCTGAGCGGCGCCTATCTGGTCCGCCTGATCACTGCCTTCGCTCGCTCCGCCTGAGTCCCACCCTGACCGCTTCGCTCGCTCCACCGGAGCGCCGCCTGTCTGGTCCGCCTGATCACCGCCTCCGCTCCCTCCGCTTGAGTCCCACCGTGACCGCTCTACCTGAGCCCACCTCTGGCAACTCCGGCCAAAGTGGATCTGAAAGCACTTGCCTAAGGCAACTGAACGAAATTGGCATCGCCCACAGAACAAGGGTTTCAGGATTTTGCGTACTCGAAACTCTGTTCTAATATAGACACATGACTACGACCGTCGTCGCCCCATCCAGCCCGCCGGGCTGCAGCAATCCGTGCTGCAACGGAGGGCAGGATGCCGACGGCCGACCCCAGTCCGGCGATCCGGGTTTCGGTGGGGAATTGGGCTCGGAGGTGTCTGGTGTTGGTGACTTGTCGTGGTGCGATGAGTTGGCCGACCTGATAGAAGCCGGTGTGCTGGAGGTGCCGGAAGATCCTGAGGCGCCGGACGGTCCGCGGCATCTCGACGAGTTCGACCTGCGCGACGAAGCGCTCGGTTATCAGATGTCGCGGGTCGACGTGCTGGAGTGGGAGCTGTGGGCAGGTATCGACCAGGACGAGGCCGAGAAAACCCTGCTGGAATTGAAGGCACCCGCCTGGGTGTCCCTGCCCCCAGGCGCCGACCTGGCCGCGGCACTGGAACCGGTCCGCCCGCAGACCGAGTCGCCCATCGCGCTGATCGAGCTGATGAAGGCCTCCACCCGGCTGACCTCGTGGAGCCAAGCGCTCACGATGTCAGCGATGGCGTCGTTCTACCGCCGGCGCCAGGCCCAGGCCACTGAGTTCCCGCGCCCCGGCGAGATCGATTCCCACGGCCGCCCGATCGATCCCGAACGATCCTGGATGGCCGAGATCGCCGCCGCCCTCAAACTCTCACCCGACACCATCGCCCGCCACATCGATACCGCGCTACGCCTGACCAGCGTCCTGACCGCCACCCACACGGCCCTGCGGTGCGGCGCGATCACCCTGTCCAAGGCGATCGCGATCTGCGACGCGACCCGCCCCCTGACCGATGCTCAGGCCCGCGCCGTCGAAGCCCACGTCCTCAAACGCGCCGCCTCGCAATCCCACCAGAACCTGCGCAAGTCCCTGCGCACCCAGGTCGCCCACTACGACGCCAAGAATGAAGCCGACCGCCACCGCGCCGCGAAAGCCGAGCGCGAGGTCCGCCTCATTCCGCTCCCCGACGGCATGGCCGCCCTCTGGATCGTCCACACCGCCGAAAAAATCCAGCAGATGTGGATCGTCATCCAAGCCATGGCCGACCTAGCCAAACGCCCCACCAAAACCCCAACCACCCCCGCCCCCAAGCCGGCCTCCGCCCCGACTTCCGCCCCGACTTCCGCCCCAACCTCCGCCCCGGCCTCGGCCCCGACTTCCGCCCCGGCCTCCGAGCCGACCTCGGCCCCGACTTCCGCCCCGACCTCCGCCCCGGCCTCCGAGCCGACCTCGGCCCCGACTTCCGCCCCCGCCCCCCCCCCCCCCCACCCCCCCCCCCCCCAACCCACCCACCCCCCCCCCCCC
>NZ_JBEXSJ010000058.1:0-42446 GCF_040613535.1 Kribbella sp. NPDC006257
CCCGTCGCGCCCGGACGAGGGCCGCCGCGAGCGCCACGGCGGCCAGGCAGGCCACCAGGGCGACGAGCAGCCAGATCGTAGTCACAGGAACCACTGTCCCAGTGGCGCTCGGGATTTCGCATCATCCGCGAGGGCCACGCCGTACATCTCCGGGATGACCGGGCGCGGACATTACACCGGCAGGCTGACGTCCGGCGCGGCCCGGCGGTCCTAGCGTGAACGCATGACGGATGACGAAGGCAACGGACAGGCGGTCGTACGGCTCACCGACGTACGCAAAGAGTATGGCGACTCCGTTGCACTGGACGGGGTGTCGCTGGAGATCCGCGCCGGCGAGGCGGTCGCGGTGATGGGACCGTCCGGCAGTGGCAAGTCCACGCTGCTCAGCATGGTCGCCGGGCTGGACCGGCCGACCTCGGGGTCCGTCGTGGTGCACGGCGATGACCTGGGCAAGCTCGACGAGAAGGGCCTGGCGCTGTACCGGCGCCGGCGGATCGGCATGATCTTCCAGTTCTTCAACCTGCTCGACGACCTGTCGGCGCTCGACAACGTCGCACTGGCCTCGCAGCTGACCGGTACGCCGGCCTCGGCCGCCCGCAAGCGCGCCGAGGAACTCTTCGACGAGCTCGGCATCGCCGACCGCCGCAACATCTACCCGGCGCAGCTGAGCGGCGGCGAGCGGCAACGCGTCGCCATCGCCCGGGCGCTGATGAACCGGCCGGCGGTGCTGCTGGCCGACGAGCCGACCGGTGCACTGGACACCCGCGCCGGCGAGCAGGTCATGGACCTCCTGCTGGACCTCAACCAGATCGGCCAGACGCTGCTGCTGGTGACGCACGACCAGCAACTCGCGACCCGGTGCGCCAGCCGCGTGATCGATTTCGTGGACGGGCAGATCGCGGGCGAGCGCAGCCTGGAGCGTGCGTTGTGAGCGCGGTGTGGCCGGTATCGCGAGCAGCGGTACGCCGGCGCCGGATGCAGACCGTGGTCATCGGAGTGGTCGTGATGCTGTCCACCACGATGATCGTCGTGGCGCTGGGACTGCTGGCGGCGTCGAGTGGTCCGTTCGACCAGGCGTACGCGCGGCAGAGCGGTGCCCACCTGGTCGCGTCGTACGACCGGACCAAGGTCAGCGACAGCCAGCTCACCGAGGCGGCGCGGAGTGCCGCCGCCGTGGCCGGGCCGTTCGGCCAGGCGACGCTCGACCTGGACTCCGGTGGACCACAGACGTCTCTGGTAGTGGTGGGACGTGCGGACCCCGGCGGCACCGTCGACCGGCTCAACGTCTGGAAGGGACATTGGGCGGACAAGCCGGGCGAGATCGTGCTGAACCGGAATCCGACCGACTCCGAAGGGCGCGGTACGCCGACGCTGGGTGGGACGGTCACCGTGGGCGGCAGTCACCGGCTGACCATCGTCGGGTTCGCCTACAGCGTGAGCGGATCGGCTGATGCCTGGGTCGCGCCGGCACAGATGACGTCGTTGAAGCCGACGTCCACGCAGATGCTCTACCGCTTCGCCCAGGCCGCAACCAACGAGCAGGTGTCGGCTGGTCAGTCCGCGGTGGTCGCCGGTCTGCCGTCCGGTGCGCTGGTGGGTTCTCAGTCCTACCTTCAGCTGCGGGCGCTCGCGACCGGCGAACCGAATACGTTCGTGCCGTTCCTGATGGTGTTCGGCTGGCTGGGGCTGGCGGTCGCCGTACTGATCGTGGCCAACGTGGTCAGTGGCGCTGTGGTGTCCGGCTTCAAGCACATCGGCGTACTCAAGGCTTTGGGTTTCACGCCTACACAGGTAATGACGGTCTATCTGGCGATGGTGTCCATCCCGGCGATCGTCGGTTGCGCCATCGGCACTGTGCTGGGCAACGTGCTCGCGGAGTCCTTGCTGACAAGGGCTTTCGAGAACTACGGCGCGGGCGGCGTCGGCGTACCGATCTGGGTGGACGTGGCCACGATGCTCGGCGTACCGGCGCTGGTGGCGCTGTCCGCTCTGGTTCCTGCGCTACGAGCGCGCAGTCTCTCGGCGGCTGAGGCGATCAGCGCAGGTAGTGCGCCGCGGGCCGGGCGTGGGCTGCGGGTGCAGCGGTGGCTGAGCGGCACGCGGCTGCCGCGGTCGGTGAGCCTTGGCCTCGGGCTTCCGTTTGCCAGACCAGCGCGTACGGCGTTGACGCTGGCGGCCGTCGTGCTCGGGGTCACCAGCGTGACGCTGGCGGTCGGACTCGGGAAGTCGTTGACCACCTACCAGACTGCTGCGAGCCGGGTCGGTGCTGTTGACCTGGCGATGTTCGCGGGAACCCGCGAGAACGGTCCGCCGCCCGAAGGTGCGGGTGCGCCTCCCGCTGCAAAGCTGACTGATGCGGAGGACGAGGCCTTGCTGCGATCGACTCCGGGCGCTTCGTCGGTGACTGCGAGCACCGAGCTTCAGATGCGGCTGGCCGGGACGAATACGGATCTGCGGGTGTCCTTCTATCGCGGGGACTTCGCGCAGCTCGGCTATCGGATTCTCGACGGGCGGTGGTTCGACGGGCCGGGGCAGGTGGTCGTGTCCGAGCGGTTCCTTCGCCAGCGCGCGCTGGCGGTAGGCGACACGATCGCCTTGCAGTCGAAGGGCAAGAGCGTTCAGGTGCGGATCGTCGGGAAGGCGCTCTACAACTCGGGCGACGAGGTGTTGTCGAACTGGCAGACGCTGGCACTGGTCGCACCGGGTCTGCGGGCCTCGCTGTACGAGATCAACGTGAAGCCGGGCACGGACCTGGACAGCTACGTCAAGGCAGTGCAGGTCGGCGACTCGGGGTTGATCGAGACTCCCGGTCAGGAGGCGGGCAGCTTCGTCGCGATCGTCCTGGCGACCGTCGTACTGCTGACCCTGATGCTGGGGACGGTGGCCGCGCTCGGCGTCTTCAACACCGTCGTCCTCAACACCCGCGAACGCCGCCGGGACCTCGGGATGCTGAAGTCGATCGGCATGACGCCCGCCCAGGTCGTGGTGATGGTGGTGACGTCCATGGCCGCGCTCGGCACACTCGGCGGTCTCCTGGGCATCCCACTCGGCATCGTCGCCCACCGCCTGGTCGTCCCGGCCATGGCCAACGGCGCCCAGGTCGAGATCCCCGGCTTCATGCTCGACGTGTTCCCGCTCCCGTTGCTCGCGCTGCTCGTCCTCGCCGGCATCGCGATCTCGGCCCTCGGAGCCTTCCTCCCGGCCCGCTCCGCCGCCAATCTCACCATCGCCGAGGTCCTGCACAACGAATGAGCGATTACAGCCTTGCTGACCTGCACCGATACCCTTTGGGCGTGACTGAGCATGAGCTGGTTCTGGTCGTCGACTTCGGGGCGCAGTACGCGCAGTTGATCGCGCGGCGGGTGCGCGAGGCGAAGGTGTACTCCGAGATCGTGCCGTCGTCGATGCCGGTCGAGGAGCTGCTGGCCCGTCGGCCGAAGGCGATCATCCTCTCCGGCGGGCCGCAGTCGGTGTACGCCGAGGGGGCGCCGCGGGTCGATTCGGCGCTGTTCGAGGCGGGGGTGCCGGCCTTCGGGATCTGCTACGGGTTCCAGGCGATGGCGCAGACCCTGGGCGGCGACGTACGCCGTACGGGACTGCGCGAGTTCGGCCGGACGCCGGTCACCGTGGGCGAGGCGGGCACCCTGCTCGCCGGGATCCCCGCCGAGCTGAACGTCTGGATGTCGCACGGTGACGCGGTGCACGCGCCGCCGGTCGGCTTCGAAGTACTGGCTGCTTCGTCGGGCGCGCCGGTGGCCGCGTTCGAGAACCTGGACAGCAAGCTCGCCGGCGTCCAGTGGCACCCGGAGGTGCTGCACTCGCAGGCCGGGCAGGCCGTGCTCGAGCACTTCCTCTACGACATCGCGGGTTGCAGCGGCGACTGGACGACGACGAACGTGGTCGACGAGCAGGTCGAGCTGATCCGCCAGCAGGTCGGTGACAAGCAGGTGCTCTGCGCGCTGTCCGGCGGGGTGGACTCGGCTGTGGCCGCAGCCCTTGTCAGCAAGGCGATCGGCGATCAGCTGACCTGTGTGTATGTCGACCACGGGCTGCAGCGGTCGGGTGAGTCGGACCAGATCGAGAAGGACTTCGTCGCTGCCACCGGGACGCGGCTCGAGGTGGTCGACGCTGAGGATCAGTTCCTGGGCGCGCTGGCGGGGGTGACCGATCCGGAGCAGAAGCGGAAGATCGTCGGACGCGAGTTCATCCGGACCTTCGAGGCGACCGCTCGCAAGCTGGATGCGGACCGGCACATCGAATTCCTGGTGCAGGGGACGCTTTACCCGGATGTGGTCGAGTCGGGCGGCGGGACCGGTACGGCGAACATCAAGTCGCACCACAACGTCGGCGGGCTGCCGGACGACCTGCAGTTCTCGCTGATCGAGCCGCTCCGGACGCTGTTCAAGGACGAGGTGCGGGAACTCGGGATCGCTTTGGGTCTCCCGGAGACGCTGGTCTACCGGCACCCGTTCCCCGGGCCCGGGCTGTCGATCCGGATCATCGGCGAGGTCACCAAGGACCGGCTGGAGATCCTCCGCGCGGCCGACCTGATCGCCCGCACCGAGCTGACCGCGGCCGGGCTGGACCGCGACATCTGGCAGTTACCGGTCGTCCTGCTGGCCGACGTCCGGTCGGTCGGCGTCCAGGGCGACGGCCGCACCTACGGACACCCCGTCGTACTCCGCCCGGTCACCAGCGAAGACGCCATGACCGCCGACTGGGCCCGCCTCCCGTACGAGGTACTCGAAAAGATCTCCACCCGCATCACCAACGAGGTCGACGAGATCAACCGAGTCACCGTAGACATCACCAGCAAACCCCCAGGCACCATCGAGTGGGAGTAGCCAGGTAGCTGGCATGGACAAGAAACTGCGGCTATTACCTGTCCGACACCCCAGTTTCCTGGGCAGGGCCATCAGCCGAGGTGCTCGATCACCTGGAAGCGTTGGAGGACCACGAGGGTGGTGTCGTCGACGGTGAAGGTGGGGTCGGAGAGGACGGCGCGCATTTCTGGGCTGTGCCAGAAGGACTCGTGGTTCTGGCGCCAGGTGGTGAGGGTGGTGTCGCCTTCGCCTTCGTCGATGGCGTGTTGGAGGTCTACCTGGCCGAGGGGGACTATCCGGACCTCGGTCAGTTCGATCACGGCGACCGGGTGATCCGAGGAGTCGACGACGACCGAGCGGTCGCCGGCGGTCGGGAGGGGGTCGCCTTCGTGTTCGTAGTCGGCGACCAGGCCCGTGGTGGTCGTCTTGGAGCCGTCCAGGACCGCCGCGACCAGTTGGTCGCGGAGCGGGCCCGGGAAGGCGAACTCGAACTTGGGTAGCTCGTCGGTCATCCGGCGACGATAGCTTCAGAGGGACAGGACGACCGTGGCTGAGGTGCCGTCGCGATAGGTGGCGTGCACAGGAGTGCCCTTTGAGGACACTTCGTTGCCGGGGAGCCAGAGGGCGAAGTGGCCGCCGCCGATGGTGGCGGCGACGGTGCCTCGGGTGGGGCTCGTGTAGGTGACCGAGGTGACGTCAGGGCTGGCGGTGCCGACGGCGACGGACAGGTCGTGGCCGTCGATCGAGCCGGTGCCGAGGTCGGTGGCGGACAGGCCGCGGCTGTTCGGGCGGTCGACATCCACCGCGGTACCGACCGAGCCGAAGTTCGATTTGAAGAACCGGGTCGATTCGTCGGTGATGCAGAGCGCCGAGAAACCGTTCTGGCCCGCCAGTACGACGAGCGTCCAGGCGCCGCGCTTCTCCGCGATCGCCGTACCGGCCGACTTCAGTTGATCGGCGTAGCCCGCAGACTTCCGTACGTCGCGGCAGGAGCTCGCGGCGTCCGCCCGCTCCGATGCCGACAACCCGCTCGGGGTCGCGGTCCAGGTGGCGAAGGCCTTGTCGCCGCCGAGTGCGGAGGGCAGCACCATCGCGGCAACCGTGGCCGCGGCGACCGCCCCGACCGCGAAGGAGAACTCGCGGCGGCGACTCTTCCGGAGACCGGTCGCCGGTACGCCGGGGTCGCTGGCCAGGATGCGCTCGAGATCCGCGCGGGCCCGGGGGCTGTTCGGGTCGATCTCGCGATCGGCGGGGTCGAGCGTCCGTAGTACGGGGAATTCGTCGGTGATCATCATCAGGAGTGCCTTTCGGCCAGAGAGGGTGTGGGTTCGGGCAGGTGGTCGAGGCGTGCTCGCAGCGCGCGCCGGGCGCGGCTGAGCCGCAACCGGAACGCGACCGGCGAGATCCCCAGCACCACCGCGGCCTGCGGAGCCGCGAGACCGTCCAGTACGGCGAGGGCGAGCGCCTCCTGGTGGATCTCCGACAGCTGGTTCCAGGCCGTGGTCAGGTCGACCTGCTGGATCACCAGATCCGCGTCACCGTCAGTCGCGCCCGAGGTGATCGCGGCCAGCCGTACGGCGAGCGCACGCCGCCGGTCCGAGCCGCGTCGGGTGTTCATGAGCGTGTGGCGAGCGACCCCGAAGAGCCAAGCGCGGGCGTCGAGGGGATCATCCGGTACGTCGTCCAGCCGTCGCCAGGCCACCAGGAACGTCTCGGCAGCGACGTCCTCGGCGTGACTGTGTTCGACCCGGCGCTGAGCGAACCTGACCAGGTCGGCATAGGAGGCCTGGTAGAGCGCACTGAACCGCGCCTCGGAACTGTTGGTCATACTCCGAACCTGTCCGGCACAGACTCAAGTGTGTCGCTCAGGCCTGTAGGCGGTTCTCCAGCGCGTCGGCGTCTGCCGGACGGCCGAGAGTGCGGAGGCGATCGACCAGGAGCCAGCCGGCGCGGTACCAGGACTCGTCGCCGGTCGGCAGACCTTCGAAGATCTCCTGCAGCATCGCCTCGTCGGTAGTGCCGTGCTCGGCGATCAGCAGCCTGGCATTGGTCAACTGACCCTCGTAGCCGCCGCGTTCGTAGTACTGCGCTGCACTGCGCGCCTCGGCGAGGGCTTCCTCCACCGAACCCTGCTGCATCTTCAGGATCGCCAGGTCCCAGTGGATCCCCGCCTGCTGGAACAGCACGGACTCGTCGGCCGACGGAAGCGATTCGAGTACCGGACGGGCCCGGTCGAGCAACTGGACCACCAGGTCGAAGTCACCGGAGTACCGCGCGGACTGAGCAGCCAACCGGACCGCCTGGACATAGGCCACCGGCAGCTCGGCGGTCTCGAAGTGCTCGGCGGCCGCGAGGAACACATCGACCGCCTCCTTGTCGCGGTCCATCCGTTCGAGCAGCAGACCCTCGTCCTGCCGGAGATTGCCGAGCCACTGCGGATGTACATCCTCGGGTGTAGCGGCGAGCAGTGTCCGGACCTGCGCGAGTGCCTGGTCGAGTTCACCGAGCGCCCGATAAGCATCCATCAGTACGCCGCGGACGTCGGCCTCGAAGCTCGCGAGCGCCGGATCCCGCAGTACGGGCAGTGCCTCTTCGCCGGTCTCGGCGGCCTCCAGCGCGCGGCCCGTGAAGAGGTAGGCACGGGCGAGCTCGAGGCGGCAG
This sequence comes from Kribbella sp. NPDC006257, assembly GCF_040613535.1. Taxonomy (NCBI): domain Bacteria; kingdom Bacillati; phylum Actinomycetota; class Actinomycetes; order Propionibacteriales; family Kribbellaceae; genus Kribbella; species Kribbella sp. NPDC006257. The sequence continues at coordinate 7,485 of NZ_JBEXSJ010000058.1, forward strand.
AGTCCGATGTGGATCTCGGCGTCGGGATCGCCGATCGCCAGCGCGATCGCTTCCTCGAGATCGGGGACGGCCTCGTCCGGACGATCCAGCGCGATCCGGATCCAGCCGCGCTGGCGATAGGTGAAGGACCTCGGTACGTCGTGCTTCGTCGCGAGGCCGGCCGTCGCCGCACTCTCCGCCTCTTCCAGCCGCTCGAGCGGGACGAGCAGGTTGCACTGCAGGATCCCAGCGGCCGCGCGCAACTCGTCCTCGGTGTCCGGTGCCGAACGGAGATTCGCCAACTCCTGCAGGGCTTCCTCGACTCGGTCAGCCTGCGCGAGCAACGTCGCGAGCGAGTACTGCCAGCCTCCGCGGCGTCGTGGCTCGTCGTTCGCGATCAGCCGGCGCAGCGGCTCCTCACCGGTCGCCAGCCCCTCCGCGATCTGCCCGAGCTCGCCGAGCGCCCTGGCGATCCGGCCGCGGTCGCGGAGCAACCGGACCTCCTCGCCGAGTTCGGCGTACAAGGCAAGCGCCTCGCGCCAGGCGTCGAGCGCCGCTTCACCCTGGCCCAGCAATGACAGCCCTCGGCCGTCCAGCAGACGGGCCTGGTCGAGCTTGGAACGCTCCTGTTCGGGCACCTCGTCAGCGAAAGCTTGCCAGGCGGCGATCGCCTGGTCGCGACGGTCGTTCTGCCAGTCCTCCTCGGCCTTGTCGAGCCAGCCGCTGCCGACCGGATCGGGGCCCACGGCAACCACTTCTTCGGAGACAGGTGCCGACGCCTGGGCGCGGACATAGGCGCGCCGCGCGGTCTCGGACAACGGGAGATACTCCACCCACGGCTCGGCGTCGAGGATCGAGCGGATCACGGCACTCTGATGGCCGGTCGAGTTCCGTACGTCGAACTGCGCCGCCAACTCCAGTGCTCTCGCCGCCAACTGGGCGGACAACTCACCCGAGGCGATGTCGGTCTCCTGAGGCCGCCGGATCATCAGGTCGACCCGGCTCAGCGCCAGCGCCGCCGCGGCCGCGAACCGCATCTCGGCGAACGTCGTCGGCGGATCGGCCAGCTCACCCAGATGCCGCTCGATCAACTCGACCGCGCGGGTCTCGTTGCCGGTGCGGGCGCAGAAGATGATGTGATCGGCGTACGTCGCCAGTTCGCCGGGAAGACTCCGCAGCTTGCGGTAGGCCCGGCGATGCGCCTCGGCCGCTTCGGAGTACATGCCTTCGGCAACATAAGCGGGGAGCAGCGCGGTCAGCATCTGCTGCGGCTGCTCGTTGCAGGTCAGCTGGCCGTCCAGTACGCCGGCCGCGAGCGCCACTGCTTCGGCCGGCTGCCCGACCTCGATCAGGTGCTGAGCCTTCGCTGTCGGGTCGCACCCGATGCAGTCCGACAAGTCGTCGCGCGGTGTGGTCGACCAGAGCCGGAACTCCTCGGCCGCTGTCGCCGCGTCACCGATGTGGTCCGCGACCAGCCAGCGATAATGGTGCACGGTTTGCATGCTGTGCCCACCGGCACGCCAGCGTCGCTCCATGTCGTCCACTACTGCGTACGTCTGGTCGAGCGACACCTCTGGAAACTTCGAGAGCGTGCTCGGCACGTACTTGAAGCACCACAAGAACGTGTGCTCATGCGCCTGGTACTTCGCCGGGTCCGCATCCCAGTCGGTGACACACCGCGTGAACGGCACCAGCGACTTCCGCGGCTCCGCACCCATGATGTACGCGGTCACCAGGACGAGCCGCGCATAGAAGGCCAGCTCCTGGTGGGTGGACGCGTCGGCCCGGCGTACGACGTCCTCCAGCAAGGCCGAACGCGCTTTCCCGTACGGCGTACTCATCGCCGCGTTGAGCCGCTCGATCAGCTCGTCTTCGGTCATCGCGGATCCTCCTGGTTCGGGACAGCCTGGTCGAGCAGGCCGAGGAAGGAGCGGTTCACCAGTGCGGAGTCCGCCGGGCTGATCGGGTGGTAGCCGAGCATCAGGGCGTGCCCGTAGAGCCCTTCGACCGCGAGGCGCGCGAGTTCGGGATCGACGAGGCCGGCCATCCGGCGTACGAGTGGACTGCGGTGGTTCAGGACGAGCTGCGGGCGGCTGTCGTCGTGGGTGTCGAGCGCGCCGAGCACCTCGGACCAGAGCGCGTCCGCCTTGCTCTTGGTGGAACGCAACTCGGCGGCGAACTGCGCGGACCGGTCGACCAGGTAGATCGCGGGCAGCCCGGCCGGATCGAACGCCCGTACGACGACCTCGCAGCCGACCGCGTCGAGGGCCTCCTGGGCGAGCCGGACGAACGGCCGCAGTTCGAGCTCGGTCTCCGGGGCCAGACTGTCGAAGCTGGTGCTCAGCTCGGTCGGGTCGAACCGGCTGACGGTGAGGCCGGGGACCACCTCGGGCAGCCGTTCGAGCAGCTCGGTGTCGTAGGTGTAGCCGCCGTTCACGACGGTGAGCTGCTGGGCAGCGGCGACCGCGGCCAGCTGGCGGAACTCCTCGATCGTGGCGACGTACCGGATCTCGTTGGTGCGCTCGTGCAGCTCCGCCGAGGTCATCCGGCCGTGGTTCGTCTCGAACCTGAGCCAGCGGTGGACCAGCCGCAGCATCTCGTCGTCGTGCAGCGCGAGCGCCTTCACGCCGAGCTGGTGGATGCCGAGGAAACGGTCCAGTTTCTGCGGATCGGTGCTGCCGAGGCGGACCAGCCAGCCTCTGAGCTGCGCGCCGAGGGCCGCCCTGGTCATCTCCAGGTTGCCGTCGTCGAAGAGTGCCTCGCGGCTCGCCGTCGGGCGGAGTTCGGAGGTGTCGATCACGGCCCGGACGAAGAAGGCCCAGTCGGGCAGCAGTCCTTCGACACCTTCGGCCAGCAGCATGCGCTTGAGGTACACGCGGTGGGTGGCGCGCTCGGCCGGGTTCGCGGCGAAGGGCAGCACGAAGGCGACGCCGGTCAGCCCGGCTCCCGGATTGCTGAGTGGGATCACATCGAACGGGGTGAAGCCGAGCTTGTCCTGCGCATACCCGACGAGCTCGGCGCGTTGGGTCGCGCCGGTGCTCTCCCAGGGCGCCTTGCCTTCGGTGACCTGCTCGCCGTCGACACGGATCTCCAGGGGGAGGAGCGCGCCGAAGAGCTTGATCAGCTCGATGACCGTGGCCTGCTTGAACCACTGCTCGGCACCACGGCGCGCTGTGAGCGTCACCGTCGTACCGGTTTCTGTTTGTGGTGCTGCCTCGGTGATCGAGTAGCGGCCGTCCGCCGTACCGACCCATCTGGTGGTGGGGCCGTCAGTGGGCCGGGTCAGTACTTCGATCTCGTCCGACACCATGAAGGCGGACAGCAGGCCGATGCCGAACTGGCCGAGGAACTCGGTTCGCGCGAAGCCGATCTCGTCCCGTTTCGAGCTGCGCCCGATCGTCGCCAGCAGCTCGCGTACCTCGTCGGGCCGCAGGCCGATGCCGGTGTCGGTGATGCTGAGCTCGCCCGGCCCGGTCCGTACGTCGATCCGCCCGGGCGCATCCGGTTCTTTCGCCTGCCGCGCGGTGATCGCGTCGACGGCGTTCTGCAGCAGCTCCCGCAGGTAGACCCGCAGACTGCTGTACAGATGATTGCTCAGCAGATCGACGATCCCGTGCAGATCGACCTGAAAGTTCTCGCTCCCCATCCCCAGCCTCTCGTCCACCCCCCGGCTGGGCCACGCTACGCCATAACCCCCAACGCTTTCCTTCCTTCCCCTTGTCTTTTGTTTTTGCGCCTTGCGGGAGGTGAGCGGTCAGGTATGGCGAAGGAGGAGGCCGAAGAACTTCACGACCCGGCTGCCCTGGGTGGCTCGGCCCCAGTGCGTCTCGAAAGTTTCGAGGAACTTGGTCTGACTCTTGAGATGGTCCAGGTCCTCGGTCAGCACGATCGAACGGTTGGGGTCGCTCGAGAGGCGCAGGTTGGCTCCTTCCTGCCGGCACTTGCTCCCGGCGACACCGGTGGCAAGGCCGGTGGAAACCACGTCGGTCAGGTCTTCTTCGGCCAGCGCGTCGAGGGTTTTGCCATAGGCGTGGATTGCCAAGGTGCATTGAACGAGCGCCTTACCGGCCGGATGCACGCGGCCAGCTTGGCGGACCAGAGCCAGCTCGCCGTACTCCACGAGCTTGTCCGCGAACAGCTCGTGGGCCTCCCAGTCGAGGCTGTGCAGGAGGTCGATCGACCAGGTCAATGCGCTCGGTGGCACGGTGGCTGTGATGACACCCTTCGGGGTGAGCAGCACCTGGTCGGACTCGAAGATGCTCCGGAACGACTTGATGCGCGCGCTGTCGGACCAGGTGAAGTAGTTGGCGTCCAGAGTGTTGTGGAGTGTCCAGACTGCGTCGCTCTCGTTCCGCAGGTAGGTCTCGGTGCCTTGGTCGGTGGTGCAGGCGACGATCTTGTCGACGTACTGCAGCTCCGCAGGGGTCTCGGTGGCGATGAGAAGGCCGTGATGGAAGTTCGTCGGGCAGTCGGCATCCGGGACCTGGTAGGTCGCGCGTTCTGCCGGCGTGGGCGAACTCGGTGGTGGCAGTCTCCAGCTTGTCGTCGGCGTTGATGGCCGACCGTCGTCGTCGTTGTTGTCGCAGGCCGCAGTCAGGCTGAGTGCGAGCAGCACGATGATTCCCCGCGCGATGACCTTCATTGCGAACCCCCCGGTCCCGGTGATTGTGACTCTAGGTCACGAAACTTCTGGGTGGAAGATGTCGGGCTGACTTGAAAGCTGGCCGAACATGTGTTCGACTGTCGTTCATGCGATGGGCAGGTCAGCAGATCGACGTGGAGACTCCGGGGACGTTGCCGGGGCTCGGGTTGATCGCGGGTCTGGTGCGGAGCGTGACGACGCCGGAGTTCCGTGGCGTGACGTTCCATGAGGTGGTCGCGCGGTCCGCGCTGAACTCGGTGCCGGGCACCGGTCTGCCGTTCAACTGGACCGTCAATCCGTACCGCGGCTGCACGCACGCCTGCCGCTACTGCTTCGCCCGGCCGAGTCATCGCTATCTCGAACTCGACCAGGGGCTGGACTTCGATCAGCAGATCGTGGTGAAGACGAACGTCGCCGACGTACTGCGCCGTGAGCTCGCGCGACCGTCCTGGGGTCGTGAACAAGTTGCTCTCGGCACCAATACTGATCCGTACCAACGGGCCGAGGGGCGCTATCGGCTGCTGCCGGGCATCATCGAGGCGCTGGCCGATTCCGGTACGCCGCTGTCGATCCTCACCAAGGGAACGCTGCTCAAACGCGACCTGCCGCTGCTGACGGCTGCCGCCGAACGGGTGCCGGTGGGGATCGGCATCTCCCTTGCGCTCGGCGACGAGGAGTTGCGCAAGACGCTGGAGCCGGGCGTGCCGTCGGTGCGCGGCCGGCTGGACCTGATCCGCGCCGTTCGCGAAGCCGGCTTGCCCTGCGGGGTGATGGTTGCGCCGGTGCTGCCGTGGATGACCGACTCCGCAGATCAGCTCGATGATCTCTTTGCCCAGTTGGCCGATGCCGGCGCGACGGGCGTCACCACCCTCGTCCTGCACCTGCGCCCCGGTGTCAAGGAATGGTTCATGGGCTGGCTGGCCGACGAACGCCCGGACCTGGTCAAACGCTACGAAGCCCTCTATGCCCGCGGCACCAACGCGGCTCCGAGCTTCCACCGAGCCTTCGAAGGCAAAGTCCGGCCGCTGCTGGACAAACACGGCTTCGGCAAATCATCCCGCCACCGCTCGAACCCCGCCCCACTCAAACCCCCAGGCATCGTCGACGCCCCGGGCAACGGCTCAGAATCCGGCTGGGGCGAACCAGACCCCACCCACACCCGCTTCCGCCGCCCACCCCGCAAACGCCGGGCCCCCGTTCCGGCGATCACCCCCGACATATCCCAGGACACCCTCTTCTAGCCTGCCGCAGCGCTCCCGCCACGGTGCTCCCGCCTCCTCCGGTCCCTGCAGATCAGCGTTGGGTGAGGATTTCGGGGCCTGACTCGGTGATGGCTACGGTGTGTTCGGCGTGGGCTCCTCGGGTGTGGTCGGCGGAGCGGAGGGTCCAGCCGTCGTCGTCGATGACGTAGGTGGAGCCGGGGCCGTGCCAGAACCAAGGCTCGATGGCGATCACGTGCCCGGGGCGGAGTTTGAGACCGCGACCGGGCGGCCCGCCGTTCGGCACGTGCGGGTCTTCGTGCATCCGCCGCCCGATGCCATGCCCACCGAAGTCGAGGTTCGTGCCGACACCAGCCCGGTGCCCGATCGTGCCGATGGCCGCACCGATGTCACCCAGACGAGCACCTGGAACAGCGGCCGCGATACCAGCAGCCAACGCCTCTTCCGTGGTCGCGATCAGCTCGAGGTCCTCAGCAGTAGGCGTGCCGACGACGAAGCTGGTCGCGGAGTCGGCGCACCAGCCGTCGATCGAAGCACCGCAGTCGACGTTCAGCAGATCACCGTCGGCGAGGCGCAGGTCGCTCGGCAACCCGTGCAGCACGGCGTCGTTCACCGACGTACAGATCACGCCGCTGAACGGGATGGTCGCGAACCCCGGCTGGTACCCGTCGAAGAGCGACACGGCGCCGGCGGACCGGAGTACGCCACGCGCCACCTCGTCCAGTTCGCGGAGCGAGACGCCGATCGTGGCTTCGGCCTTCACCGCGGTGAGTGCGGCGGCGACGACCTTGCCGGCGGCGCGCATCTGTTCGATATCGCTCGCCGTCTTCAGTTCGACCATCAGCTTCTTCCTCAACGTCACGTGATAGTTATACCGGTACTTTTATCACGCTGAGGGTTTGCCTTCCGTCACCCGATCGAGACCCAACCTTTCTGCCTGGCAGGGCGTCTTCCAAGCAGGTTGCCGGGGTTGAGTGGGGGAAGACGATGCGCGGTATTCGGGGACGCCTGCCGTTGTTGCTGGCCGGCGTGGGGGCGCTGGTCATGTTGTCCAGTTGCGCAGATGTGCCTGCGCAGCAGGACAACAGCAAGCAGAGCCAAGGCAACAACCAGCGGAGCGGGGGCAGCGAGCCAAGCAAAGCGCCCGACAAGCTGACCCTCGTCGCGACCGGCGACGTCCTCCTGCACGAACGCCTCTGGACCACCGCGAAGCGCGATGGCACCAACGGCACCTGGGACTTCGCGCCGCTCCTCAGCGGCGTCAAACCGCTCGTCCAGTCGGCCGACCTGGCGATCTGCCACCTCGAAACCCCGCTCGCTCCGAAGGGCGGCCCGTACTCCGGATACCCGCTCTTCCAGGGCCCGCCGCAGATCCTTGCCGCGCTCAAACAGACCGGGTACGACGCGTGTTCGACCGCCAGCAACCACAGCTTCGACGCTGGCGCCAAGGGAGTCGACCGCACCCTCGACGCCATGGACCAGGCCGGCCTCCGGCACATGGGGACGGCCAGAACCCCCGAGGAAGCCGCGACACCCACGATCGTCCAAGTACAAGGTGTGAAGGTCGCGCTGCTCAGCTACACCTTCGGCTTCAACGGATTGCCGTACCCGAACGGCGAGACCTGGCGCGCCGGCAAACTCGAGGTGCCCGCCATCAAGGCGATGGCGGCGAAGGCGCGCGAGATGGGCGCGCAGATCGTCGTGGTCAGCTGTCACTGGGGCGATGAGTATTCGCAGAAGATCAACCCGCAGCAGAAGAAGATCGCCGCCGAACTCCTTGCCGATAGCAACATCGACCTCATCATCGGCCACCACGCTCACGTCGTACAGCCGATGCAGGAGATCGATGGCAAGTGGGTCGTCTACGGGCTCGGAAATCTTGCGGCCGCCCATCGCGAGCCGAACAGTCGCAAGGCGGAAGGTCTGCTGGTCCGCTTCACCTTCGAACGAACCGGCGATCACTGGAAGGTCCAGCAGGCTGCCTATCTGCCGTTGCTCGTGACCGACACGATTCCGGTGCGCGTTCTCGACGTACGCCGTGAGCTCGCGAAGCCGGACCTGTCGGCAGCGAAGAAGGCGCGGCTGGAGCTCGCCGAAGAGCGCACCCGCGACGCCGTCCGCTCCCTCGACGCCACCCCGGAAAACCTCTGAGGAACTGGGCGCCACTCCGGAAAGCCTCTGAGGAACTGGGCGCCACTCCGGAAACCGCTGGCGAAGAAAACCCTTTGAGCGTAGGAAGTTCCAGCCTCTACAGTCGGACCATGTCTATCAACTACTTCGTGATGGTCCGTCGTGCCCGGCTCCGGGCAGGCGCGGGGTGCCTGGGGATGGCATCCGCTCGATAGTCGTTGGGCCCAGCGCATCGTCGACTCCGCCGGCATCACTCCGGGGGAACTCGTCCTCGATGTCGGAGCCGGCCTCGGTGCGTTGACCGCGCCGCTGGTCCGGGCCGGGGCTCAGGTGGTCGCCGTGGAACTCCACCCCGGCCGGGCCGACCGGTTGCGCCGGCGGTTCGCGGACGCGCCGGTGACGGTGGTCCGCGCCGACGCGGCCGATCTGCGGTTGCCCCGCAGACCGTTCCGGGTCGTCTCCAGTCCGCCGTACGGTATCTCCACCGCGTTGCTGAAGAGGTTGCTCGCGCCGGGCTCACGCCTGGTCTCGGCCGACCTCGTGCTGCAGCGCGCGGTAGTGAACCGGTGGACGGCCCGCCCCACCCGGTACTACGACCTTTCGATCGGGATTCGCCTTCCCCGCAAGGCTTTCACCCCACCGCCACACGTCGATTCAGCAGTCCTACTCATCCGCCGAACAACCCGGAAATGAAACAACTCTGGCCCACCCTCAAGGTGGGCCAGACTTGTTTTCAAGGACCGATGAACGAGGACACGCCGGGGAACAAGGGACCAATGAACGGGTGGGGGTTAGGCGTGCCAGGAGCGCCAGAGGGCGGCGTAGGAGCCGTTTTGGGCTACCAGCTCGTCGTGGCTGCCTAGTTCGGTGATGCGGCCGTCTTCTACTACAGCGACTCGGTCGGCGTCGTGGGCCGTGTAGAGGCGGTGAGCGATGGCGATCACGGTCCGGCCCTCCAGTACGGCGGCCAGCGAGCGCTCCAGATGCCGCGCCGCCCGCGGGTCGATCAGCGACGTCGCCTCGTCGAGCACCAACGTGTGCGGGTCCGCCAGCACCAGCCGGGCCAACGCCAGCTGCTGCGCCTGAGCCGGCGTCAACGCGAGCTGCCCCGACCCCACTCGCGTATCCAGACCGTCCGGCAACGCCAACGCCCACTCCCGAGCATCGACTGCTTCCAACGAAGCCAACAGCTCCTCATCCGAAGCATCCGATTTCGCCATCGCCAGATTGTCGCGCAGCGTGCCCACGAACACGTGGTGCTCCTGCGTCACCAGCGCCACCTGCTGGCGCAACTCGTCCAACGGCAGCTCGGTCATCCCGACCCCGCCGACCGTCACCGATCCGGTGCGTGGCGGATGGATGCCCGCGACCAACCGCCCGAGCGTCGACTTCCCCGCTCCGGACGGCCCGACCATGGCGATCCGCTCACCCGGCTGAACCGTCAGATCCACACCGTGCAAGACATCGCGCCCGTCGACGTACGAGAACCGCACGTCGCGTGCCGCCACCACCTCACCCGACGGCTCCCGGCCGGAGGGCGTCCGGTCATCCGGTACGTCGGTGATGCCGAGCAGCCGGGCGAGTGAGGCGCCACCGATCTGCAGCTCGTCCATCCAGGAGATCAACCGGTCCACCGGATCGATCAGCTGGTTCACATAGAGCACGCCGGCTGTGACAGCACCGAGCGAGACGTGCCCGCCGAGGTGCAGCCAGCCGCCGAACAGCAGGGTTCCGACGATCGGCACCAGGTATCCGATCTCGACCACCGGGAAGTAGACGGTCCGCAGGCCCAACGTGTACCGCTCGGCGTCGTACGAACCGCGGATGTCCTTGTCGCTCTGCCGCACGCGCTGGTCGTACCGCTGGAGCGCCTCGACAGTGCGAGCACCCTCGACCGTCTCGGCCAGCGAGCTGGTCATCTGCGCGTACGCCGCGTTCTCGCGGAGATACCCGTCCTTGGCATAGCGCAGGTACCACCGGGTGCTCAACGCGAGCACCGGAACCATCGCGAGCAGCGGCAGCAGCACCCATGGACCGACGAGCACTGCCGCGCCGACCGTGAACAGCACGGTCACGAACGCCACGATCGTCTCCGGGATCGCCAGCCGCACCGTCTTCGACAGCGCATCCACGTCCCGCGACGTACGAGTCAGCAGGTCACCCGTGCCGGCACTCTCCACCGTGCCGATCGGCAGCGCCAGCGCGTTGTCGACGAAGTCCTCGCGCAGCTCGGCGAGCACCTGCTCACCCAGCGCGAACGACCGATACCGCGCCCACCGGGTGAGCAGCGACTGGACCACCACGAACACGGCGATCACAAAGATCACCTGGTTGACCTTGCTCGCGGTCGTGCCGTTCTGAACGTCCTCGACCAGCCCACCGATCAACCGTGGCGCGATCAGCCCCGACACCGCGGCCAGTGCGTGCAGACCCAGTGCGATCAGGAGGGCCCGCGGGTGGCGTCGCGCGAGGCTGCGCGCATACCGGCGTACGTCGGTGGAACTCGCGACGGGCAGGATCTGTCTCACGCGCGCACCTCCTCGTCCTCGGTCTGCCTGGTCACGGTGTTGCGGTACTGCGGTTGCTCCTCGAGCAGCTGCCGGTGCTTGCCGACAGCAACCACTCTTCCGGCGGCGACGAAGATCACCTCGTCGACGCGGTCCAGCAGCAGCGGGCTGGAAGTCAGTACGACGGTGCTCCGGCCGGCCCGGTAATCCGCCAGCCGTTCTGCGATCCGCATCTCGGTGTGCGCGTCCACTGCGGAGGTGGGCTCCACCAGCACCAGCACAGACGGGTCGGCCAACAGCGCGCGGACCAGGATCAACCGTTGCCGCTGCCCACCGGAGAACGACCGGCCCTTCTCCTCGACATCGGAGTCGAGGCCGTCCGGCAGCGCGACCAACACGTCCTCGGCGGACGCCGTACGGATCGCTGCCAGCAGTTCCTCGTCCGTACGCCGGTGCGCCGGGTCCAGTTCGTCGCGCAGGGTGCCAGTGAACAGCTGGGTACCCGTGTCGCTCACCAGGATCCGGTCGCGCAGGTCGGCCCTGGTCGCACTGGCCAGCGTCACCCCGCCGTACCGGACCTCGCTGCTCGCGTCGTACCGGCCGAGGCGGTCGGCCAGTTCGGCGGCGCGGTCGGCCTCGGCGGAGACGATCGCGGTCAGCAGCCCGTTCCGCGCGCGGATGCCGGAGACCGGGTCGACCAGGTCGCCGCGGTCGGGCAGCCGGACCGGCTCGGCCGGCTCCACGATGTCGGTGGTCAGCGACAGCACCCGGTTCACCCGGCCGGCCGCGACCAGACCGCGCATCAGCGCGTTGGCGAACTCGGTCGCGGTCCGCAGCGGGAGCACCAGGAACATGGCGTAGCCGTAGAAGGCGAGCAGCGTCCCTGCGCTCAGCTCGCCGCGCAGCGCGAAGTGGGCACCGAGCCCGACGACGCTCACCACGAAGATGCCGGGCAGCAGGACCTGGGTCGCGTCCAGGACGGACTGGATCCGGGCCACCTTCACCCCGGTCCGCCGGACCTCCTGCGACTCCTCGCGGTAGCGGCGCGAGAAGGACTCCTCGCCGCCGATGCCGCGCAGTACGCGCAGACCGGAGACGATGTCGGAGCCGAGCGAGTTCAGCTCGCCGACCGCCTGGCGCTGGGCGAACTGCTGCTTGTGCAGCGGCCGCAGCATCGGGCCGAGGGCGAACAGCATCACCGGCACGCCGATCAGCACGACCAGGCCGAGCACGGTCGACGACTGCAGCAGGATCACGGCCACCACGACGAAGGAGACGATCGAACCGGCGAACCGGGCACAGACCTCCATCAGGTTCCCGATGTAGGACAGGTCGCCCGCGCCGATGCTGACCACCTCACCGGTGGCCAGGTTCTTCGGCAGGGTCGCGCCGAGGTCGGCCGACTTCCGGGTGACCACCTGGACCGTCCGGTACGCCGCCGAGAGCCAGTTCGACACGGCGAACCGGTGCCGCATGATCCCGGCCAGCGCCTGCACGATGCCGACCGCGGCCAGCGCGGTGGTCCACACCAGCAACCGCTCACCGTCACGCGCCGCGACCCCCTGGTCCACGGCCTTGCCCAGGATCGCCGGGATGAACGCCTGCGACCCCATCCACAGGATCCCGAACGACATCCCGCCCAGGAGCGTGCTCTTCTGACCGCGCGCCACCCACCACAGATAGCGGGCAGGCGAACGGTGATCCGGCGTACCGGGATCGGCAAGAGGTAGCTGTTTCATAGGACTCTCAGGCTAGGCGCCGCCACCGACAGCCCGCATGTGATTAAAAAGCCCCGGGACCAAAGGACAGGGGAAGGAAGGAAGGCGGGGTCGGGGGGCGGCCCGGACTACGCAGTACCTGCTGACTTCATCTTGCGTTGGGCAACGAGTTCCCGGGGCGCCATCTGCACCGCCTGTCCTGATTTCATGCTGGTGATCGCGCATCGTGGAGCGAGTGGCTACCGTCCGGAACACACACCTTCCGCATACCGCCTGGCGGCGGCGCTGGGGGCCGACTACCTGGAGCCCGACCTGGTCGCCACGCTCGACGGCGTCCTGGTGGCCCGGCACGAGAACGAGATCTCCGGTACGACGGACATCGCGGATCACGCGGTGTTCGCGGACCGGCGGATCACCAAGATCGTCGACGGGACCGCCGTCACCGGCTGGTTCGTCGAAGACTTCACCTACGCCGAGCTTTGCATGCTCCGCGCGAAGGAGCGGATGCCCGGGCTGCGGGCGGCCAACACGGCGTACGACGGTCGTGAGCAGATCCCGACCTTCGACGAGGTCGTCGCGCTGGCCCGGCAGGAGTCCGCCCGGCTCGGCCGCCCGATCGGGGTGATCCCGGAGATCAAGCACCCGGCGTACTTCCGGCGCCTCGGGCTGCCGCTGGAGGAGCTGCTCGCAGAGCGGCTGTCCGCCCTCGGGCTGCACAAGGGCGAGGCGATGGTCCAGTCGTTCGAGCCGACCAGCCTCCGTCGCCTCTCGGTGATGACGAGCGTGCCGCTGGTCCAGCTGGTCGATTCCGAGAACGCGCCGAACGACTTCCTCCGGACCGGCGACGCCCGGACCTTCCTGGACCTGATCGAACCGGCCGGCCTGCGCGAGATCTCGACGTACGCGCAGATCCTGGCGCCGCACAAGGACCTGGTGATCCCCAGAACCGCCGACGGCTCTCTGGGCGAGCCCACCAGACTGGTGGACCAGGCACACCGCGCCGGCCTCGCCGTCCAGGTCTGGACCTTCCGCGCCGAACGCCGCTTCACCCCGACCGGCCTCGACCTCGCCGGCGAACTCGCCCGCTTCGCCACCACCGGCATCGACGGCGTCTTCGCCGACCACCCCGACATAGCAGTAGCCGCAACCGCCAGAACCACCCTCAAGGTCTAGGTCTGGACGGCGTGCCGCAGCTGCTTCAGAGCCGCTGCGGTCGCTCCTGCCAGCTCACGATCGATCGCGCGGTTCTCGTCGATACCCAGTACGACGTGCGCGGTCGTGGCCGGCCTCGTCCGGATCAGCCGTGTCCTCAGGTACGTCGGCGGGTGACTCGAGTCGGTCCGGGTCTCCCGGATCCGGCTGGCCCGGACCCGGCGCTCCACCTCGCGTGCCGGGATCGCGGAGAGCTCCTGCCGGACGGCCGCAACCGGCTCCACCTCCGGGGCGAAGCGCAGGGTCCGCTCGAGCGCGAAGTAGGAGGTCTCGAACAGCAAGGTCCGCTCGAGCATGGTCGCAGCCGTTGCGGAGCCGGCGATCTCGCCCGCCTTGCGGTCGGCCAGATACTCGGCTCGCTGGCTGCTGCGGAGCGCTGCCATGGTCAGCAGCCACCCGTAGCCGCGCGCGAGGGCGCCGATCGTGGTGTTGAGGATCCTGGTCAGGATGCCGACGGTGGGGTCCATGGTCCAAGCAGCGCCGACGTCCCGGCGGATGCCGTCCAGCGGCTGGGTGCTGAAGGTCGCCTGGATCTCGGCCAGGATCGTCTCTGCCGCGCCGACGACGAAGCCGTGCCGGGCGTCGCCGTGCTTGCCGTGGCCGAGTTCGTGCGCGAGGGCAGCGACCCGTTCCTGGGGTCCCAGGGTGATCCAGGCCGGCAGGCCGATCCCGAGGACGGGCCGGAACCGCCAGCCGATCCGGGTGAACCAGACGGTCGGGGCGGAGGTCACCGCGACCAGGTGCACCCGCTGGGTGCCGATGCCGTCGGCGATGCGATCCAGTACGCCGTACAGGCTGGGGGCGTCGGCGCGGTGGACCAGCTGGGCGTCCTCGCCGCTCAGCCGGCTGGCGCGCGGGCGGAACAAGAACACCAGACAGAAGGCGAGTACGGCGATGATGATGCTGAGCCAGAGCGGTCTATAGAAGAGCAGTAGAGCAATGCCGCCGACTAGAGCTGTCAGCGGCAGGAGGAGAAGCAGTCCTGATAACAGGTAGGCCGTGAGGCGGGCTGCATCCCAGCCCGCTCGGTGTACCGCGCCGGTCTCCAGCTCACGATAAAGCGTCTCCGCGAGACGATGCTCGAGCTTGAGGCGCCGGGCCGATTGGGGGTGGTCACGAGGCGTCGGGTCGACGTTCCAGTCGCACTTGTCGCACCACGTCACGAACCGTGGATCTACAGGGATCTGTTGGGAGCACTGCGGACAACGCGACACCCCGGCTTCGGTCTGCACCTGGGGAGTGTGTCAGTAGAGGGGTGCGGCAGCACGGTGGCAGGTCGTCGGGGCCTACCGAGGAGGACTGTCACCGTGCTGCCGGCGTTGGGTGCGGAGCTTCAGCAGCAGAAGCGCCCGCCGGCGCCGGCGCCGGACCAGGGTGGCCCGGGCGGCCGGGGTCATGCGGCCGGCGGCTTGTCGTCGTAGATGCGGGCGGCGATGTCCGCCTCGGGGGTCGGCTGGTTCACGTTCTGCTGAACGTTCTGCCAGACCGCCTTGCCGTCGGCCTCCGGCATCACGATCCACGCGATGACATAGCCGATCAGCGCGGTACCGCCGGTGATCAGGGTGAGTCCGACGATGCCCAGGCGAACCAGGGTCGCGTCGATGTTGAGGTACTCCGCAAGGCCGCCGGAAACACCGGACAGCATGCGCTGGTTACGCGAGCGGCGAAGAACCTTGCCGGACAGATTCGAGAAAGGTGCACTGGAGTTCGTCATGTCCCCAACTCTGCCCCCGCACACCCCACTCCCACATCGGGATCCGACCCCACCCACCCCTGACCCGACCCCTGCCCCCACCTCCACCCCCGCCCCTGACAACTTTCGTCTACGCCCAACCGGCGTGCCGACGGACATGAGGTGTCCAGTTGGCGCTTGACCCGCCGCGCTCACGCTGCCCGCGAGGAACCTGTTTTCGGGCGACACCTCATGTCGGTCGACACGCCCCACCCGCGCAAACTGGCGCCACTACCCTGCCTCAGCCCTCGGTAGGTCCGAGGCGCGAGCTGACTCCCACGTGCCGGGCTTCAGCCAACCAGTACGCCGTACGCGCGGTTGTCAGGGGTCAGGGGTGGGAGTTGTACGGCGGTAGGTGGTGGGGGTGGTGCCTACTTCGCGGCGGAAGTGGGTGCGGAAGTTGGTGGCGCTGCCGAAGCCGGTGGTGGCGGCGATTCGTTCGATCGACCAGTCGGAGGTCTCCAGCAGGCGGCGGGCGCTCAGGACGCGCTGCAGCGTCACCCACTGCATCGGCGGCATCCCGGTCTCGCTCTCGAAATGGCGGATGAACGTCCGGCGCGGCAGATTGGCGTGCGCTGCCAATCGCTGCAAATTCAGTGCTTCGCCAAGGTTTTCCATCGCCCAGGAACGAGTCGCCGACAGATCCGACCGGGGCGGCGTCAACACATCGACGTACTGCCGCTGCCCACCACCACGTACCGACGCGGCGATGACCTCCTTGCCGGCGTCGTGCGCGGCAGCAGCACCGAAGTCTGAACGGATCACGTGCAGGCAGGCGTCGATCCCGGCGCCGCCACCCGCGGACGTGAGGAACTTGGCGTCCTCGACGAACAACCTGTTCTCGAGGACGTTCACTGCCGGATGCGCCTGCCGTAACTGAGCGATGTACCGCCAATGGGTCGTCGCGTCCCGCCCGTCGAGCACGCCGGCCGCCGCGAGCGCGAAGGTCCCGGTGCAGATGCCGACCAACCGCGCACCCCGGTCCGCACTCGCCCGGATCGCCTCGAGATAAAGCGCGGGCAGGGCGATCTCCGGCTCTTCATACCCCGGTACTACGAGGAGCTCGGCGGCCGCCACGTCGGACAACGGCCGGTCCGCCGCGATCCCGCCGAACCGTCACCGCACACGATCACCCGGTAACCACCGTGGTTGCCGAAGATGTGCGCCGGAATCCCGAAGTCGAGCGGAATCACACCCGGCACCGCCAGGATCGCCACCGTCATTGGCTGATCGGTCATTCCGTCCTCCTCGCCTAGGCACGATTCGTGGTGGTTTTGGCATGGGAGCTGCTGGTGGGTGCTCGGCGTACGGATCTAGCGTGGCACAGGTAGTTCAATCTTCATTTTTCGGAGGAGCGTGGATGGCCGAGCGACGGGTTGAGAACTTCGGGGTGCCGTGGGAGTCGGCGTACGGGTATGTGCAGGCCGTCCAGCACGGAGACACGATCTATGTGTCCGGGCAGTTGGCCAACAAGGGCAGTGAGCTGTTGGCGCCCGCGCCGGTCGACGCGGCGGGTGTGGTGACGGACTTCGCCGCGATGGCCGACCAGATGCGGCAGACCTACGCGAACACGGCCGAGGTGCTCGCCCGGTTCGGCGCCTCGCTCGACGACGTGGTCGAGGAGGTGCTGTATGTCCTGGACATCGACGCGGCCTTCGCGGCGGCCGGTCCCGTGCGGAAGGACGCCTACGGCCGGGAGGATCCGCAAGTCGCCAGCACGCTGGTCGGTGTGACCCGGCTGGCGTTCCCTGAGCAGCTCATCGAGATCAAGTTCGTCGCCAAGGTCTAGAGCTGGCGGCTGACCAGGACCCAGGACGGCGACGTACGGGAGAGTTCGGTGAAGCCGGCGTCGAGGTAGACGGAGATTGGGCCTCGGTAGAGGTCGGCCGATGGGGTCTTGCCGGTCTGGGCGGTGTCTACGGCACAGGCTTGGAGGGTGGTGGCGCCCTGGCTGCGAGCGAAGTCGATCGCGCCGGTCAGGAGTCCGCCGGCGATGCCTTGGCGGCGGTGGCCGACCGGTACGACGAAGCACGTGACCACCCAGGCGTCGGGGTCGCCGCCTCGCCAGTTCGGTGAGGCGAGCACCCGCGGGTAGGCCGACCGTGGCGCGACGGCGCACCAGCCGACCGGCCTACCGGAGCTGTCGGTCGCCAGTACGCCGGGTGGCGGGCCCTGCTCGACCTGGGAGCGGAGGGCGTCGCGGTGGGAAGTGGTGGAGGCATCGGACCACTGCTTGCCGCGGAGGCGGAAGTACTGGCAGAAGCACCGCGAGGGGTCGCCGCGCTCGCCCATCACCTGGAGCACGTCGTCCCACCGGTCCGCAGTGGCGGGGCGCACGTCGAGACTCACCTCGCCAAGGTAACCCGAGGGGCGGAGTGCGCCGGGACGCGAGGGCGGGCGTCAGGTGAGGCGTGCGGGGGAGGGCTGGCTTGCACTCGGTTGGGTCGAGTGCTAATACTTGGTTAGCACTCGAAGGGCGAGAGTGATAACTGCTCGCCGCCCGGACGGTGTGACCATAGACGGCCTCGATGAGGTGCCGGAGAGGTGGCGGGACGTGACCGCCGCACCGAAAGCACCGTCCGTCGCGGGCATCCGGCCGGCTGAACAAAAAACTCGACGCGGGAGGACTCGCGGAGAATGCCCAAGCTGATTTCTTTCAATGAAGAGGCGCGCCGCGGCCTCGAGCGGGGTATGAACACCCTCGCCGATGCCGTCAAGGTGACGCTTGGCCCCAAGGGCCGCAACGTCGTCCTGGAGAAGAAGTGGGGCGCCCCCACGATCACCAACGACGGTGTCTCCATCGCCAAGGAGATCGAGCTCGAGGACCCGTACGAGAAGATCGGGGCCGAGCTCGTCAAGGAAGTTGCCAAGAAGACGGATGACGTCGCTGGTGACGGAACGACCACGGCGACCGTGCTGGCCCAGGCGCTCGTGCGCGAGGGTCTGCGCAACGTCGCCGCCGGCGCCAACCCGATGGGCCTGAAGAAGGGCATCGAGAAGGCTGTCGAGGCTGTCAGCGAGCAGCTGCTGGCCCTGGCGAAGCCGGTCGAGACGCGGGAGCAGATCGCGGCCACCGCCTCGATCTCCGCCGCGGACACCCAGGTCGGCCAGATCATCGCCGAGGCGATGGACAAGGTCGGCAAGGAAGGTGTCATCACCGTCGAGGAGAGCAACACCTTCGGTCTGGAGCTCGAGCTCACCGAGGGCATGCGCTTCGACAAGGGTTACATCTCGCCGTACTTCGTGACGGACACCGAGCGGATGGAAGCGGTCCTCGACGACCCGTACATCCTGATCGTGAACAGCAAGATCTCCAGCATCAAGGACCTGGTCCCGGTGCTGGAGAAGGTGATGCAGACCGGCAAGCCGCTGGCCATCATCGCCGAGGACATCGAGGGCGAGGCCCTGGCGACCCTGGTCGTGAACAAGATCAAGGGCACCTTCAAGACCGTCGCCGTCAAGGCGCCGGGCTTCGGTGACCGCCGCAAGGCCATGCTCGTCGACATCGCCGTCCTCACCGGCGGCGAGGTGATCTCCGAGGAGGTCGGCCTCAAGCTGGACTCCGTGGACCTGGAGCTGCTCGGCCAGGCCCGCAAGATCGTCGTCACCAAGGACGAGACGACCATCGTCGAAGGCACCGGTGACGCCGACCAGATCTCCGGCCGGGTGAACCAGATCCGCGCCGAGATCGAGAAGTCGGACTCCGACTACGACCGCGAGAAGCTGCAGGAGCGGCTGGCCAAGCTGGCCGGTGGCGTTGCGGTGATCAAGGTCGGCGCGGCCACCGAGGTCGAGCTGAAGGAGCGCAAGCACCGCATCGAGGACGCCGTTCGCAACGCGAAGGCGGCCGTCGAGGAGGGCATCGTCGCGGGTGGTGGCGTCGCGCTGCTGCAGGCGTCGGTGATCGCGTTCGAGAAGCTGGAGCTCGAGGGTGACGAGGCCACCGGTGCCGCCATCGTGCGGTCCGCGGTCGAGGCACCGTTGAAGCAGATCGCCGTGAACGCCGGCCTCGAGGGTGGCGTCGTGGTGGAGAAGGTTCGCAACCTCGAGCCGGGTCACGGTCTGAACGCCGCGACCGGTGAGTACGTGGACCTGATCAAGACCGGCATCATCGACCCGGCCAAGGTCACCCGGTCGGCGCTGCAGAACGCAGCCTCGATCGCGGCGCTGTTCCTCACCACCGAGGCAGTCATCGCCGACAAGCCCGAGAAGGCCGGTGCCGCCGCTGGCGGCGCCCCCGACATGGGCGGCATGGACTTCTGATCCCCTGAAGTCCTAGCTAGACAAAGAAGCGGTCCCAGCCGAAAGGCTGGGACCGCTTCGCGTTGGCTCGAAAATACTCGGTGGACTATGACCTCATGTGCGACCTAGGGTCCGCCGCATGGAGGAGATTTGAAGATTCGTACCGCCGTTGAGGCTGACCTCGACACCATTCACGCGCTGATTGCAGAGCAGTCGATCAACACCGTCACCAGGCCGCGCTTCGACGAGTACCTGGCGTCCGGGGCCTACCGCTACGACTGGATCTGGGTCGCCGAGGTCGACGGCAGGATCATCGGGGCGGCCATCTGGTGGGGGATGGAGGAGCAGGAGCGCCCGTTCAGCATCGATGGCCTGTACGCCGTACCGGAAGTTGACCGGGTCGCCGTCTGGACCGAGCTGATCCGGGCTGCGCTGGCGACCTTTCCCGCTGAGGCCGCGCAACCGGAGTACCACATCTTCCTGCCCAACGGCTGGCGGGAGAAGCCGGAGATCGTCGCCGAGCTGGAGCCGCGACTCGAAGCGGCCGCGGCGGCCGGGCTGTCCGGGCTGACCGAGCGACTGCGGTACGAATGGACGCCGTCCGACGGGTTGCCGCCTCGGTCGACCCGGTTGCGCTTCGAGCCGGCCGACGACGAGGCATTCGTCGACGCGTTCATCCGGGTGATCGAGGGCAGCCTCGACGCGTCGACCGCACGCGATGTCGCCCGGATCGGCGTCGAGGGCACCGCGCGGGAAGAACTCGCGATCTACAAGTCGATGCCGGGCGACCGCGCCTGGTGGCGGCTGGCGTATGACGCCGACGACAAGTTGGTCGGCTTCGCCATGCCTTCGGCCAACAACGGTGGACCCGTCGTCGGTTATCTCGGCGTGGTCCCGGAGCAGCGCGGTCACGGGTACAGCGACGACTTGCTGGCCGAGATCACCCATCTGCTGGTGGAGGCCGGTGCCGACCGGATCAGAGCCGATACGGATCTGACGAACAGGCCGATGGCGGCCAGCTTCGAGCGGCAGGGATACCGCAACCACGCCGTACGGATGGTGGCCAGCTACCCGATCGCCTGATCCGAGGTACAGACGGCAGCCGCTCGGACCCCTATGCTTCCCTGACATGTCAGAAAGCTCTGGCCGAACAGGTCAGGGGCGCAAGGGGGCCGGCGATGCGTGACATCGCTCTGCTTCTGCATGTTGCCTCCTCCATCGTCGCGCTCGTGTTCGGGCCGCTGGCGATCGTCCTCGCCCTCCGCCGCCGACGTCTGAACTGGGCCGGCGAGACCTATCACTGGGCCGTCGCGCTGGTCTGCCTGACGGCGCTGGTGATGGTCCCGTACGACTGGGCCAAGCTCTGGGTCTTCTGGCCGATCGCCGTCGCGACGTACCTCTTCGTGTACTTCGGCCAGCGCGCGGCGGAGGAGGCCGGCGGACTCTGGTACCGCGGCGTGCTGCGTGGCTACGGCGGCGGCTGGATCGCCTTGTGGACCGCGTTCCTGGTGGTGAACCTCCCGGATCACCCCTGGACCTGGGCCATCCCGATCGTGCTCGGATCCGTCGTCATCGAGTGGCTCTGCTTCCGTCCGGCCACTGCCTGGATGAACAGCTGATGGCCTGATCCCGGGTTACGGTCGGCCGTGGACTATTCGAGTTTTGACGACTTCCTGGCTGTTCCGCGGGTCAACGCCCTCGCCCTCTCGCTCGACGGCAGCCGGTTGGTGGCCGCGATCGCGGAGTACGACGAGGAGAAGGCGAAGCTGGTCAGTGCGCTCTGGGAGCTCGACCCATCGGGCGCCGGCGAGCCGCGGAGGCTGACCCGGTCGGACGAGGGCGAGAGCCAGCCGGTGTTCGCGCCGGACGGCTCACTGCTGTTCGTTTCCAGTCGCTCGAACGAGGACATCCCCGCGCTCTGGCGCCTCCCGGTCAACGGTGAGGCCGAGAAGATCGCCAGTACGCCGGGAGGTATCTCGGCTGTCCGCGTAGCCGCCGTTGCGGGCACCGTTGTCGTCGCCACCAGCGTCATGCCCGACGCGACGGATGCGGCCGAGGACGAGAAACTTCGCAAGGAGCGCAAGGACGCCGGGGTCAGCGGCATCCTGCACACCTCCTCGCCGGTGCGGCTCTGGGACAGCGAACTCGGACCCGACGAGGTCCGGCTCCAGCTCGTCGACGGGCTCGACCTCACGCCGACGCCCGGTCGCGCTCTCGATGACACCGAATTCGTGGTCACGCCGGACGGGAAGACCGTGATCGCCAAGTGGGAGGTCAGCCGGGTCGGCTGGAACCGGCCGACGCTCGTCGCCATCGACGTCGAGACGGGCAAGCGGCGAGTCCTGGCCGACGTCGAGGGCGCCGGATTCTCCGAACCGGCTGTGTCGCACAACGGCCGGTACGCCGTCAGCACTCGTTGGCACGACCAGGCGCACGACAGGTTGCCCACGGTCTCGCTGCTGCTGGTTGACCTCGAGACCGGGGAGAGTCGCGACCTGGTCACTCCCGATGTCTGGCCGGAGCTGGCGACCTTCAGCGCCGACGATCAGGCCATCTTCTTCGGTGCCTTCCATCACGGCCGGCATCCGATCTTCAGGCTCGAGCTGGCGACTGGCGAGGTCAGCCAGGTAAGCGAAGGCTCCTTCAGTGCTTTGCAGGTGGCACCGGACGGTTCGTCGCTGTACGCGATCCAGGCCGGGTACGACGCGCCGCCGCATCCGGTGCGGATCGATCTCGCCACTGGCGACGTCACGCGACTGCTTCCCGAGGGAGCAGGACTGCCTGGCACCCTGAAACGCGTCCAGACCACAGTCGCCGACGGCACGACCGTCGAGGCTTGGCTCGTATTGCCGCGTTCCGATGAGCCTGCGCCCCTGCTGCTGTGGGTCCACGGCGGCCCACTGAGTTCCTGGGGCGGTTGGAGCTGGCGATGGAACCCATGGGTGATGGCGGCCAAGGGATACGCCGTACTGCTGCCCGATCCTGCTCTCTCGGTCGGCTACGGCCAGCAGATGATCGAACGGGCGTGGGACCGCTGGGCCGAGGTGGTCTACGAAGACCTGATGGCGATCACCGATGCGGTCGCGGCCCGATCCGAGATCGACGCCGAGCGCACCGCCGCGATGGGAGCATCCTTCGGCGGCTACATGATCAACTGGATCGCCGGCCAGACCGACCGCTTCAAGTGCCTCGTCTCCATGGCCGGCGTCTGGAACGCGGAGGACTTCTGGGCCAGCAGCGACATGCCCGGCTACTTCCGCGCCGAATGGGGTCCGCAGGAACAGTTCCCCGCCCGGTACGCCGAACGCTCACCCCGCCGCTTCCTCGACCGCATCACCACCCCGATCCTCGTCACCGACGGCAGCCGCGATCAACGAGTCCCGATCAACCAGACCCTCCAGCTCTGGACCGAACTCCAACTCGCCGGCGTCGAGTCCGCCTACCTCTCCTTCCCCGACGAAGGCCACTGGATCCTCAAACCCGCCAACGCCCGCCTCTGGTACCAAACAGTCTCCACCTGGCTAACCAAGTACCTCACCAAACCTCGCGGCTGACGGCGTTTTCGGCCGCTGGCGGGATCAATTCGCGGTATCGGCCGAACATCGCGCCAGCGGCCGGCCCAGTTCTAGGCCTGGCCTGCTTGTTCTTCGGGGGTGGATTTGCGGACTACCAGGCGGGTCCAGGCGCCTACGTAGACCCGGTCGTCGCCGGTGAGTTCTCGGCGTTGGCCTGGCGGGATGGGGTCGTCGGGGAGGGGGTCGGAGGCCTGGCCTACGAAGGTGCCGTTGGAGGACTGGAGGTCTTCGACCCACCAGCGCTGGCCGTCGGTGGTGAGCTGGGCCTGGCGGCGGCTGACGCCGGTGTCGTCGCCGCAGTCGATCTCGGGAGTGATGCCGCGGCTCTTCGAAGGCCGGCCGATCAGCACGCTCTTGGCGGTGATCGGGATGACTACCGGGAGCCCGGGGGACGGGCACGGGTCGTCGCTTTGCTGTACGGCGTACCAGTCGGGGTCGACCCAGCGTTCCACCACCCAGTCGGCGACCTCCTGCGGCGCGGGTGGGACCGGGGGCGGCGTACCGAGGTCCAGTGGTGAGGCCGGCCGCGGCATGGTGCCGGTGGTGAAGTCGTAGCCGCAGTTCTCGCAGAACAAGGCATCAGGTGCGGCCGGCTCGGAACAGTTCGGGCACGCCTGCGTGGCCGGTGCCGGTGCAGCGACAGCAGGCGTGGGCACCGATGCCGCAGCCGGGGTGGCCGCGGCGCCGATCGGGAGGCCGCAGACGTCGCAGTAGTCGGTGGAGACGGACGGGTGTCCACTCGGACACGTGACTGAGCTCATTTCTTCACCCTGGTGGTCTTGGTGGACGCCGTGTCGAGCGCCATCTCGTCCGCCTTCTCGACGCTGCGCTTGAGTCGCACGGTGCCGGTCTCCTGGTCGTCGATCTCGACCACCTTGCGCAGCCGCGAGGTGGCTTCCTCGTTGCCGGTCTGGGCGGCGAGCTGGACCGCGCGGCCGAGCTTGGTGGTCGCCGTTGCAGTGTCTCCGGCAGCCTTCGCGGCCAAACCTTCCTGGATCGCGTCGGCGAGCTCGGTCTGGCCGGTGTAGTGCGCGACCTCCGGGCTGATCCGGGTGGTGAGCGCCTCGTCGTTGGACCACAGCGCCTTCACCAGACCTTGCGCGACGACCTGGTCGCCGATCGCCAGCTGCACCCGGGCCGCGAGCTGCTCCTGCCCGATTCCCTTCGCTGCAAGGCGAATCGCGACGTGGTAGTCGCGAGACTCGTCGCCCCACGAGCCGGTCGGGTAGGCGCTCGTCAAAGCGTTCACCTCCGTACGCCGGGCAGTCAGGTCGTCGACCGTCGGAGCCACCTGGCGCACGAACAGCACCTGTGCGCCCTGAGGAGCCCAGACCCGCATGTCAGCACCGGCAACGCCCTTGCTCATCGCCTGCTGGATCAGCCGGGAGAACTCGGCCGCCAACTGGTCCGGCGCCGGGATGATGTCGACCGTGCCGAGCAACGCGGTGGCGATCCGGCGGACCTCGGCGACCTGCCAGTTCACGCCGACACCGCGGCAGTCGCACTGGAACTGACCGGTGACGGCCTGGATCGTTGCCGAGAGCACCTCGGGCGTCTCGTGCTGGTTCTCGCCGTCGGTGAGCAGGATCGCGTGCTTCTGCGACAGCGACGGGACGGTCGCGAAGACCCGGGCGGCCAGCCGCAGCCAGGTGCCCATCGCCGTACCGCCGTCGGCGTAGAAGCGGGCGACCGCGTCCTTGGCGGCCTGCCGGGTGAACTGGTCCATCTTCACCATCACCGGTTCGGGTGACGGCGGGAAGGCGAGCTGGGCCCGGTCGTTGCCGGAGATGACCGCGAACCAGACCCCGTCGAGGATCTGGTCGATCGCGGTCTGCGCGGCGTGCACGGCGGCCCGGATGCCGTCGGCACCCATCGAGCCGGAGGTGTCGACGATGATGATCTCGCCGGCATCACCGCTGCCCGACTGGCCGGCCGCGCCCGCGCCGGTGCAGGTCACCGTCACGATCGCGTGCACGTCGGTGCCGCCGTCGGGCAGGAACTCGTTCTGGTACACGGTGGCGGAGAACTCGGCCATCTCAGGCGTCCTTTCTACAGTGCTGGCGGGCGATCACAGGCGAGCCAGTGCGACGGTGATGTTGTCCTGGCCGCCCTGGGCGTTCGCCCAGTCGACCAGAGCGGACGAGGTGGCCAGTGGCTCGCCATTGTTGGCGGCAGCGGTCTGACGTACGAGGTCGGCCAGTGGTGCCGCCTCGGAGCAGTAGTTCCACAGGCCGTCGGAGCAGACCAGCAGCCAGCCCGGGCCGTCGACCTTGAGGGTCGTCGTCCGGGGCGTGTGGTCCGGAGCATCCTTGCCCAGCCAGCGGGTGATGGCATGCGCCTGCGGTCCGGTCTCGGCCTGCTGCCGCGGTACGCCGGTAGCGATGAGCTCTGCTGCCCAGGAGTCGTCCACGGTGAGCCCGACTGCTTCTGCGTTGTCCGGCAACCAGTACGCGCGGCTGTCGCCGACTACACCGGCTACCACCAGATCGCCTTCCACCACAGCAGCAACGAAGGTGCAGGAAGCCGGGTTGGGGCTGTCCGGACTGGTGTTGGCCAGCACTGCGTCGCTAGCTGCATCCGCTGCGGCCTTCAAGCGCGCCACGACGGCACTGATCCGTGACGACTCGGTCCCGATGCCCTGCGCATGACCGGCAGCCAGTACTTCGCGAGCGGCCCGCGCAGCGGCAAGGCTGGCCACATCGGAGTCCAGCGACGAGCTCACCCCGTCGCAAACCACCAGCTGCGCCCTACTGCCCGGCTCCGGGTCAGCAGAGATCGCTACTGCGTCCTCGTTGCGACTGTGCCGGATCCCCCGATCGCAGACGGCCGCAACCCAGGGTGCCGGCTGCTCACTGAAGTGATCGCGCGGCTTGGTCGCCTTGGTGCCACAGGTCTCGCAGTACTGGTCGGGGCCGATCTTGCCTCCGCAGGAGCGACAGGGACCGGCCACCGCGGCCGCCGAGGGGTTCAGCTCGATCGTCGGCTCGGTGTCGGTGTCGATCGCGGCCGTGGCCGGCGCGGCAGCAGGATTCAGCTCGGCGCCACAGGCCTCGCAGTACCGGTCGGCGTCGGAGATCGGCCCGCCGCAGCTCGGACAGGCCGTACTCGTCGTGCCGGTCGTTGACGTCATCGCAATGTCCATCCTCGAACCTCGTTGGCCTGGTCGACCAGGGCGATCCGTTCCTCCCGGCTGGGCGCTTGCCCAGCCAGCTCACGGTAGGCCGCCTCCAAGCCGTCCCGCAGTTCCGGTTCGGTGGCGGCCCGTCCGGCGATGTGTACGCCGGGCTGCGGGCCACTGCCGAGTACCTCGGTCAAGGCGGTCCGGAACACGTTCGCCGACAACTGAGCCCGGTCGGCCGGGTCGATCGTCAGCGCCTCGATACTGCCCATGGCCTCCGCGAGGGCGGGGAGTCCACGCCCTGATCCTGCCAGCAGACCGGCTCGCTGGCGGCGAGCCCGGATGTACGCGCCGCTGGTCGGCGGTACCAGGTCGACCGCGGCGATGGCTCCGTCGAGGTCGTTGCGGGACGAGCGGATCGCGGCCAGCCCGAAGGCGGACGGCGCGATGTAGTTGGCGTCGGTCCGGGCGCAGGTGATGTAGAGCCCCTCCGCCACGTCGTACTCGCCACTGAGTTCACAGGCCAGCGCCAGTGCCAGCTTGGGCGCCAGCTCACCAGGCACCTGGCCGTAGACCGCGTTGAAAGCGGACTGCGCAGCTGCGTGATCGTCACGTGCCAGAGCGACCAGCCCGGACATCCAGACCGCGCGCCACTCCCACGGGTCCTCCGCCAGCAAGTCCGAGACTGCAGTGTCGACCATGTCGAACTGACCGGACTGCAGAGCGGCGAGAGCAATCTCCAGCAGCACCTGTGCCGACTGCTCTGGTGCGTTGACCAGCAGCTCCAGCCGCGCGGCCGGGTCCGGAACACTGACCGTCTTGAGCCAGCCGGCCATCTTGTCGGTCTCGTCCGGCAGCAGGGAAGGCAGTCGCATCCACGGGGGAGCGGCTTCGCCCAGACTCGCCGACAGGTCGCCAGGGCTGCCGAACAGGAGCGACGACGCCGAGTGCTGTGCAGCGCCGCCCTTCTGCTGCGACGCGACCACCTCACGCAGTACGCCGAGCAGCTGCACGCGGAACTCGTCGGCCGATACGAAGCGGTCGGCCGGGTCCTTCGCACAGGCCTTCAGTAGCAGCCGGTACACGGAGTCGTGCTGCTGGAAGAGCGGGACATCCGCGACCGGAGGCAGTGAGGACAGGTACGTCGACTGGTAGCCGCGGAACTCCATCGCCAGCACGGTGAGCGTGCGGCCGAGGGTGAAGATGTCCGAGGCGACCGACGTACCGACCTCTGGTACTTCGGGGGCCTGGTAGCCGACCGTGCCGTAGATGGCCGAGTCCATGTCGTCGATCCGGCGGACGCCGCCGAGGTCGATCAGCTTCACCGCGTCGCCGACCTGGATGATGTTGTCCGGCTTGAAGTCGCAGTAGACCAGGCCGAGGTCGTGCAGGTAGGAGAACGCCGGCAGGATCTCCAGCATGTAGGCGATCGCCTGGTCGATCGGCAGCGGGTTGTACCGGCCGCCGTTGGCCTCCATCCGCTGCTTGAGCAGGGTCTTCAGCGACGTACCGCCGACGTACTCCATCACGATGTAGCCGGCGCCTTCGTGGGTGACGAAGTTGTAGATCTCCACGATCAGCGGGTGCTCGACCCGGGCCAGGAACTGCTGCTCGGCGATCGCGGCCGCGACGGCGTCCGGGTCCTCGGAGTTCAGCAGACCCTTGAGGACCACCCAGCGCTTCTGGACGTTCAGGTCGCGGGCCATGTAGATCCAGCCGAAGCCGCCGTGCGCCAGGGCGCCGGCTACCTCGTACTGGCCGCCGACCAGGTCGCCTGCCTTCAGCTTCGGCGAGAAGGAGAACGGGCTGCGGCACTTGGGGCAGAAGCCTTCGGTGCGGCCCGGCTGGTCGCCACGGGACCGGCCGACCGCGTTACCGCAGTTCGGGCAGTTGCGGCGGTCCTCGGGAACCATCGGGTTCGCCAGGATCGCCTTGCTGGCGTCGATCGCCGGGATCGGCGGCACGTGGGTCAGCCCGGCGCCCAGTCGGGCTCCACGCAGCCGGGTGGACGAAGTACCGAGCTTGCGGGTCAGCTTCGAGCCGGCCTGGGTCGCGCGAGCCGAGCCCAGTGGTGTGGAGGCAAGGCGGTTGGAGGCGCGCGACACTGTCGACACCGAGCTGATCTGCTCGTGCGCTGCTGCGGCTGAGCCTCCCGGCGTACCGCAGACGTCGCAGTAGCCGTCCACGATCGTGCCGGAGCAACCAGGTTGCGCACACGCACCCGTGGCCGGCGCACCGGTCGCAGCACTCGCAGCACTCGGAGATGTGGAAGCAGGTGTTCCGCAGACATCGCAGTAGCCGTCCACGATCGAGCCGGTGCAGCCCGGCTCGGTGCAGGCGATGTTCGTCATGTCGTCCCTCCTTTGGCGCGACCGGAGTGCGGGTCGGCGGCAAGACTGGTGTCCAGATAGGTCTGGTACGCCGCTACGAGTGCACCGAGCCGGATCAGGTCCACTGGTTCGGTGTCGATCACGTCGTGGCCGCGCCGGTAGAGCTCGGCAAGGTCATCGGTGGTTCCGCTGGTCCGGGCAACGCTGCCAGCCTTCACCTGGTATGCGTCCAGCCGGGCAGCCAGCTCGTCCCGGCGTTCCAGCGCGCCGCCGTACGCCGACTGGGCCTGCCCGAGCGCACGCCGTACTGCGTCCAGCTTTGTCAGGTACTTCTCCAGCTCAGCCGGAGTGTTCGGCACCGGACCGAGCGCAGTGACATCCGGTACGCCGAGGCGCGGCGCCGGGGTGACCGCAGCGACACAGCGATCGGCCAGAGCCCGTACTGCGACGCCCTGCGCCTCCAGCTCGGTCCGCACCGCGCGGGCGCGAGCCACGTCGGCAGCACGCTCCCGCCGGGTGGCACCGCCGACGATCAGGTCCCGTTCGGTGCGCGCGGCATCCATCTCGAGCGAGCCGATCAGCCCACCGATATCCGCACCGCGCTTGGCCCGCTCGGTCAGATCGGTGACCCGGCGGTCCAGGTCGTGATGGGTCGCGATCGCTTCGTTCCTGGTGATCGCCGGTTCGTTCTTGACCTGGTCGCTGATCCGCTCCACCGTCGCCCGGAGCTGCCGCAGCCGCGCGGCCAGATCCGCGTCGCCCGGCTCCAGCGCCAGCTTGGCCCGGAGCGTGGCGGCGAGCGCATCCGACAAAGTGCATGCCTCAGGCAACGAAACCGCGAGCGAGCCGCTGGCGCCACCGGTGTCCAGGCCGCCCCAGATCAGGGTGGAGATCCGCTCGGTCTCGGTCGGTCCGACCCGGCCGGAGTCCCAGGTGACCAGGATCAGCTCGTACCGGTCCGAGACCGCCTTCCAGACCGCCATCGCCAGCACCACGTCGCCGCTCAGCGCGTCGGCGTCCTCGGCCTGCAGGGCGGCCTGGTCGAGCTCGTCCAGTTCGGCCCGCCGCCGGTCCCGCCAGGTCCCCAGGGCATCGAGGAACGACAGCAGCTCCTTCGCGGGGATGCTGCTGCCGATCCGCCCTGGCGGGGCCGGCGCGACCGCCGTCGGAGTACGAACTGTCATCGACCGTAAACCGCCTTCGGCGGTGCTGGTGCCGGTCCGAGCGCGGCCGCAAACCACTTGTTGTACGACGCCTTCCAGCGGCCGTCACTCTTGATCTGCTCGAGTACGCCGTTGACGAAACGCACGAAATCCTTGTGCTGCAGCGAGATGCCGAGGCCGTACGGCTCCTGGCTGAACTGCTCGCCCGGGATCACCCGCGCGTACGGGTCCTGCGCGGCGTCGCCGGCCAGCACGGTGTCGTCGCCGCTGATGCCGAAGGCTTTGCCGGACTGGAAGAGCGCCAGGCAGCCGCCGTCGGTGTCAGCGGTGATCGCCGTGAGGTCTGGGAACCTCGCCCGCAGGTTCGCGTAGCTGGTCGAGCCGGTCGGGGTGCAGATCGTGGTGCCCTTGGGCAGGTCACCCAGGCTCTTCACCTCGGAGGTGCGTGGCACCAGCGACTTCTGGCCGGAGTGGTAGTACTCGGCAGAGAAGGCTATCTGGCTCCACCGGTCGCAGTTGATGGTCATGTTGCGGGCGACGATGTCGACCGAGTTGTTCATGATGACCGGCAGTCGCTGCGGGCTGGAGATGACCCGCAGCTCGACATCGACGCCGAGCGCAGCGGCGACGTAGTTGATCATGTCGATGTCGAAGCCCTCGATGGCACCCGTGATCGGGTTGCGGGAACCGAGGTTCAGGCTGTCGGCCGAGACGCCGGCGATCAGCCGGCCACGCTTCTTGATGGTCTCCATGAAGGAACCGGCCGGCAGGTTGTCAGGTGAGGGGAGTGGACCTTCCGGAGCGAATGACGCCACCGGGTTGCCACAGTTGGGCTGCGGTTTGGGCTTGGCCGGCGTGGCCGGCGCCTCCGTCGGCTTCGTCGGGAACGGGGTCGCCGCATAGGTGCTCGAACCGCAAGCGGCCACGGTCAACAGGGCAGCCGCGATACCGGCGGCGATCAGCTGCTTCTTCATCGGTATTCCCCCAGTCGCTGAGACATGCCCCAGGCCACGAGTAGCGCGGCGACGATGCCGATCGGCAGTCCGAGCCAGCCGATCGGTGGCAGGCCGTTGCGGGCATCGGACAGCTCACTGCCGACCTTCTTGCTGGTCTCGCCGATGCTGTCGGCGGATCCCTTGTCGAAGGCACCGAAGGTCGTCGAGGCGTTGCCGATCGACATGTTCACCGCGCTCTGCCAGTTGCCCTGCTTGCTGTCCAGGTCGCGGATCGTGCCGTGGATGGTCTTGTACTGACCCCAAGGAGCCTGCAGTTGAGGAGTCGTCCCAGCGACGATCGCGAGTTGCTTGTCGACCTCGGCCGCGGACTGCTGCCAGGCCGTCTGGAACGCGTCACCCGAACCGCGCGCGATCAGCGTGAGGCTCTCGTTGGACTTGGCGTCGTACGCCGCGATCCGGGCCCGCGAGAGCGCGAGCGTGTCGGCGTACGCGTGGCTGCGGGTGTCCTTCGCATGACTGCCTGCGCTCGCCAGCGAAGCTCCGCCGACCAGCATGGTCAGCAGCACCAGCACAGCCGCGGCTGCGATCGGCACGTTCAGGTAGCGGTGGGTTCGCTTGGCCAGCCAGTACAGGGAGTAGATGAGCACTACCAGCGTGATGAGGCCGGCGATGATCAGCCAGTAGTTGCCGTAGCTGATGCCGTCGAACTCCGTGTCGACCCGGGCCTCGTTGGACTTGACCAGCTGGTCCAGCAACGGCAGTGAGTCGTCCTGCAGCGTCGCACTCGCGTCCTTCAGGTACTGCGAACCGATCGGCAGGCCCTGCCGGTTGTTCGCCCGTGCCTGCTCGATCAGGCCCTGGTAGGTGAGCAGCGTGGTGTTCAACTGGCCGAGCACCGCTTGGTCGGCGGGCTGCGCGGTGGCTGCCTCGGCGATCAGCTTCGCCGCCTGAGCCATCGAGTCGACGAAGTGCTGGCGCTGCGCGGGCGGCTCGAGGCCACCCACCAGGAAGGCGTTGGTGGCGTCGGCGTTCGCGCTGACCAGGCTGGTGTGGATCGCCTGGATCCGGACCAGCTGGGCGGTGTTCGCCTCGGCCCGCTTCAGAGCGCCGTCGGACTCGCGGAACCCTTGCGCCGCGGCCAGGCCGAACACCACGGCGATCGCGGCCGACACGATGAGGATGGTGCGCATGCGGCCCGGCGTACCGGCGAACCAGGACTGGACCGCGCCGCGTGGGGTGGTGCGTCGCGGCGCGACGGCCGGCGTACCGGCTGCCGGCTGTGCAGCCGGCGGCGACCAGGTGGCTGGGGGCGCGCTCGTTGTCTGTGTCACGCCTGCTCCTCTTGCTCGGGCTCGACCGGCTGCTCGGGCTCGGCTGGTTCGGTCGGTTCTTCATCGGTCAGGTCCTCAGGGAGGATCTGACGCAGTTGTTCGGTCGTCGGTGCCGTCACGTCGCGGAGTCGCCAGGCGTGCCGGCCGATCGCGGCCTCGAGGGTGTTCCGGGCGAACCGCCCGTTGCCGAACGACCGGTTCCGCGGCGTCGAGGCCAGGATCACCTTGAACTGGTCCAGCGCGTTCGGCGTCAGCTCGTAGTCGGCCGCCGCGGCCAGCCTGGTCAGGATGCCGGTCAGCTCCTCGTCGGTGTAGTCCTCGAACGCGATCGTGGTCCGGAACCGGCTGGCCAGGCCCGGGTTCGCCGCGATGAAGTCCTCCATCGGCTCGGGATACCCGGCGACGATGACGACCAGGTCGTCGCGCCGGTCCTCCATCTCCTTGACCAGCGTGTCGACGGCTTCCCGCCCGTACTGGTCCGCACCCAGCTCACCGGCGGTCAGGCTGTACGCCTCGTCGATGAACAGCACCCCACCGGCCGCGGACGCGACCACCTCGGCGGTCTTCGTTGCCGTCTGCCCCAAATAGCCGGCGACCAGCTCGGAGCGGTCGACCTCGACCAGCTGGCCCTTGGAGAGCAGGCCGAGCGCCTTGTAGATCCCGCTGACCAGCCGGGCGACAGTCGTCTTGCCGGTGCCGGGGTTGCCTACGAACACCAGGTGCCGGGTGATGGTCGGGCTCTTGAGTCCTGCCTCGACCCGGAGCTTCTCGACCCGCAGTACGGCGACCTGTCGGTGCACCTCGCGCTTGACGCTTGCTAGGCCAGTCAGCTCGTCCAGCTCGGCCAACAGCTCTTCTACTGTCCGCTCTGGCTCAGCAGGCGCCGTCTCGACCTTGGCTTCTACCTGTACTGCGGGCGCCGGTGTGCTCGCAGCCGGCTTGGCAAGCGGACTGGTGCCGACCTGGAACTGCCGTGCACCAGCGGCTTGAAGCTGGGCAGCTGCTGCGACGGAGGCGTTGCCCACGACGCGCATAGTCGGCTCACCGAGATTGCATGCCGCAGAGGCCAGCTCCGCCAGCGCCTCGGCGTACGGGACTTTCTCTGCTGAGCCCTGCGCGATCAAATCAGTCAGTACTGCGGTAGGCGCGCCACGCCATCTCCGGCCGCGCACTGCGGCGTCGAAGAACTCCTGTGTGCCACTGCCAGGTGTCACGGCGGCCCAGTCGGCCGGAGCGCCAGGAGCAGACTCGGCCAAGGCAGCGGCGAGTGAAAGGCCCTCTGCTCGTGCAGCTTCTTCCGGCACGCCAGCACGTGCAGCGACAGAAAGCAGGGCCGACAGCGCGTCCTGCAGTGAAGTACCCCCCACGCTGGTCATCCCCCTCCTCGTCCTGGCGGTGGTTCTAGTGGTCCTGGTCCCGGCAGTACGTCGGGTGCCGGCGTGGAAGGCGTGTTGCCGAGGGCAAGACTCCCACCGGTCGAACCGGTCCCGAACTTCTCTTGCAGGAACCGGCCATGAGCGATCAGCGCCGCCGCGTCGGCCCGGTTCACCGCGTCGAACACCTTGTCCATCGTTGCGCCCAAGAGGTCCAACTGGTCGATCAGGATCATCAGCGAGGTCTTGCCGCGGTCGACCGGCCGGCTGTCCGCCCAGTGCCGCGGGAGCCGGAGGTAGCCACCGATCGCCTCCGGCAGGTAGTCCGTCGCGGTCGCCATCACGTTGTAGGCCTCGACGCTGCCGCCGAGGTTACCGAGCCGCGGGATGGTCTCCCGGACGATCCGCACGACCCGGTTGACCCGGGAGGCGACGACGGCCGGTACCGCGCCGTCGGCGACCAGTTGCTCGACCCGGACCAGCGCCGCCAGCAGATCGTCGTTGCTCGGTGCGCGGGGGATCGGGGCAGGCTCGGGCTCCGCCTTGCGGCCGGTCAGCCGCGCGAAGAAGTCACCCAATGCCATGCAATCCTCTTGTCTGGAAGCTCTAGCGACCGAGGTCGAGGGTGCCGGCGACGACCCGCTGGTCCTGCTGGGCGACCCGGTCCAGGTAGCTGCGGGACTTGGTCACCTCGTTCTCCAGCGTGCCGATGGTGGCGGCCATGTTGTCCAGCGCCTGCACCTTGAAGGTGTCGATCGCGTCCATCGTGGCGTAGATGTTCGCGAACGCCGCCTGCAGCTGGGGCAGCCCGATGGTCGCCGAGGCGGCCTGCTGCTGGATCGCGACCGAGTTGTCCCGGAGCATCTGCGAGGTGCGCTCGATCATCCCGCTGGTGGTCGTGTTGAGCGCGGTGATCTGGTCCAGCACCAGCTTCTGGTTGCCGAGGGCCTGCGCCACGATGACCGCGGTACGGAGTGCGGAGACGGTCGTGGTGGAGGCGCGGTCGACGCCCTTGATCAGCTCGATGTTGTTCTTGATCACGATGTCGATGGCCAGGTAGTTCTGGATCGACACGGCCAGCTGGACGAGCAGGTCCTGGTGCTTCTGCCGGACGTAGAACAGCACGTCCTCACGCAGTGCGCGGGCCTTCTCCGGATCGGTCGCCTCCAGCTCCGCGATGGTCGCGGACAGCCGGGCATCCAGCCGCTCGGCGACGTACACGTACTGGTTCAGCCGGCCCATCGCGTCCCAGAGCTGCTGCTTCTCCATGTTCAGCGCGGCGTTGTCCTTGCCGAGCTCGTCCTGGCCGTCGCGGAGCGAGTGCAGGATGCCTTCGAGGTGGCTCTGCGCGCTCTGGTACTTGCGGAAGTAGTCCTCGATCTTGTCCCCGAACGGGATCATCCCGAGCAGTTTCTTCGCACCCGTCGCTTCCTTCGGGTCCAGGTTCTCGACCGTCCGGCGCAGTTCCAGCAGCGTCTTGCCGACCGTGGATCCCTCCGACAGCCCACCGCTGGTCAACGCCTTCACCGGCGACTGCAGCAGCCGGTTCGAGCTCTCCGCGGCGTGCCGGATGTCCACGTCACCCATGCTGCGGACGTCACCGGCCTTCTGTGCGAACTCGGGGGAGCGCGGCGCGGCCTCCATCAGCGAGGTCAGGAACGAGTCGACCTTCGAGTCCAGCCCGGGCAGCGCGGCCGGGTCGACCGCGGGCGCCAGGCTCGGCGCGGCGGTCGC
>NZ_JBEXSJ010000059.1:0-37823 GCF_040613535.1 Kribbella sp. NPDC006257
GGGTGCCTCTGTGGCGTTGGTCCCTGTCCCCGGGGTGGGGGCCGGCGCCGCCGGGGGGGACCGGGTGGGGGCCCTCAAACCAAACCCCCCCCCCCCCCCCCCCTCGGCCGGCCCCGCTTCTGTCGTTGAGGATCAGGCGGCTGCGGTGGCCGTCTTGATCTCGACCGGGATGTACGGCCGGCCGTCGGTCGGGCCGCCCTGCGGGCCGGGGATCACGCCGGCGTTGGCCACCTTGTCGATGGCTTTGAGCCCGTCCGCGTCGACCGTGCCGAAGGCCGTGTACGCCGGGTTGAGGGCCGACGCGTCGCCGTACACGATGAAGAACTGGCTGCCGTTGGTGTTCGGGCCGGAGTTCGCCATCGCCAGGATGCCGCGGCCGTACTTCAGCTGCGGGTACACCTCGTCGTTGAAGCTGTAGCCGGGACCGCCGCTGCCCTGCGCGGCCGGGTCCTTCGTCGGGTCGCCGCACTGCAGCACCTGGAGGCCGGCGCCGACCGTGAGCCGGTGACAACTGGTGTTGTCGAAGTATTTCTGGCCGACCAGGCTGAGGAAGCTCTTCACCGTGCAGGGCGCCAGCGCGCTGTCCAGGGTCAGGTGCAGGTCACCGATCGAGGTGCCGAGGGTGACCTTCGACGTACCGCTGGCCTTCACCTTGCCGTTGGACGGCGGGTTGACCGGCTTCGACGCCGCCTCGCCCTTCTTGTAGGTGCAGTCCACCTCGGACGCCAGCGGCGTGGTCCGCTTCGGCGCGGCCGCCAGCGCGGTCGGGATCGTCTTCGGCTTGTTCTCCGGGCCCGGGGCAGCGGCCGACTGCGACGGCGACGGCGTGTCGCTCGCGGCGGGGGTGTCGTCGCCGTTGTTGCCGAGCACGACGAACAGACCGACGATCACGACCACCACTGCCGCGATGGCGGTGAGCGTCACCGCCAGCATCCGTCGCTGGCGGCGGCGTTCGGCATCACGCTCGGCCTGGCGCTGGGCCTTGCGCGCCGCCAACTGCTGCTGATGGGTCTTCTTGGACATGCAGAGTTCTCCCTCACCGAACCGAGCGCGGCAATCCTGGAGGGAACCTAGCGCGTTTCCCTGAGAACTCGCTGTGTAGGGGCCGAGAAGTTGTCAGTCCTTGATCTCGCAGATGGCGGCACCCGCGGCGACGGTGGCGCCGACCTCGGCGGACAGGCCGGTCACGGTACCGGCCTTGTGCGCGTTCAGCGGCTGCTCCATCTTCATCGCCTCCAGGACGACGATCAGGTCGCCCTCGGCCACCGTCGCGCCCTCCTCGACGGCGATCTTCACGATCGTGCCCTGCATCGGCGAGGTCAGCGAGTCGCCCGAGGCGGCCGCCTTGCCGCTGCCACCCGCACGCTTGGCGGGCTTCTTCTTGGCCGACGTGGCAGCGGCTGCCGACGCACCCAGACCGGCCGGGAGCACCACCTCGAGGCGCTTCCCGCCGACCTCGACGGTGACCTTCTCCCGCTCCTGCGGCTCGGTGCCCTCGGTGCCCCCGTCGTACGGCGGGATCCGGTTGTCGAACTCGGTCTCGATCCAGCGGGTGTGCACCCGGAAGCCGTCGGTGCCGACGAAGGCCGGGTCACTGACCACGGCCTGGTGGAACGGCACCGCGCTCGGCATCCCCTCGACGACGAACTCCTTCAGCGCGCGGCGGGACCGCTCCAGCGCCTGGGTCCGGTCCCGGCCGGAGACGATCAGCTTCGCCACCAGCGAGTCGAACGAGCCGGGCACGGTCTCGCCCTGGTCGTAGCCGCCGTCGAGCCGGATCCCCGGCCCGGACGGCGCGTGCCACTTGGTCAGCGTGCCCGGGGCGGGCAGGAAGCCGCGGCCCGGGTCCTCGGCGTTGATCCGGAACTCGATCGAGTGACCGGAGATCTCGGGGTCGTCGTAGCCGAGTTCCTCGCCGTCGGCGATCCGGAACATCTCCCGGACCAGGTCGAGACCGGTCACCTCTTCGCTGACCGGGTGCTCGACCTGCAGCCGGGTGTTCACCTCGAGGAACGAGATCAGGCCGTCCTGGCCGATCAGGAACTCGCACGTGCCGGCCCCGACGTACCCGGCCTCGCGCAGGATCGCCTTGGAGGAGGTGTAGAGGATCTCCCGCTGCTCGGGCGTGATGAACGGCGCCGGCGCTTCCTCGACCAGCTTCTGGTAGCGGCGCTGCAGCGAGCAGTCCCGGGTGGAGACCACCACGACGTTGCCATGGGCATCGGCCAGGCACTGGGTCTCGACGTGCCGCGGCTTGTCCAGGTACCGCTCGACGAAGCACTCGCCGCGACCGAAGGCGCTGATCGCCTCACGGGTCGCGGACTCGAACAGCTCCGGCACCTCGTCCATCGTGCGCGCGACCTTCATCCCGCGCCCACCGCCGCCGTACGCCGCCTTGATCGCGATCGGCAGTCCGTACTCCGTGGCGAAGGCGACCACCTCGTCGGCGTTCGCCACCGGGTCGGGCGTGCCGGGGACCTGCGGGGCGCCGACCTTCTCGGCGATGTGCCGGGCCTTCACCTTGTCGCCGAGCGAGTCGATCGCGCTCGGTGGCGGGCCGATCCAGATCAGCCCGGCGTCGATCACCGCCTGGGCGAACTCGGCGTTCTCGGCCAGGAAGCCGTAGCCGGGGTGCACCGCGTCCGCGCCGGAGCGGGCCGCGACGTCCAGGATCTTGGCGATGTTCAGGTAGGAGTCAGCCGGTGTCGCGCCGTCGAGCGAATAGGCCTCGTCGGCGAGCCGGACGAACAAGGCGTCCCGGTCCGGATCGGCGTACACGGCGACACTGCCCAGGCCCGCGTCGGCGGCGGCACGGACGACCCGGACGGCGATCTCGCCCCGGTTCGCGACCAGCACCTTGGTGATGCGCTTGCTGTCAGTCACAGCTGAACTCCCTTCGGCGAGCCGAGTCTAGGGTGAAGTCCGCTTCAGAGGTGACAGGTTCTTGGTCACATCACCGTGGGCGGCCGTTCGAAGCAGGACTCCAGCACGACGACTGTCTGAGTGCTGGTCACGCCGTCCACCTGGTGGAGCGACCGCAGCGTGGCCTGCAGCTGCTCGGTGCTCGCGGTCCGCACCTTCACCAGGACGGACGCCTCGGTCTACTCCTGGCTCCTCACCACGAACGGAGCGAAACAGCCGTACGATCTCGGGTGACAACGTCGGTCCTTGGGAGTGCTGCATGCCTTTGCTCGAGCCGTTGGCCGGAACCGTTCCTGCGGTGTGGGAGAAGCTGGATGACCGGTTCGCGGGGATCCGGGGTGACGGGCGGCTGGAGCGGTTGTGGACCGGCGGGCGATGGCTCGAAGGTCCGGTGTACTCGCCGGCCGGGCGGTACGTGCTGTTCAGCGACATCCCGAACGACCGGATCCTGCGCTGGGACGAGACGTCGTACCAGATCTCGGAGTACCGGAACCCGGCCGGCAACACCAACGGGCACACGCTCGATCAGGAAGGCCGGCTGGTCAGCTGCGAGCACGGCAACCGCCGGGTGACCCGGACCGAGCACGACGGCTCGATCACGGTGCTCGCCTCCCATCGGGACGGCGGCCGGCTGAACAGCCCGAACGACGTGGTGGCCCGGGCCGACGGCACGGTGTGGTTCACCGACCCGGCGTACGGGATCGACAGTGACTACGAAGGGTTCAAGGGTTCCATTGAGGTCGGCGGCTGTCATGTCTATCGGGTGGATCCGGACGGGACGCTCGCCGTGGTCGCCGACGATTTCAACCGGCCGAACGGGCTGGCCTTCTCCAACGACGGCTCCTTGCTCTACGTGACCGACACGGAGGAAGCGACCATCCGCGTCTTCAGGGTCGACGGCTCCACGCTGTCCGGTGGTGAGCTGTTCGCCGAGTGCGGCAACGGCGCCTTCGACGGCATCCGCCTCGACT
Source organism: Kribbella sp. NPDC006257 (assembly GCF_040613535.1). NCBI lineage: Bacteria > Bacillati > Actinomycetota > Actinomycetes > Propionibacteriales > Kribbellaceae > Kribbella > Kribbella sp. NPDC006257. Next base: position 3,894 of record NZ_JBEXSJ010000059.1, read on the forward strand.
CCGAGGGCCGGGTCTGGGGAGCCGCGGCCGACGGCGTGCACGTTTACCACCCGGACGGCACCCTGCTCGGCAAACTTCTGGTTCCCGAGACGGTCAGCAACCTTTGCTTCGGCGGCGCCAAGCGCAACCGCCTCTTCCTCACGGCGACGACGTCCCTCTACTCCCTCTTCACGACGGTCAACGGCGGCCCCCAGCCGTACGACACCACCGCTACGTGACGTAATCGGTCACGGAGCGCACAGTCGGACTGACCGGCGATTTGGGCTACGCAGAGTGGTCAGCGGCGGGCATATCCATTCCCACGGGGGGAAGTTCCGTCATGCTTCATCCAGTTCTGCCTGCGTTCCTGCGGGCGATCGGCCGGGTCACGGTCATCGGCGCCTGTCTCAACGGACCGCCCGTCGCCGTCAACTGCAATCTGTACAGCAGCAAGGACGACGTCTGGCTGAGCGGCCTGCCGAACGCGGCCGCACTCGGCGACGGAACCTACTTCTTCGCGGTCCTGGTGCCGGGTGGGCAGCTCGACCCCAACGACGGCGGTACGGCGAATCTCTCCGACGATCCGGGTGGCGACGCCTACTCGAACCGCACGTTCAGCATCAGCAACGGCGTCATCACCTACGCCGGCAGCCACGGCTTCTCGGACAACAAGGTCCGAATGTTCCCGTACGACGACACCACGAACCCCGGTGGCGTCTACATCCTTGCCGTTTGCCAAGCCCCCGGTCCGGTGCTGCCGAGCGCCTGCAAGTACGACGCGTTCAAGGTGCAATCCGGTGCGACCAGCGCCAGCGATCTCATTGTCACCAAGGACGCCGCCGGTTCCTACGACACGTCGTACAGCTGGACGATCGGTAAGAACGTCGACAAGACCAGGGTCGAGCAGATCGGTGGGTCGGCGACCTTCAACTACACGGTGACCGTGGTCTGCACCGTCAACGCGGGCGCGGCCACGAACCTGACCGTTGCCTCAGGCGACAACTACTACGCCTACAGCTGCGACCTCTCCGCGACTCCACAAGGTCAACTGGACAACACCGCGACGGCCACCTGGCCGGAGCAGGCGGTGGACCCGGTCGGCGCGCTGACGGCCGGGAGCTCCAACTTCATCTTCAGTGACATCGCCTTCGCGCAGAGCCTGATCGACAACTGCGTGAACGTCACCGACTCGTACGCCGGTGCGCTCGGGACGGTCTGTGCCGGTGACGCGAACCCGACGACCTTCAGCTACAGCAGGGTCATCGCCGTACCGGCCTATGACTGCGTCGCGTACGACAACACCGCGATGTTCACCACCAACACGACCGGGACGACCGGTTCGGCCAGTGCCCAGGTGACGGTCTGCGGGCCGGCCAAGACCGGTGCGCTGACGATCGGCTTCTGGCAGAACAAGAACGGCCAGGGCATCATCACCGGCGGGTCAAAGGCCGGGACGGTCTGCAACTCCGGCACCTGGCTGCGCCAGTACGCGCCGTTCCAGGATCTCAGCGCAACGGCGACGTGCGCCCAAGTCGGCACCTATGTCACCACCGTGATCAAGGCCGCCAACTGCTCGGGTAGCACGTGTAACGCGATGCTGAAGCCGCAGATGCTGGCGACGGCGCTCAACGTCTACTTCAGCAGCGCGGCGGGAGGCAACGCGATCAAGCCACCCCGCCCGATCGGTGCGGTCAAGATCGACCTGACGAAGATCTGCAAGATGATCGACGGCTCGGGTGGAGTATCCAGCTGCCCAGGCAGCTACGAGAACACCAGTGCGGCCTTCGGTGGAGCCACTGCGCTGACCGTGCAGCAGATGCTGACCTTCGCCGCCAGCCAGTCGAACGTCGGCGGGACGGTCTGGTACGGACAGGTGAAGGCGACCCAGGTGCTGGCCAAGGACGCCTTCGACGCGGTCAACAACCAGGTGGCGTTCAGGGCACCGTGACCTGGTGAAGGACGGCAGGGCGGTGGCGGGCGGACGGGCCCACCACCGCTCCGCTGCGGTCAGAAGTTGTTCTTGACCTGGTCGATGATGGTGAAGACGGCCAGCGCGCCGAAGGCGAGGAAGCCGAACAGCATCACGCCGGCGCGCAGCCGGGTGATCCGGATCGGCCGCGGCAGGGCGCGCGAGTTCATCCACCACAGCAGGCCGGAGTACACGAACATCATCGTGCCCGCCGTACAGGCCGAGATCACCAGCAGCACCAGCGGCTGGGTCAACCCGGCCAGCAGCACCAGGATGCCGAAGGCAACGAGTCCCCAGACCAGCCAGAAGTAGAGCTTGGACTCGGTGACGGTGGAGGTCCGCAGGTAGCGTGCCTTGATCATGTCGGCCGCGAGCCGGGAGGTGTAGTCGACGATGCCGGCCGCCGCCGCGAACAGTGAGAACGCGCCGATCGCCCAGAACAGGTAGCCGAACCAGCCGCCGACCAGCGACTGCAGGGTGACGCCCTCGATCTTGAGGAAGCTGATCTTGTTCTGGACCGCGGGATTCCCGAACAAGGTCGCGTGCGCCAGCATCGAGGTGAAGACGATCGTCACCACGGTGATCCCGACGAACGTCATCGCCTGCTCGAGGTTCGCGAACTTCCACCAGCGCCGCCAGCGGGCCAGGTTCGCCTGGTCGGGCGGGAAGGTGTAGCCGTTCGCCGTCGGGTCCGCCTCCTCCTCGCCGGTGACCGGTGAGGTCAGCCGCGGGACATGGATGCCCATCCCGAAGCCCTTGTCGCGGATCCAGTTGCTCTGGCAGAGATTCTGGCCGCCACCTGCCCCGGCGTACGCGATCGCGCCCATCATCAACGCGAAGCCGAGCTGGTTGACGGGGAACTCGGGGTGGGTGACGGCGTGGCCGAGGGCGCTGTACGTCTTGCCGCGGATCGCGAAGATCAGCGCCAGGACGACGAGCAGCGCGACGGCCGCGATCTTGACGAAGATCAGCCGTTCGAGCATCACGTAGACGACCGGGGCCAGGGTCAGGATCGCGCCGATCACCAGCAGGATGCCGATCGCGATCCAGCGTGGATCGCCGGCGCCGAACAGGTAGGTGAGCATCGAGGCGGAGCTGGTCGCCCAGCCGGGCCAGAGATTCGCGAAGTACGTCATGATCGCGAAGAACAATCCCCAGTGTTTGCCGTACCGGTTGAAGCCGGTCAACGCTGTCTCACCAGTGGCCAGCGTGTACCGCTCGATCTCCATGTTCAGGAACCACTGGACGACGACGCCGACCACGGCGCCCCAGAGAAACACCAGCCCGACCTGGGAGGAGATGTACGGCCAGAGGATGAATTCCCCGGAGGCGAGCCCGACCCCGGCGCCCACCATCCCCGGACCGACGATGCGCCAGGTCTGGGTCGGCGGCTCAGGCAGGTCCCGCACCTGAGGCGCCGGTAGATTCTTCGTCGGCAAGTTGAACCGCTCGTGGTCAGTGGATGCGGTGTCCGCCATGGGCTCCTCATTCCCTCGACCCCCCACCCCTGGACCCTAACCAACCCCAGCCCCACAAGCGACCCGACACTTCACCGAGCAAGCGGTGGTAGGTCGAAGTCGTCGTTCGACGTACGAAGTAGTGCCACTGAGGCGCCGGCGAAACCGATGGCGGCGACGATCAGACCTGCTCCGGCCGCGAGGTGACCAGGCATGAACGGGTGGGTGAAACCACCGAAGGCGAGCGCGAACCCCATCCACGCGGGTGCGACCCGGCTGCGCCACAAGGCGATCCCGAGCAACAGCAGCCCGAAGGTGACCGCCAGGATGAACAGCAGGCCGCCGATCTGCTCGGTCGGCTGCTTCTCCATCGCATCCCCGAACTTCGCCATCAGCCCGGCGTCCAGCCCGTCGTGCACCACCAGGTACTCCGGTCCGACCACCCCGGACAGCAGGAAGAACCCCGCACTCATCCCACCCACCGCGAGCAGCCCACCCGCGGTCGCCAGCCGGGGAGCCCCGCGCCGAGCCACCCACGCGACAGCGAACATCGCCGCGATCAGCAGGAAGAACGGCACCTGCAGCCACTGCATCAGCTGAAATCGCCCCGGATCGGCAGCGACCGCGGCCAACGTCTTCTCGAACGGCGCGTCCCCGTCGACCGGGCTGATCAAGTAGTAGAGACCCATGAACAGCATCGGCACCGGCGCGATCACGGCGAGCAGGACTCGCCAGAATCCACGGACATCACGGGCTTGTTTGGCTTCGAGAGCGACCTGCGTATCGGACATGACTGAACTCCTAGCAACGAATGACTATGACGGGTTCAGCGTCGGCTGCGATTGCCCCCGCTCGGCAGGTGCTCGGTTCACGGGCAGGGCGAGAAACCTTCCTGGGTCATCCAGGGGTGCGCCCCTACTCGACCGGGGGCCGGTGGCCTGATGATGAGCAGATGGACGAGAGCAGCGGTCGCCGTACGGCGGCGTGGGTGCTGCTGTCGTTCGCCCTGATCGAGACCGCCCTGACCGCAGTGGCCGCTACCGCCTCGGACCTGACCTGGGCCCGTCTCACCGACCTCTTCGTCGTCTCGAACGCCGCGATCGGCCTGGCCCTCGCGCTCGCCGGCTGGCCGATCGCCTACCACCGCCCGCGAAATCTCGTCGGCTGGTCCCTGCTCCTGGGCGGCTGCTTCTACGGCTCCACCGCGACTGGTTTGAGTCTCCTCGCCTGGCTGGGCGAACCCACGGTGCCTTGGCGGATCCTGGCGACCTTCACGAACGGCGGCTGGTCTCCGGCACTCGCACTCTTCATTCCGCTGTCGTTGGTGGTGTTCCCCGACGGACGCTTGCCGAGCCGCCGGTGGCGCTGGCTGGTCGCCGTGCTCGTGGTGAATGCCGTGCTGTGGACCGCGACCGGCGTCTTCGATCGCAAGGGTGGGCTGTCGGCCGAGATCGGGATCCCGGGCTATCCCGCCTGGTCCGGTTTCGAGACCGATCAGTTGCTCGGCGCAATCAGCGGTGCCGGTCTGGCGGTCAGTTTCCTCGCCGCGCTGGCAGCTCTCGTACTGCGGTACCGCCGCGGCACCGAGCAGATTCGCCGTCAGATCCTCTGGCTGCTGCTCGCCATGCTCGTCATCGTGGCCTGCTTCGGGCTCCAGACAATTCTGGCGACCGAGTCGTTGGTGCTCGGCGTTCTGCCGCTTCTGCTGATCCCATTGGCGATTGCGATCGCCGTACTGCGCTATCAGTTGCTCGACATCCGCCTGGCTGTCTCGCGTTCGGTTCTCTACCTGCTGCTCACCGGTGGCGTGGTGGCCGGCTACATCGGGTTGATCGCGCTCCTCGATCAGACCGTACGCCGCCAGGTCTCCCTCAACTCGTCGGTCATCGCGACATTGCTGATCGCGCTCGCGTTCAATCCCGTCCGGGTCTGGCTGCAGCGCTTCATCCAGCGGGCCTTCTACGGTGCCCGGCGCGACCCGGCGCGCGCCATCGCCGAGGTCGGTGCGCAGATCGGAGCAGCCGGCGGGCTCACCGGCGTACTGGCCGCCCTGTGCCGGGTCATGCGCTTCCCGGCTGCCGCAATCGTTGTCGACGGCAACCAGCTGGCGGAGTACGGCGTACTGCCGGCGGCTCGGCATGCGATTTCGTTGCGCTCAGGGAATGAGTGCCTCGGTGAGCTCGTGATCGGGTTGCGTTCTGGAGAGTCGCGGTTGAACGCGGCTGACGAGGAGGTCCTGGCGTTGCTCGCGGCGCCGCTGGCGGTCGCAGTACAGGCTCGGGGGCTGGCGGACGATCTCCGGGATTCGCGGGAGCGGATCATCTCGGGTCGCGAGGAGGAGCGCCGGCGGATGCGTCGCGATCTGCACGACGGGCTCGGTCCGGTGCTGACGGCTGTGGTGCTGAATGCGGATGCGGCGCGGCGGTTGATCGCGACCGAGCCCGAGCGGAGTTCGGAGCTGCTGGCCGAGTTGCGGGATCAGGCGATCGGCGCGATCGAGGAGATCCGGCGGCTGGTGTACGCGTTGCGCCCGCCCGCGTTGGACGGGCTCGGGTTGGTGGGGGCGCTGCGCGAGTATGCGGCGATGGTTTCGCAACGGGCCGACGGCGGTGCGCTGACGGTGACGGTCGATGCTCCGGCGAGTGTGGGTGAGTTGCCGGCCGCGGTCGAGGTCGCGACGTATCGGATCGCCACCGAGGCGGTGACGAACGTGATCCGGCATTCGGGCGCGACGGCGGCCGCCGTACGGCTTACTGTCGATGGTGACGTCCTGCGGTTGGGCGTCTGCGACAACGGGGTGAACGTCGGCTCCCGGTGGACGCCGGGCGTCGGGCTCACCTCGATCAAGGAGCGAGCGGCGGAGCTTGGTGGGCAGTGCGAGATCGGGTACGACCGAACCGGTTGCACGATCGACGTCGTACTGCCCCTGACGGAGGCGGACCGGCGATGAGTGTGCGGATCGTGGTTGCGGACGATCATGGGATCGTCCGGGAGGGGCTCGGGGCGCTGCTGTCGGCGCATCACGGGTATGAACTCGTCGGTACTGCGGCGACCGGCGCGGAGGCGGTCCGCGCGGCGGTGACACTGCGGCCCGACGTACTGGTGATGGACATCCAGATGCCCGATCTGACCGGGATCGAAGCGACCCGCGAGATCGCGAAGGTCGCGCCCGAGGTCGCCGTACTGATGCTGACCATGTTCGACGACGACGAGTCGGTGTTCGCGGCGATGCGGGCGGGGGCGCGGGGGTACGTGCTGAAGGGTGCCGCGCCGGACAACGTGATCCGGGCGATCGCCGCGGTCAGCGCCGGCGAGGCGATCTTCGGGCCGGGGATCGCACGCCGGGCGCTCGCCTATCTGTCGGGTCCGCGGCCCGGCCGACCCGCGTTCCCCGAACTCACCCCGCGCGAACGCGAGGTCCTCGACCTGATCGCCGCCGGCCTCGGTAACGCCGCGATCGCGAGTCGTCTCCGGCTGGCACCCGCCACGGTCGGCAACCACATCACCAGCATCTTCGCCAAACTCCAGGTCGCCGGCCGCCCCGAAGCCATCATCAAAGCCCGCACCGCCGGCCTCGGCGAGGGGTGATCCGGGCGCAGGGCAGACTTCGGCTGTGGAGACTCTGACTGCGCTGGTGGCGTCTTATGCGCCGGATGCCGGGGCGGTGTCGGCGCCGGCGTACGTGCGCCTGGACGAGCTGGCAGCTGCACTGCCAGGCCACAAGGTCGTACTACGCAACGCCGGCTGGCCGGTCGTCCTCTTCGACACCCCGTCCGCGGCTGTGGCAGCGGCCCTCGTACTCCGTGAGCACGCGCGCGCGATCCCCGCCGGTCACCTGCTCCGAATCGCCCTCCACACAGGGTTCTCGCAGAGTGAGGTACTCCGGCACGCCAACCACCTGAACGAGGCGACCAACCCCGGCCAAACCCTCCTGACAGCCCAAACCGCCGAGAGCGCTGGCGAGGTGGTTGATCTTGGGGTGCATCGGTTGCTGGATCTGGGGGCGGGGGAGCGGTTGTTCGCGGTCGGGGAGGTGGTGGCGGCACCTCGTGCGCTGGGGGCGTCGGCGGGCAGTCTGCCGGTGATGTTCACGTCGTTCGTCGGGCGGCGGGCTGAGCTGGGAGCGATCAAGACGCAACTGGCGGCCACTCGGCTGATGACGTTGAGCGGTCCGGGTGGGGCCGGAAAGACGCGGCTGGCGGCTCAGGTTGCGGCCGAATCGGCGGACCGGTGGCCGGACGGAGTCTGGTGGATCGACCTCGCCGCGGTGACCGACGACGGACAGGTTCCCGAGCTGGTGGCGTCGACGATCGGCGTACCGGTTGGTGACGCTCGCCTGCTGGCCGGCCAGTTGCGCGACCGGAAACTCCTGCTCTGCTTGGACAATTGCGAACATCTGCTCGACCCGGTCGCCGAGCTGGTGGTCGCGCTGCAGACCTCCTGCCCGGAGATCACCGTGCTCACCACCAGTCGCGAGCCGTTGGACGTGCCGGGCGAACTAGTACGCCGAGTGCCGCCACTGACCGCAGGCGAAGGCCCCGAACTCTTCGCCGATCGAGCCGATCGCGCAGGTGCCGAGCTGGCCGAGAGTGACGCGAGCACGATCCGATCCATCTGCCGCCGCCTCGACGGCATCCCACTGGCGATCGAACTAGCCGCCTCCTGGCTGCGGACCCTCACTCCCGCTCAGATCGAGGCCGGCCTGGACGACCGATTCGGCTTGCTGGTCCGAAACACCCGAGGCGTTGCCGCCCGTCAGCAGACGCTGGCCGCCTCCATCGACTGGAGCCACGACCTCCTCGACGAGTCCGAACGAGCGGTCTTCCGACGTCTCGCGGTGTTCTCCGGCGGCTTCACCCTCGACGCGGCCCGCGCAGTCTGCGAGAACCCCGCCGTACTCGACACCCTCGGCCGCCTCGTGGACAAGTCGCTCGTCGTCGCAGAAGAGGCGCGCTATCGCCTGCTCGAGACGATCCGCGAGTACGCCGCCGCCCAGCTGGCCGACGCCGGCGAACGGGAACTCGCCGAAGACCTTCACCTGGCTCACTACCTCACCATCGCCGAGTCCGCCGAACCGCTCCTCAACCAAAACCGAGACGCCTGGCGCACCCACATAGAGCCGGACCGAGACAACTACCGCGCCGCCCTGGACCATGCGTTCGCTGTGGGGGGACCAGCTGAGTCGGGGCGGCGGTTGGCGGCTGCGGTGGCGTGGTTGTGGAATCTGGGGGCTACTGGGCAGGAGGGGATCAGGTACCTGCGGCGGGCGATCGAGGTGGCGCCCGAGGATCGGTCGCTGGTGCAGGCGCGGTTGTTGTTCGGGTACGCCTCGGTGGCCGACACTGCGAGTCCGTTCGAGTTCGATGCGGCGGAACGCGGACTGGAACTCGCCATCGAACTCGGGGACGACCGGTTGCGGGCGCACTGCCTGGCGATGGTTGCTTTGGGCAAGGTGTTCTCGGATCTCCAGCAGGCGTGGGAGCTGGCGGGCGAAGGCGCGGAACTGGCCGAGTCGATCGGGGATGCGAGTGCGCGGGACGCCAACCTGGCGTTGCGGTGTCAGCTCCTGGTGATGTGGGACCGGCATGAGGAAGCTCGTCCGTTGCTGGAGACAGTTGCCGATGGGCTGATCGCCCGGGGTGAGCGCGGGATCGCGGCCAGCGTGCTGATGTTGCTCTCCGGCAGTCAGGCGTCGACCGGCGACCTGCAGCAAGCGATCGAGACCGCGGAACGAACGCTCGCGGTCGCCGCGCCACTCGGAGACTTCCATCGCGTCGGGGTGGCCCGGGCGCAGCTGGCGACGCTGCTCGGGAGAGATGGGCGGATCGACGAGGGGTTCGCCTTGCTGGAACCGTTCGTCCGGCTGGTCGAAGAGGCCGGCGCGATGGTGCCCGGGCTCGGCTGGGCGATGGGCGAACTGCATTACCGCGCCGGCGAATTCGAGCAGGCAATCAAGTGGCTCCGTCAGGACACCCCGACCGAAGGCCCGATCGCCGAGACCTACGTCCCCGCGATGATGCTCCCCACCCTCGGCGCCGCTCTCCGTCGCGCCGGTCAGACAGCCGAGTCCGCCACCGTCCTCGACCGCGCTGTCCACCTCAGCAAGCGCTACAACCTTCCGCGCCCACTAGCCGATGCACTGGAACAGCAGGGCTACCTGAAACTGCAGGACGACCCCGACAAGGCGTCCGACCTCTTCCACGAAGCCCTGACTCTCCGCGTCGACCACGCTCTTCGCCTCTACTGGCCGGAAAGCCTGACAGCGTTGACGAAACTCGCCGAACACACCAACCGCCCACTCGGTGCCACTCTGGCCGACCTGACTCTCGACGAAGCGGTCGCCTACGTACGCCGTACGCGAGGTGCCCGCGGCCGCCCCTCCACCGGCTGGCCCAGCCTCACCCCCACCGAACGCCAGGTGGTCGCGCTGGCCGTCGAGGGCCTCACCAACCCCGAGATCGCCACCCGCCTCTACATGAGCCGAGGCACCGTCAAAACCCACCTGGCTCACGTCTACGCCAAACTCAACATCTCCAACCGCACCGAGTTGGCCACCCTCGCCGCAACCCAGCCGCAGTAGGCCCGTCCCGACCGACGCCTGAGTGAGCGTGCTGACCGGGTTGGCGGAGAACTTGTTCCTGTTGATCGGGACAGCCTGTGGATGAACTTCAGCGCGCGCACGGCGTCAACCGGCAAGATCAGCCGGTGGAATCCTTACCCGACGTGCTGGCTCGACTGGGTGGTCGGGCCACCTCCGCCCAGCTGACTCGCGCCACCTCCAAGCGAGCGCTGGCGGCTGCGGTGCGGTCGGGCGCGGTCGTGCGGCTGACGAAAGGGGTCTATGGTCTGCCAGGTCCAGCCGACGCCGAGCAGGTTGCGATCGCCTACGACGGAATCGTCTCGCACCAGAGTGCGGCACTGGCGTGGGGGCTTCCGCTGCTCACACCGCCGGAGAAGCCGCACATCACCGTGCCCGCCAAACGTCGTCCGCGGGAAGGACCTCCTGCCGTACTGCACTGGGCGACGATCGACCCGAAGGACCGGCAGCCTCGGCTGACGTCTCTGCTCCGGACAGTACTGGATTGCGCCCGGATACTGCCGTTCGGCGAGGCACTCGCAGTCGCCGACGCCGCATTGGCTGCCGAGTTGTCCCACCTGCGACTGATTGCGGCGAGCCTGACGTTGCGCGGGCCTGGCGTGCTGAACCTGCGTCGGGTGGCAGCTGTCGCCACTGTCGCGTCCGGGAGCTTCCTCGAGTCGATGATGCGCGCGCTCGTGCTCGCTGCAGGTCTCGAGGACTTCGAGCCACAGGTCGTGATCCGGCGGGGCAGGTTTTGGGCACGGGTCGATCTCGGGCATCGGAAGGCCAGGATCGCCGTGGAGGTCGAGGGCTACGAGTTCCACGGATCGCGCGCAGATTTCGCTGCCGATTGCCGCCGGTACGACGAACTGGTGGCAGCAGGCTGGCTGGTGCTGCGCTTCACCTACCAGCAGATCCTCAACGAGCCGGAGTGGGTGATCGCCACCATTCGGGAGGCGCTGAAGCAGCGGATGGGGTGAGGAGCGTCCCAACCGACAGGATCAATCGCCCGTACCGCGGCTGCCCGCCGCCTGAGTGAGTGTGCTGACAGGGTTGGCGGAGAACTTGTTCCTGTTGATCGGGACACCCCCGCCGGGCGCTGAACATGTTCGCCGGGTGGAGGGGCGCCGGGGTAGCGGACGGGTGGGATGGCTTACTTGATGGTGAGCATCTCTACTGCTTTGGTGATTCGGCGGGCTCGGGTTTCGGGCTTTTTGGCTTCGGTGATGGCGGTGATGTGTTCTCGGCGGTGGCTGAAGGAGAGGTTGTCGAAGGTTTCTCGGGCGCCGGCTGCGGTCAGGGCTGCTGCGAAGTCGTCCGGTACGTCGATTGTTCGCTCGGCGGTGTCGCGGATGACGGTGACCGTGATCGGATCGCCGGGGGCTTTGCCGAGTTCCGTTCTGATCTGTTTCAGGATGCCTAGGGCCAGGCAGCCGCCCATCGAGGCGATGGAGCCGCGGTAGGGGATGCCGTCGAAGGTTGCTTCGACGGGGATGCGGCCGCCGCCGCCGAGGGCGGTGACGACCTCGGCGGGTACTTCGACGTAGGCGCCGCCGCCAGTGGCTGACTGGATGATCGCCTCGAAGCGCTCCATGGGTTACTCCGAAGCCTTGGCGAGTTTGCTGGGCCACCAGATATTGGGGCCGATGTCGTGGGAGAGGGCGGGGACGAGGAGGGAGCGGACGACGGTGGTGTCGAGGAGGACGCCGAAGCCGACCATGAAGGCGATCTGGGCCAGGAAGAGGATCGGTACGACGCCGAGCGCGGAGAAGGTGGCTGCCAGGACGACACCGGCCGAGGTGATGACGCCGCCGGTGACGGCCAGGCCGGTCAGGATGCCGGGCCGGGTGCCTTGCTCGAGGGACTCCTCCCGGACCCGGGTCATCAGGAAGATCGAGTAATCGATGCCTAGGGCAACCAGGAAGACGAAGGCGTAGAGCGGGATCGACGCGTCCGCGCCGGGGAAGTCGAAGAGGTGGTTGAAGACCAGCGCGCTGATCCCGACCGTCGCGCCGAACGAGAGCACATTGCAGACCACCAGCAGGATCGCCGCGACGACCGAGCGCAGCAAGAGCATCAGCACCACGAAGATGACCGCGAGGATGGCCGGGATGATCACCTTGAGGTCGCGGTTGCTCGCGTTCATCACGTCGAGGTTGATCGCGGTGTTGCCGCCGACCAGGACGTCCGGGCCGACCGTGTCCAGCTCGGACCGCAGGTGCTTGACCACTTTGGTCGCTTCGGGGGAGTCGGCCGCGACCTTGAGCGTCGCCTGCACCAGAACCTTGCCGTCGACAACCTTCGGCGGTACGCCGGGCGCCACCGACGCGGATGCCGCACCGATCCCGTCGACCTTCAACGCGGTCTGAACGACCTTCTCGGCCTGGTCGGCCGGCGTGAGGATCTGCACCGGCGTACCGGAGCCGGCGTCGAAGTGTTTGGCGAGCTGTTCCTGACCGGTGACGGACTCGACCTTGTTGAGGAACAGGTCCTCCTGCGAGATGCCGTTGGCCTTGAAGGTCGGCAGGAAGGCGCCGCAGGCGATCAGCGCAAGCGCCGAGATCGCCCAGACCTTGCGCGGGCTGCGGCCGACCAGGCCGGAGACGCGACCCCACAGCTTGCGGCCGCCGACCTGGTCCTTGGCGTGCACGTGGTCGAGGCGGGGGATGGCCGGCCAGAAGATCCGCCGGCCGAAGGCGAGCAGGATCGCGGGCAGGAACGTCATCGCGGAGATCAGCGCGCCGGCGATGCCGATGGCACCGACCGGGCCGAGACCCTTCGTGCTGCCTAGCTGGGAGAGCAGCAGGCAGAGCAGGCCGAGGATGACCGTGGCCGCGCTGGCGGCGATCGGCTCGACCGCGGCCCGCCAGGCGACGCGCATCGCCTGGTACTTGCTCTCGTAGTCGTGCAGCTCTTCCTTGTACCGCGAGACGAGCAGCAGTGAGTAGTCCGTCGCGGCTCCGACGACCAGGATGAAAAGGATGCCCTGACTCTGCCCGTTCAGCTCGATCACGTCGTTCTTGGCCAGCGGGTAGACCACCGAAGCGGCCAGCGCGAGCCCGAGAACAGCCGTGAACAGTACTGCGATGGGCAGGATCGGGCTGCGGTAGACGATCAGCAGGATGACGAACACGACCGCCAGCGCGACGCCGAGCAGGATCCCGTCGATCCCGCCGAACGCGGTGACGAAGTCGGCGAACACGCCACCCGGACCGGTCACGTAGACCTGCAACCCGGTCGGCGTCAGCGACTGCTTGATCTCGGTGCGCATCTCGTCGGCGACCGCGAACAGCGCGGTCTCACCGTTCTTCACGACGTCATCGAGATTGTCGCCGTTCAGTGACAGGGTGATCAGCAGGGCCTTCTTGTCCGCCGACGGGATGATCGTCTTGGCCGGTGCGGCCAGATACCCACCGATCGTCTTGCCGTCGCCGAGCTGGATCGACGGGACCTTGGCGAGGAAAGCGTTCGCCGCGGTCACGTCGGCGGGGGTGATCCCGCTGTCGCGCTGGATCAGCACGAAGTACGGCAGCGCCTTGTTGTCGACGAACTTGGCCGACTCGTTGTTGACCAGCGTCGACTCGGCCTGCTTCGGCAGGAAGTTGGCGTTGTCGTTCTCCTGGACCTCGCTCAGCTTGCCGACCGTCGGCCCGCCGACCGCGCCCAGCAGCAGCCACCCGATCAGCACCGCGGCGATCCCCGCCCGCCAGGCCCAGCGCCGGTTGTTCCGCACCGTTCGTCCCCTATCCCTCGGTTGACGGCACAGTACCGAGTCCCCCCGACAACTCCGGTACCGGCCGCCGGTCACCCGGGGGCCTGCCGCCCCGGGTGCCCAACGGACTTCTCTCACTGCCCCGTGGGTGGTGTGCGGGAGCCGTTTCGACGGCGTAACAACGAGATGACCGCTCGGAAACACCCCGGTCATAGCGTCCTGAGCTAATCAAGGGATCCAATGATCGGAGACGAACGATGACGCTCGAGGCGCGACCCGAGGTGGTGACTCCGCGCGAGCGGACCGGTGCGGTAGGTACGGTCGAGGCCCCTCGCCAGGGCCGCTGGATCGATGTCTGGGATCCGGAGGACGCCGGTTTCTGGGCCGAGAAGGGCCGCAAGGTGGCCCGCCGCAACCTGTGGCCGTCGATCTTCGCCGAGTTCCTCGGCTTCTCGGTCTGGCAGCTGTGGAGCATCGTGGTGGTGTCGCTGCCGGCCGCGGGCTTCGGGTACAGCACCGACCAGATGTTCTGGCTGGTCGCGCTGCCGAGCCTGGTCGGCGCCACGCTGCGGCTGCCCTACACGTTCGCGGTCCCCAAGTTCGGCGGCCGGAACTGGACGATCTTCTCCGCACTGCTCCTGCTGGTCCCGACCAGCGGCCTGGCGTTCTTCGTGAGCCGCCCGGACACCCCGTTCTGGCTGATGGTTCTGGTCGCGGCGACCGCGGGTGTCGGCGGCGGCAACTTCGCCAGCAGTATGACCAACATCTCCTTCTTCTTCCCCGAGCGGGACAAGGGCTTCGCGCTCGGGATCAACGCGGCCGGCGGCAACCTCGGCGTGGCCGTGGTTCAGCTGCTGGTACCGATCGTGATCGTCGCCGGAGCCGGGCTCACGCTGAACCGGGCCGGCCTGATGTGGCTGCCACTGATCCTGCTGGCCGCCGTACTGGCCTGGAAGACGATGGACAACCTGTCCGTGGCGACCTCGTCGTTCCGCGCCTCGATCACGGCCGCGAAGCGGCCGCACACCTGGGTGATCTCGTTCCTCTACATCGGCACCTTCGGCTCGTTCATCGGCTTCTCGGCGGCCTTCCCGCTGCTGATCAAGACGACGTTCCCGCACATCACGGTCGCCCACATCGCCTTCCTCGGCGCTCTGGTCGGCTCGGTCTCCCGGCCGTTCGGCGGCAGGCTGGCCGACAAGGTCGGCGGTGCCTGGGTGACGGTCTGCGCCTTCGTGGTGATGGGTGCCGGGATCCTCTGCGCGATCGCCGCGCTGCACGCACACAGCTTCACCGGGTTCCTGATCAGCTTCCTGGTGCTGTTCGTGGCCAGCGGCGCGGGCAACGGTTCGACGTACCGGATGATCCCCGCGGTGTTCCGGCAGACCACGCTGGACCTCGACGGTAAGCCTGAGCCGGTCCGGGCGCGGCGGGAAGCGGCCGCGTGCATCGGGATCGCTTCGGCGATCGGCGCGTACGGCGGGTTCCTGGTACCGCGTGGCTTCGCGATGTCCACCGGGCACTACGGCTCGCTGGTCCCGGCTCTCTACAGCTTCTGTGGCTTCTACGTGATCTGCCTGGCCCTCACCTACTTCTGCTACCTGCGCCCCGGTGGCCCGCTCAGCCAGGAGCGCGTGTGACGGCTGTAGACACACACTGCCCGTACTGCGCTCTGCAGTGCGCGACGACTCTGCACCCGGTCGAGGGACCGGGTGCAGTAGCCGTGCAACCCAGAGACTTCCCGACGAACAAGGGCGGGCTTTGCCGCAAGGGCTGGACCGCTCCCGAGGTACTGACGGTGCCGGACCGGTTGACCAAGCCGCTGATCCGTCGCAATGGCGAGTTGGTGGAGACGAGCTGGGACGAGGCGCTGGACTTCGTTGCCGATCGCATCCGGTCGCTGCAGGCGGCGTACGGGGATGACTCGGTGGCAGTGTTCGGTGGCGGCGGGTTGACCAACGAGAAGGCCTACGCGCTGGGCAAGTTCGCCCGGGTGACCTTGCGGACGTCGAACGTGGACTACAACGGCCGCTTCTGTATGTCGTCCGCGGCCGCAGCCACGAACCGTTCCTTCGGGATCGACCGTGGGCTGCCGTTCCCGCTGGCGGATCTAGCCGGTGCACAGGCGATTCTGCTGGTCGGCAGCAACATCGCCGAGACGATGCCGCCCGCGGTTGCTCACTTGGAGAATGCCCGGGCGGCAGGTGGACTCCTGGTCGTCGACCCACGCCGTACTGCGACAGCCGGGCTCGTGGATGACCAAGCGGGCATCCACCTGCAGCCCACTCCGGGGACGGACCTGGCCCTGGTGCTCTCTCTGACCCACGTGGTGTTGCAGGAAGGCCTGGCCGACACTGCTTACCTGCAGGGACGGACGGACGACCCTGACGGACTGTTCCGGTCTACGGCCGCCTGGTGGCCGGAGCGAGCCGAGCGCGTTACCGGCGTACCGGCTGTGACCATCCGGCAAGCAGCACGTGTGCTGGCGGCAGCTGCGCCCACGCATGGTGGCGCTGGAGCGTTCATCCTCACTGGGCGGGGCGCAGAGCAGCACAGCAAGGGCACGGACACAGTGACTGCCTGCATCAACCTGGCGCTGGCGCTAGGACTGCCCGGGCGGCTTGGCAGTGGCTACGGCTGCATCACTGGCCAGGGCAACGGACAGGGCGGTCGCGAGCACGGTCAGAAGGCTGACCAGTTGCCGGGTTACCGCAGCATTGCGGATCCAGCAGCGCGGGCTTATGTGGCAGGCGTTTGGGGAGTGGACCCTGCAGACCTGCCGGGACCTGGGCGAAGTGCTGTCGAGCTGATCAACGCACTCGGTACGCCGGATGGCCCGCGAGCGCTCCTGGTGCACGGCAGCAATCTCCTGGTCTCCGCGCCCCGGCTGCAGTCGGTTCGCGAGCACCTGGCCGCACTGGACCTGCTCGTGGTCGCCGATGTGGTTCCGTCGGAGACCGCGCTGATCGCCGACGTCGTCTTTCCGGTCACCCAGTGGGCCGAGGAGGACGGAACGATGACCTCCCTCGAAGGTCGCGTTCTACGGCGCCGTGCAGCTGTGCCGCCTCCTGGTGAGGTGCGCAGCGACCTGGCTGTGTTCGCAGGGCTGGCCGAGCGGTTGCGTCCTTCGGTTCCGTTCTCGACCGATCCCGCAGAGATCTACGAGGAGCTCCGGGTCGCCAGCGCGGGCGGAATCGCCGATTACGCCGGGATCAGCTGGGAGCGGCTGGATGCGGGCGAGGCGCTGTTCTGGCCTTGCCCCGACGAGGCGCACGCGGGCACGCCACGGCTGTTCGCCGATCGATTCGGTACGCCGGACGGCCGGGCGCGCGTGGTCGCTGTCGACCATCGACCGGTCGCCGATGATCTGCGGGGCGAGGCGCCGCTCTATCTCGTGACCGGCCGGCTGCTGCAGCACTATCAGAGTGGCGCGCAGACTCGGCGCGTCGCGGAGCTGGCCGAGGCCGAGCCGGAGGTCTTCGCGGAGATTCACCCGCGGGTCGCGGCGCAGCTCGGGGTATCGGACGGGCGGCCGGTCCGGTTGACGACGGCGCGGGGTTCGATGGTGCTGGCGGCGCGCCTCACCACCGACGTACGGCCGGACACCGTGTTCGTGCCGTTCCACTTCGGCGGCGAGGGCAGCGTCAACGAGCTGACCAACGACGCGCTCGACCCGGTCTCGAAGATGCCGGAGTTCAAGGCGTGCGCGGTCGAGCTGTCGGCCGCGTCCCTTTCGGCACGAGGGATCCCGGCATGAGCGCGCGCGTGGTGATCATCGGAGCCGGAATGGCGGGCACCCGCCTGGCACAGCTCCTGGACAACCGGTACGACGTAACTCTGCTCGCCGACGAACCCTCCTACGACCGCAGCCGCCTCACCGAGTACATCGCAGGCCGCGCAACAGAACCCGTTGCAGGCAAGGGAAAGTTGGCTACTGCAGTAGATCGAGTGGCGAAGCTCGTCAGCGTTGAGGAGGGTGAGCAAGTTCCCTACGACCATCTCGTATTCGCAACCGGTGCGGTGCCCGTCGAACCTGATGTCGAAGGCTTTCAGACGTTGCGGACTGCTGGGGATGCGGTGGCGATTGTTCGCGCGGCGGAGCGGGTGCGGCGGGCGGTGGTGCTTGGTGGTGGCGTGCTCGGCGTCGAGACGGCGTGCGCGCTGCGGGAGCGTGGGATCGCGGTCACGCTGATCCACGACGGGGAAACGCTGCTGGACAAGACGGTTCGGGCTACGGCGGGCCGGCGGATCACGCGGGCGGTGCGCGAGCTCGGCATCGAAGTACTGCTGAACTCGACGATCGCCGCCACCGAGGTGAAGGACGGCCGCTTCCGGGCGGCCCACCTCGCCGGTGGGCGGGTGGTGTTCGGCGAGTTGCTGATCGCCGCGTGTGGCGTGAAACCGAGGACAGAGCTGGCCGAGCGCGCCGGTCTGTCGGTTGGTGCGACGGGCGGCATCCTGGTGGACAACGCCTTCACGACGGCTGACCCGAGCGTGTACGCGATCGGCGACTGCGCGGAGTACGAAGGCCGGACGACCGGAACGGTTGCTGCCGCGTGGGATCAAGCGGAGATCGTTGCCCAGCACCTTGACGGTCTGCTCGTCGACGAGCCCGGCTCCGAGGTTGTCCGGCTCACCGCGGGTGGGCTCGACGTGCTGGTGCTGGGCGCCGACGACGGCGGTGGCGAGGTCGTTCAGCTGGACGACGACAAGCGGTTCGTGCGGGCTGTGATCCACGACGGAGTGGTGCGGTCCGCGGTAGTGATCGGTGCGCCGGAAGTGGCCGCCGAACTGGTGTTGCTGGCGGACCGGCGTACCCAAGTGGTCGCCGAATGGTTGCTGGCGGCCCCTGAAGCACCGAAGAAGCGTCAGCCGGCGGTCTGCCGGTGCAACGGAGTGACCCGGGCCGCGATCGAAGCGGCCTGGCAGGCAGGTGCCGACAGTGTGGCCGGCATTGCCGAGAAGACGAGGGCGACCACCGGGTGCGGCAGCTGTACAGGGGCTGTCGGCAACCTTCTCGACCGGCTCCGGCGCGGCGAGAGTGAACCCGAACCGAGCAGGAGGGCAACCATGACAGAGCTGAAGAAGGCCCGGCACCTGGTGATCGTGGGTGGCGGCATGGTCGCGCACCGGCTGGTGGAGGCATTGCGCTCCCGCGACACCGCCGTGGCGTGGCGGATCACCGTGCTCGCCGAAGAGCCGCGGATGCCGTACGACCGGGTCGCATTGACCAGCTACTTCTCCGGGCGTGATCCGCAGGACCTCTCGCTCGGCGACCCCGAACTCTGGGACGACCCGGCTGTCACCTTGCGCAAGGGCGTCACCGTGACCGCCCTCGATGTCGAGGCGAAGACGGTCCGGACCGCCAGGGACGAGGAGATCGGGTACGACGAACTCGTCCTGGCCACCGGTTCGTACGCGTTCGTGCCGCCGGTCAAGAACAGCGACGCGAACGGCTGCTTCGTCTACCGGACGGTCGACGACGTCGCCGCGCTCAGGGTCTACGTCGAACGGCTGCGGTCCGAAGGCAAGGATGTCCGTGGTGTCGTCGTGGGTGGCGGTCTGCTCGGGCTCGAGGCGGCCGGCGCGCTGCGTGCGCTGGGCGCGACGACGAAGGTGGTCGAGTTCGCGCCCCGGCTGATGGCGTTGCAGGTCGACGAGGGTGGCGGTAGCGCACTCGGCCGGCTGATCCGTCAGCTCGACATCGACGTCCTCACCTCGACCGGGGTGACCCGGGTCAAGACGACCTCGCAAGGCGCCGCCAAGGCGATGGCCGTTGCCGACGGCCCCGATCTGCCCGCCGACGTGGTCGTCTTCGCCACCGGCGTCCGGCCGCGCGACGAACTCGGTCGCGCCGCCGGTCTGGAGATCGGCGAACGGGGTGGCGTCGTGGTCGACGACGGTTGCCGTACGTCGGTACCGGGCGTCTGGGCGATCGGTGAGGTAGCCTGCATCGAGGGCCGCGTCTGGGGCCTGGTCGCACCGGGCTACGCGATGGCCGAGATCGTCGCGGACCGGTTGCTCGGCGGCGAGGCGACCTTCCCCGGTGCCGATTCGTCGACCAAGCTCAAACTGCTCGGCGTGGACGTGGCCAGCTTCGGCGATGCCTTCGGTACGACGGAGGGCGCGCTCGACATCGTGTACGCCGACCCGGTGGCGGGTGTCTACAAGAAGCTGGTGCTGTCCGACGACGCGCGGACCCTGCTCGGCGGGATCCTGGTCGGCGACGCATCGGCGTACTCGGGGCTGCGGCCGATGGTCGGCAGGCAACTGGGTGCCGACCCCGCGTCGTACCTGCTGCCGGAAGGTTCGCAGCCGACCCAGCTGGAGCTGCCGGACGACGCGCCGGTCTGCTCCTGCAACAACGTCTCGGCCGGAACGATCCGGTGCGCGGTTCGCGACGAGGGTTGTGGGGATCTCAAATCCCTGTGTGGCAAGACCAAAGCAGGCACGAGCTGTGGGTCGTGTCTGCCGATCGTGAAGAACCTGCTCAACACCGAGCTGGCCGCGGCCGGTGTCGAGGTGAGCAAGGCACTCTGCGAGCACTTCGCACTGTCCCGGGCCGAGCTGTTCGACGTTGTCCGAGTCACCGGGCTGCGCACGTTCAGCGAGATCGTCGACCGGCACGGCAACGGTCGCGGTTGTGACATCTGCAAGCCGGTGGTGGCCTCGATCCTGGCCAGCCTGGACCCGGCCGGTCACGTGCTGGACGGCGAACGCGCCACCCTCCAGGACACCAACGACCACGTGATGGCCAACATCCAGAAGGACGGCACGTACTCCGTCGTACCGCGGATCCCCGGCGGCGAGGTGACCCCGGAGGGACTGATCACGATCGGCGAGGTGGCCCGCGACTTCGGGCTGTACACCAAGATCACCGGCGGACAGCGGGTCGACCTGTTCGGAGCCCGGATCGAACAGTTGCCTGCGATCTGGAAGCGATTGGTGGACGCGGGCTTCGAATCGGGGCATGCGTACGGCAAATCGCTGCGGACCGTGAAATCCTGCGTCGGCTCCACCTGGTGCCGGTACGGCGTCCAGGACTCCGTCGGGATGGCGATCGCGCTGGAGCTGCGGTACCGCGGGCTGCGCTCGCCGCACAAGCTCAAGCTCGGCGTCTCCGGATGTGCCCGGGAGTGTGCCGAGGCGCGCGGCAAGGACGTCGGCGTGATCGCGACCGAGAACGGCTGGAACCTGTACGTCGGCGGCAACGGCGGGATGACGCCGCGGCACGCCCAGCTGCTCGCCTCCGACCTGTCCGACGAACAGTTGCTGCAGGCAATCGACCGGTTCCTGATGTACTACATCCGGACCGGCGACCGGTTGCAGCGGACCGCCGTCTGGATCAACGAGATCGAGGGCGGTATCGACCACGTCCGCGAGGTCGTGCTGAACGACAGCCTCGGGATCGCGGCCGATCTCGACGCCGCGATGGCGAGCCACATCGACTCCTACGTCGACGAGTGGCAGGCCACCTTGCAGGACCCGGAGAAGCTGGCCCGGTTCGTCTCGTTCGTGAACGCCCCCGATCAACCCGACGCCGACCTGCGCTACGTGGTCGAACGCAACCAGCCGCGGCCGGCCACCCCGGCCGAACGCGGACAGCTGGAACCGGTCCTGCTGGCCGGTCCCCGACTGGAGGTACGCCGATGAACACCCTCACCGCCATGGCGGTCTGCTCCTATGACGCCCTGCTGCCCGAACGCGGCGTCGCCGCCCTGATCGGGCAGCGGCAGGTCGCGCTGTTCCGGACCCACGACGGGACGGTGTACGCGCTGGACAACCACGATCCGGTCAGTGGTGCGAACGTGATGTCCCGCGGGATCGTGGGCAACCGCGGTGACGTGCCGACGGTGGCGTCGCCGATGTTCAAGCAGGTGTACGACCTGCGCACCGGGCAGTGCCTCGACGATCCCGACGTGATGATCCCGGCGTACGCCGTACAGGTCGTGGACGGTCAGATCCTGGTGAGCGCCGGTGATGAATAGGCCGGGCCCACTCAGCGGCTGCACGCTGGCGGTGACCGCGCATCGCCGGGCCGACGACCTGATCGCCTCGTTCGAACGCCGGGGCGCCAAGGTGCTGCACGCGCCGACGCTGCAGATCGTGCCGGCGCCGGACGACCACGCGCTGATCGAGGCGACCCGGCGGGTGATCGCCAATCCGCCCGACGACGTGGTGGTGACGACCGCGGTCGGGTTCCGTGGCTGGGTCGAGGCGGCCGACACGGCCGGGCTGGCGGCGGATCTGCTGAGCACGCTGGAGCAGTCGCGGCTGCTGGCGCGCGGGCCCAAGGCGCGCGGTGCGATCCGGGCGGCTGGGTTGGTGGAGCACTGGTCGGCGCGGTCGGAGACGACTATCGAGGTTGTCGAGTGGTTGCGCGATCAGGGCGTTGCCGGGCGGAAGATCGTCGTGCAGTTGCACGGCCTGTCCGATCCGGCATTGATGGATGCGTTGCGGACCGCGGGTGCCTCGGTGCGCGGGCTGGAGGTCTATCGCTGGGGACCTGCGCCGGATCCTGCTGCAGTTGAGCGGGTGATCGGGCAGATCTGTGCTGGGGCGGTTGATGCGGTGGTGCATACGTCGGCGCCGGGGGCGCAGGCGATGCTTGATGCTGCTGTGCTGACTGGTCAGTACGACGCGTTGGTGACGACGTTGCGGACCGGGCGGGTGCTGAATGCCTGTGTCGGTCCGGTGACCGCGCAGCCGTTCCAGGCGTTGGGCCTGGAGCCGCTGGTTCCGGATCGCTATCGGCTGGGCGCCTTGATCCGGATCGTGACCGATCGGCTGACGGACGACAATGCGAGATCGATCGAGACCGCCTTCGGGCAGTTGGTGATCCGTGGTGGCGCCGCGGTGCTGGACGGCGAGGTGCTTCCGCTGGGACCCGGGCCCCGCGCCGTACTGGCTGCGTTGGTTGCGGCTGGTGGTGATGTGGTGTCGCGGCCGGATCTGCTGGCCGTGCTGCCCGGCGCGGAGGACGTGCACGCCGTCGAGGTCACCGTCAACAGACTCCGTACTGCGGTCGGCCGGCCGGAACTCGTGCGCACCGTCGTACGCCGCGGCTACCGCCTCGCTGTCGAACCGGTAGGGATGACGACATGATTGCTGATCTAGTGGCCGCTGCGCATGGAACGGCGGATCCCCGGGGGATTCGCACCGTTCATGCGCTCGTTCGAGAGATGGGCCGGTTGCGGCCGGAGGTGCCGATCTCGCTGGGCTTCGTCGACGTCGACGTACCGGCTCTGCCCGGTCTGGTGGACCGAGTAGTTGCTGATAGCAACCAGGCGGTCATCGTCCCGCTGTTACTGAGCAGCGGCTACCACGTCGCCGTCGACATCCTCGGCCAAGCGGCCCGCCATGCCGCTGAAGTCACTGCAGCCGCCGCCCTCGGCCCCGACCCCGTCCTCGCGGACATCCTCGCCGACCGCTTGGTCGAGCGTCTCGGTCACACAACCGGCAGTGAGGCCGACGCCCTGCAGGGAATCGACAGCGTGGTGCTGGCCGCCGCCGGCTCTTCCAACCGCCGCGCCCTCCTCGACTGCTCAGCCACCGCCGCCTTGCTTGCCGACCGCATCGACCGCCCGGTCGAGGTCGGCTACGTCTCCGGCGCCGGCGAACGCCTGGCCCCGGTCCTCGCCCGTACGCCGGGCCGCGTCGCCGTCGCCACCTACCTCCTGGCCCCCGGCGCCTTCGCCGACCACATCCACCGCCTCGCCGGCCACCACCCGGTCAGCGCCCCGCTCGGCGCAGATCCCCGCCTCGCCGCCCTGGCCCTCGCGCGCTACGACGCCGCCCGCAAGCTGGTCGCGGTCGGATAGTTTTTCGAGGTCGATGTAACCCCGTGGGGTCTTCGGTGAGTAGTAAAGGGGGAGAGCCGGAGAAGGGGGATTGATGGGGAAGCCTGGGTGGGAAGGCGACTACGTCGACTTCTTCGTGGCGCGAGCGGCCGGGTTGCGGCGTACGGCGTACCTGATGTGTGGCGACTGGCAACTCGCTGAGGACCTGGTGCAGACCACCTTCGTGCGGCTCTACCAGCACTGGCCGCGGGTCAGGCAGGAGACCGCGGATGCGTACGCGCGGCGCATCCTCACCAACCTGTTCCTGTCCCGGCGGAAGAAGTCCTCTCGCGAGCAGGTGACGCAGGACGTCCCGGAGCAGCCGGGACGGCACGACACCGACCATGAGGTGGGCAACCGGGTCGATCTGGCGCAGGCGCTGACAGGTCTGTCCGACCGGCAGCGCGCGATCGTCGCCCTGCGGTACGTCGACGATCTGCCGATCGCCGAGGTCGCCGCGGTGCTCGGCATCGCCGAAGGCACCGTGAAGAGTCATTCCGCTCGCGCCCTGCAGACCCTGCGTGCCGTCCTCGGACCGGCCGCCGACCTGGAAAGGCCGCTCCGATGACCGAAGACCGCGCAGTACGGGAAGTTCTCAGCAGCTATCTGGCGGACGAGCCGCCGATGAACCTCACCGTCGAGACCGTTGTGAGCGCCGGCCGGCGCCGGCGGCTGGTACGGCAGGCCGGCGGGACGGTGATCGGCGCGGTGGCGGTCGCCGGGGCTGCCTTCACGATCGCCCTTGGTCCGACGACGTTCGGGCCGTCCGTCGCCGGGTCGGACAAGCCTGCAGTTGTCACGCAAGCCGACCGCTACTTCCAGCACTCCGATCCGGTCGCGGCACTGATCCAGGACCGGGTCCGGATCGCCCTGCCTGACGTGCCGCTCCAACTGACCCAGATCTACCCCAGCGACTGGAACCACACCACGGCGCTGCAGCCGTCGGAGGCGAAGAACGCGACCGTCTGGGAGGCTCACTACATCATCGGTGGAGACCAGCAGCACGAGCTGTGGATGACCGTGGAGATATCACTCCCCACGCATCCGCCGACCGAAGCCGAACTCCGCCGGACCTGCCAGCAGCCCAACCAATCGGCTTGTTCGTACGCCGTTGGTGGCGACGGCAGCGCCCTTCTCCGGGCGACCTACGGCGTCGGCGACACGGGCTTCACCCGTACGGTCCGCCAGGATCGTCCCGGCAACCGGTCGGTGAACATCCAAGAACGGATCCAGGCCTCCAGCGCCTCCGACGCCGCGAAGAAATGGACGGTCCCTGCCGCCGACCTGGACAAGCTCGCCACCGACCCGCACCTCGAGATCCCGGCTCCCGAGGTGCGGCCGCCGTCCCCTACCTACCGTTGAACGGCTGCTACTTGGTGAGGGCGTTGGTGAGGAGGGCGGCCAGGGCTTCGAGCTGGAAGTCGGCGGAGGAGCCGACCTCTTCGTCGGAGCCGTCCAGGGCGCGCGCGGCCAGGCCGGCCTTGGCGTCGATGAGGTCGGCGATCCGGGTGTCGATGGTTTGGGCGGCGATGATGCGCCAGGCGGTGACTGGCTCTTCCTGGCCGATCCGGTGCACCCGGTCGATCGCCTGGGTCTGTTCGGCGTTGGTCCAGGAGAGCTCGGCGAGGACGACGTTCGAGGCGACCTGGAGGTTGATGCCGACGCCGGCCGTCAGCAGCGAGCAGACGACGATGGAGACCTCGGGGTCGTTCACGAACGCGTCGATGTTGGCCTGGCGCTTGCGAGCCGTCTGGTCGCCGCGGATCGAGGCGAACCGGATGCCGCGCTCGGTGAAGAGCTTCTCGGCGACGTCCATCACCTCGATGTGCCGGGCGAAGAAGACCACCTTGCCGACGTTGTGCGCGAGCTGTGCCGCGTAGTCGGCGGCCAGCCCGGCCTTCGCGTTGCCGATCCGGTTGAGCAGGCTGAACACGTTCTCGCCGGTCTTCGCCGCGTCCTTGTCGGCCCGCTCCCAGCCGGCCACCTGGCGCACCAGGTCGTGGTCGATGCCGTCCACGACGGTGCCGGACTTCCGGGTCGCCAGGGCGTTCTCGTACCGCTCGACCAGCCGGTCGGCGAGCTCGCGCTCGGCCTGCCGGATCGAGTGGCCGACCGCACCGTCGAGCTCGACGGGGAGATCGGCGATCCGGCGCGCCGGGATGTCCGCGGCCACGTCCACCTTGCGTCGCCGGACGATGCCCTGGTTGATCACGGCGGCCCGGGCGGCCGCGTAGAAACCGGGATCGGCCGGCGTCAGCTCGGTCTCCTCGAGCGCCTCCATCAGGATGCCGCCCGGGCCCTTCTCGTCGATCCAGCCGAGGAACTGCCAGATCGCGGTGAAGTCCTCGATGTCGTTGATCAGCGGCGTTCCGGTGAGCGCCATCAGCAACGGCCGCCCGGTCCGGCTGCGGATCCGCTCGGACAGTTGCAGCACGTTGCGCGAGCGCTGCGACTTCTTGTTCTTGATGAAGTGCGCCTCGTCCACGACCATGCCGCGGAACCCGAGGTCGCCGAGCCAGCCGACATGCCGGTCCAGCACCTCGTAGTTGACGATGACGATGTCGGCGAACCCGTCGATCGTGTCGCCGTCACCGTGGATCACGGTGGCCTTCTTGGCCGGGGTCCAGATGGCGGCCTCGCGGGCCCAGTTGGTCTTCACGACGTTCGGTACGACGACGAGCAGCGGATACGCATCGGCCGCATGCGCAGCCAGCAGCGCCTGGGCCGTCTTGCCCAGACCCGGCTCGTCGGCCAGCAGGAAGGTCCGATGGCCGGCGGCCGCGGAGGCGACGAGTTGGCCCTGGTGCCGCATCAGTTCGAGGCCCGGGCTGAGCTTGACGAAACCAGGCTCCGGCAGAGCCTTGCTGGCCGATGCCGACGCGTATTCGAAGGACTTGAGCAGCGGGGTGATCAGCTCCCACCCGGCGAGCCGGCGGGCTCGCGGTTTCGGCGGCGGTGCGGCCGAGAAGTCCGGGGCCAGGAACGGGTTGGCGAGCTGCCGCTGGACGACCGATTGCGGCACCACCCGGCGTACCGGCGCGGCGTTGGTCTCGGCCGGCTCGGGGGCCGGTGGCTCCTCGACGGTCGGCTCCTCGCCGGCCGCGACCTGCATCTCGCGCTTGAGCGTGACGGCCGCGGGGGACATCACCGCGTCCTCGGCGAGCAGCACGAGCAGTGAGGTGTCGCGGGCGGCCGACTTGGCCAGGATCGTCGCGATCCCGTCCAGCCGGCGGAGTTGCTCCTCGCGATAGGCGTCGCCGGAGCTGTCGTCGTGGTTCACCCGGGCGCGCTCCTCGCGCACCAGCAGAGCGACGACCTGGAACTTGGTGCGGATCGAGGGCCGCACATTGCCGCGCTCGACGGCGGCCTCGACCTCCCGGACGGCTTTCGCCAGCACCGGGATCAGGCCGTCGGAGTCGGTACTGCGGCCACGACGCCTGCGGCGGGAAGCAGTACCGGTAGCGCCGGACTGGCGCTGGCCTTGACGGGCCAAAGAATCTCCTCGGAAAGGCCACGGCACGGATGCCATGGCGGAACGGCAGCACCGCACGCGCCTACCCGCTGCCTGACGAGGCCACAGTGTCGTCGCACTGGCGACCCCGGTGATGCAGCTGAGCCCCACCGCTTCTGCGAGCAATCAACGAGCCGGAAAACGAGGTGGTCATCGGCTCGAACCCGACGACCACAGGCTGCGCGCTCAATACTAGCGCGTCACCAGGCCACGGAGTACTCGTCGGGGCCCTTGTTCGGCCGCTTCGGGCCTAACGGGCACGCAGCGCCCGGAGGTCGGCCTGGCAGCGGTCCTCGACCTCGGCCAGTTCGCGCAGCGTCTCGTCGATGTCGCGGCGGCGCTGCTCGAGCTCCGCGCGCCGGGTGCCGATCTGGTGCAGCAGGTAGACCAACTGGCCCTCCTCGCCCGGCTCCGCGTCGTACATGTCGACGATGGTCGCGATCTCGTCGAGGCTGAAGCCGAGCCGTTTGCCGCGCAGGATCAGGCCCAGCCGGACCCGGTCGCGCGGGTGGTAGACCCGGACCGTGCCGCGCCGCTCGGGGGTGAGCAGGCCGCGGTCCTCATAGAACCGGATCGTGCGCAGGGTGACGTCGTACTCGGCTGCCAGCTGGGCGATCGACCACGTCTCGAGAGTCACCTGGTCATTGTGCACATCCCCGATCATGCTTTACGTTTACGTAAGCGTCAATCACGAGCGAGCCTGCCGGGAGAAGAGCCATGTCGTACGAGCTGTCCGAAGAGCACCGCGAGTTCCGCCACAGCGTGCGCGACTTCGCCCAGGCCGAGATCGCCCCGCACGCGGCGGAGTGGGATCGCAAGCACTACTTCCCGGTCGAGGTGGTCCAGAAGATGGGTGGGCTCGGCCTGTTCGGGCTGACCGCCCCGGAGCAGTACGGCGGTTCTGGCGGCGACTTCACCAGCCTCTGCGTCGCGATCGAGGAGATCTCCAAGGTCGACCAGTCGATGGGCATCACGCTCGAGGCGGCGGTCGGGCTGGGGATCAACCCTCTGCTGACGTTCGGCACCGACGCACAGAAGGACGAGTGGCTGCCGGACCTGGTCGCCGGGCGTCGGCTGGCCGGGTTCGGGCTGACCGAGCCGGAGTCGGGTTCCGACGCGGGGGCGACCAAGACCCGCGCCGTACTGGACGGCGACGAGTGGGTGATCGACGGCTCGAAGCAGTTCATCACCAACTCCGGCTCCGCGATCACCTCGCTGGTCACGGTCACCGCGCGGACCGGCGAGAAGGCGGACGGCCGGCCCGAGATCTCCACGATCATCGTCCCGACCGGTACGCCGGGCTTCGTCGCCGAGGCGGCGTACGACAAGCTCGGCTGGCACGCTTCGGACACCCACCCGCTGTCGTTCAGCGGCTGCCGGGTGCCGGCGGCGAACCTGCTCGGTGAGCGTGGCAAGGGCTTCGGGCAGTTCCTGGCCACCCTCGACGACGGCCGGGTCGCGATCGGCGCGGTGGCACTCGGGTGCATCAAGGCCTGCCTGGAGATGTCGGTCCAGTACGCCGGTGAGCGGAAGACGTTCGGCGTACCGATCGGGCAGAAGCAGGGCGTTGCGTTCCAGATCTCCGATCTCAAGGTAATGGCCGACGCGGCCGAGCTGCTCGTCTACCGGGCGGCGGCGCTGAAGGATGCGGGCGCGCCGATGAAGGAGTTCAAGCAGGCGGCGGCCGTTGCGAAGCTGTATGCGACCGAGTCCGCGGTGACCGCGACCCGGATCGCGACTCAGGTGTTCGGCGGCTACGGATTCATGGAGGAGTACCCGGTGACCCGGTTCTACCGGGACGCGAAGATCCTGGAGATCGGCGAAGGCACCTCCGAAGTACAGCGGATGCTGATCGCCCGCGGCCTCGGCCTCCCCGTCGAGTGATTGCGTTACGTCCGAAGAACTGTTGACGACGTCCCTCCGCTTCTTCGGACGTAAGCAAGGTAGAAAGGGCGTTATGAGTCGGGATCACTGGACTGAGGTCAAGGTCGCCCGGGAGGCGACGGTGGCGCCGCCGGAGAAGGCGGCCGCCAAACTCGCCGCCCAGAACAAGCTGTATGTGCGGGACCGGATCGCGCTGCTCGTCGACGAGGGCAGCTTCGTCGAGGACGCCCAGCTGGCGAACGCGCTGAACCCGGGCCTGCCCGCGGACGGCGTGGTCACCGGCCGGGCGCTGGTCGACGGGCGGCCGGCGTTGCTGGTCGCCAACGACCCGACGGTCAAGGCGGGGTCGTGGGGAGCCAGGACGGTCGAGAAGATCGTCCGGATCACCGAGGTCGCGCTGCGTGACGAGCTGCCGATCTTCTGGCTGATCGACTCGGCCGGCGCCCGGATCACCGACCAGGTCGACCTCTTCCCGGGCCGGCGTGGTGCGGGCCGGATCTTCCACAACCAGGTCGCGCTGTCCGGCAAGGTGCCGCAGATCTGCTGCCTGTTCGGTCCGTCGGCCGCGGGCGGTGCGTACATCCCGGCCTTCTGCGACCTGGTGATCATGGTCGACGGCAACGCCTCGATGTACCTCGGGTCGCCGCGGATGGCCGAGATGGTGGTCGGCGAGAAGGTGACGCTGGAGGAGATGGGCGGCGCCCGGATGCACACCACGGTGTCGGGCTGTGGCGATCTGCTCGCCGCCGACGACACCGAGGCGATCGAGCTGGCGAAGCAGTACTTCTCTTATCTGCCGGGTTCCTGGCAGGTGCGGCCCCCGTCGTACGACGCGTCGGAGGCGGGCCGTCCGTTCACCCGGGATCTGGTGCCGGTCGAGGAATCGGTCGGGTTCGACATCCATGACGTGATCGACGCGCTGCTCGACTCGGACACGTTCTTCGAGCTGAAGCCTGCTTATGCGCCGGAGCTGGTGACCGGGTTCGGGCTGCTCGCCGGG
This sequence comes from Kribbella sp. NPDC006257, assembly GCF_040613535.1. NCBI lineage: Bacteria > Bacillati > Actinomycetota > Actinomycetes > Propionibacteriales > Kribbellaceae > Kribbella > Kribbella sp. NPDC006257. Next base: position 33,825 of record NZ_JBEXSJ010000059.1, read on the forward strand.
CAGGTCGTCGGCATCGTGGCGAACCAGCCGGCGGTCAAGGGAGGGGTGTTGTTCGTCGACTCGGCGGACAAGGCGGCCCGGTTCATCTGGCTGTGCGACGCGTTCAACGTGCCGCTGGTGTATCTGTGCGACGTGCCCGGGTTCATGATCGGCTCCGAGGTGGAGCGGGCCGGGATCATCCGGCACGGCGCGAAGATGATCACCGCGGTCTCCGAGGCGACCGTGCCGACCGTGTCGGTGATCGTCCGGAAGGCTTATGGGGCAGGGCTTTACGCGATGTGCGGGCCGGGGTTCTCGCCGGACGCGTGTATCGCGTTGCCGACGGCGAAGATCGCGGTGATGGGGCCGGAGGCGGCGATCAATGCCGTGTACTACAACAAGATCCAGGAGATCGCGGACGAAGGCGAGCGGGTCGAGTACGTCTCCAAGCTGCGCGAGGAGTACGAGACCGACATCGACATCCTCCGGCTCGCCGCCGACCTGGTGATCGACGCGATCGTCGAACCGGAGAACCTCCGCGACGACCTGATCGCCCGCCTGGCCGCCGCCCAAACCAAATCCCGCCACTTCTCCACGAAGCGCCACGGCGTCCCGCCGGTCTAGTCGTTGCGTCCGAAGAAGTGGAGGGACGTGTGATCCACTCTTTCGGACGTTAGAGCTTGGGTTCGTCGAGGGCCGAGATCTCCGCCCGCGGGTCGCCGATGTGCGGGTGACCCCAGTCGATCAGGGTCGCGGTCCCGGCGCCGACGATGATGTTCTCCGTGTTCACGTCCCTGTGCAGCAGGGCCGGCGGCGTACTGGGTAACCGGTCCGCCTCGGCATCGATCAGAGCGTGCACGGCCGGGAGGAATTTGGTTGCTTCTGGCAACACCTTCGCCGCGGTCATCTCTTCGTGCAGCGTTGCGACCGGGTCGTGGTGGGTGAGCTCGATCCGATCCTGCTCGAGCGTTCCGGTCAACCCGCGAGGGAACCTGACGGCGTGCAGGCGGCGGAACGCTTCGCCGACCGATTGCCAGGTGGCGTCGGCGCAGCGCCCGCGCTTGGCATCGCTGGGTGACGGGTTTACGTTCGACCTATGAGGGCGCCGGAGCGAGGAGCATTGCCGTTGGGACTGGCCGGGACGTTGGGCCGTAGCTACGGGCGGCTGACTGAGACCGTGCAGGCCTTGACGGACGAGGACTTCGACCGGCCGACCCGGTGCGACGGAATGGCGATCGGGCCGTTGCTGGTGCATCTGCTGTACGACGCGGAGCGCGCGCTGGCGGCCTTCGCGACGCCGTCGACCGCCGAGCCGGATCGCGATTTCGTCAGCTATTGGGCAGATCACCCGGCCGGTACGGCGTCCGACACCAGCTTCGTGCGGACGGTCGCCTCGGCGTACAAGAATCCCTCGCGGACGCTCGTCGGGCATTGGCGGGAGCTGTCCGAAGCCGCCGTACGGGCTGCCGCGGTCGCGTTGACCGACAAGCATCACCTGGTCGAGACGCAGGGCCACGTACTACGGGTCGGCGACTTCGTGGCGACGCTGGTGATGGAGGCGACCGTTCACCACCTCGACCTGATCCTCGAACTGCCCGACGCGCCCGAGCCGGATCCAGAGGGCCTGCAGGTGACCGCGCGGACCCTCGACGGGTTGTTCGGCCCGGACGCGTGGGACGTGATCGGCTGGAACACCACCACTTACGTGCTCAAGGCAACCGGTCGCCTACCTCTCGACGACCACGACCACGAAATGCTCGGCGACCACGCAGCTCGGCTACCGCTGATCGGGTAGAACAGCGGTATGGATTCCAATGGGTTCGCGGATCGGTTGCGTGCGCGGGAGAAGGCCGTTGGCTATTGGGTGACGCTGGACGCGCCCGCTGCCACCGAGCGGATCGCGCGCATCGGTTACGACTACGTGGTGCTCGACGGTCAGCACGGCTTGCTGGGGACTCGCGGTCTGCTGGACGGGCTGATCGCGATCGAGGCGGGCGGATCCTCGGTCGGGCTGGTGCGGGTCGAGGCGAACCATGCGACGCCGATCGGGCGGGCGCTGGACGCCGGCGCAGCGGGCGTGATCGTGCCGTTGATCGACTCGGCGGAGGACGCGGCGTACGCCGTACGGGCTGCTCGGTATCCACCCGTTGGGATCCGGTCCTACGGGCCGACCCGGGCGGGGCTGCGGATCGGGCCGACTCCGGCCGATGCGGACGCGGCGACCGTCGTACTGGCGATGATCGAGACGCGGCAGGGGCTGGCGAACGTCGAGGCGATCTGTGCGACGCCCGGGCTGGACGGGATCTATGTCGGGCCGTCGAATCTCTGTCTTGCGGTCGGCGGCAGGTTTCCGGGCGATCCGGACGTTGCGGTGCCGTTCAATGCTGCGTTGGCGTTGATTGCGGAGACCGCTGCCGCGGCAGGGATCGCGGCCGGGATCCATACGCCGAGCGGAGAGGTCGCCCGGCAGCGGCTTGGTGAGGGCTACACCTTCGCGACGGTCTCGTCGGATCTCGATCACCTGCAAGCTGCCGCGGCTGCGCACCTCGCCGCGTCCCGCTAGAGGACACCGGTGAGCGGTTCCTCCAGCGGGTAGCTCAGTTCGACGCCACTCGTCAGAGGACGCCGGCGAAGGGATCTTCGAGGGCTTGCCAGTCGAGGGTGGCTAGTTCGGATTCGGTGAGGAGGCAGGCGTCGAGGATCGCTTGGAGGCGGGCTGGGTCGAGGCCGACGCCGGTGGCGACGACGGTGCATTCGGCCAGGTGCTCGGTGTCGGCCCATTCGCCCAGTGCGCCTAGGGATGCGCTGTAGCCGGCGGACTCCCAGCGGACGCGTTGGGTTGGGCGGTTGGCGAGCCACATCACGCCCCGGCTGCGCACGACACCATCGACGATGTCTTCCAGAGCATCGTTCAGGCGCGCCGGGTGCAGGGGCCTGGTGGATCGCCAGAAGACGGTGGTGACGCCGTTGCCGCTGGGCTGCAGGCGATCCTCTGCCGCGAGATCGCCGGCCCACGCCTCGGCAGCCTGGAAGTCGAAGAGCCCTGTCCTGCCGACGGACTGGGTCGGTACGCCGGCTGGATCCGCGTCGACCACGGTGGTGCGGGGGTTCAGGTGGAGCAGCAGGTTGTGCAGGCGCTCGGGGCTCGGGTTGCGGTGGGCGTTCGCGAGCACGCAGATGTCGGCGTACTCGATCTGCCGTGCGGTCAGCTCGGCGACATTCCGTCGGTCGGGCGGTCCCAAGGCGAGGCCGCGCTCGTCCAGGAGTTCGTCGCCGGACAGCTGCGCGACGAGCAGGACGGCATCGACGACGCAGGTGACGGTGTCGACCGCGATCTCGGGCAGCGTCGCGGTCAGGGCGTTGGCGAGGGACCGAGCTTCCATCGCAGGTGGAGCAGCCAGTACTACGTGTTGCCAGTGCTCGCGAGCGATCAGAGTCTCCAGCAATGGGAGCAGCGACTCGATCAGCTGGCAGGAGCCGCAGTCGTCGTCGACGGTGAACTCACCGGCGTCGATCGGACCCGACGCGTCCAGCACCCGCCAGGACAGCACGCCGCGCCTGGGCAACTCGTCCTGATCCACCACGACGGCGACCGTGCCGGCGTCGATCAGCGAGTCGAGAACGGGTTCGCGGAGCGTCGTCGAAAGCCCGACGAGCAGGGTCAGCGGGGTCTTGCGCTGGGCGGCCATACCTCCACTATATGAAAACCGTTTTCATCAGTCCAGAGCCGGGGGTAGACCGATTTTCCCGCCGCACTGCCGAAAAGTCCCGCCACACCGCGAATTTCCACCCCCCAGTAGTTGTCCCCCTCGGCCGAGTAGGTGAGCCCACCCCCCATTGCCCGCTCCGGCCGTCCGGAACTCGTGGGTCCGGACACCTTGCCGTGTCTGCGGACAAGGTGTGCGCTGACCCCGCCCCCGAGTAGGTGTCCCCCTCGGCCGAGTAGGTGACCCCACTCCCCATTGCCCGCTCCGGCCGTCCGGAACTCGTGGGTCCGGACACCTTGCCGCGTCTGCGGAC